>JBJMPK010000164.1:0-8585 GCA_045803245.1 Gemmatimonadales bacterium
CACTTCAGTGTCACGTTTACCGCATGCTGACAACAACAACACGCGAACTCGAGGGACACTTTCACTTCCATCATGGTTGCAATCCACTCCTCGGGGAAATCGGGAGGGGACCCACGGTGGGTGGCCCCGTAACCTGGGCTTGGCGTTGTTCACCGCCTGTTTGAAGACCGAGACCCCTGGCTGGCCGGTGCGCTCTTCAATCATGTCCATGGCCGTGTAGAAGATCCCTTCGGCCACGCTCTTCTTCCCCTCGTACATCAGATTATTGACGAACTTGGAGACCGTCTGGCTATCGTAGCGCGGATCGGGCGGCACCGGCCGCTTGACCGACTTATTGCGGCGGCTCACTTCTTGGCCCCCTTCGCGGCCGCGGCGCTACCACCACCAGCCTTCGGCCGCTTGGCCCCGTATTTGGAGCGGCTTTGCCGCCGGTCGTTTACCCCGGCCGAGTCCAGGGTTCCGCGCACTATATGGTAGCGGACGCCCGGCAGGTCCTTCACCCGGCCACCCCGTATGAGCACGATCGAGTGCTCTTGCAGGTTGTGCCCTTCACCGGGGATATAGGCCGTGACCTCGAAGCCGTTAGTGAGCCGCACGCGGGCCACCTTCCGAAGCGCGGAGTTGGGCTTCTTCGGAGTGGTGGTGTAAACCCTGGTGCACACACCGCGCTTCTGGGGGTTGGACCGAAGCGCTGGCGCCTTGTCTTTGGCTTCGACGTGTTTCCGGCCGTGCCGGATGAGCTGATTGATAGTCGGCATATCCTGCGAGCTTTGGAAAAGGACAAAGCCCCATTCCGGGGCAGACTTGCAAAAGTAGTAGCGTGGCGCGCTTAGGTCAAGAATTGGGTCGCTCACGCTTTTTGCCCCCGGGACAGGCTTTTTGAAAGGTCTAATCCTCGCAACCTCACTGAAATCCTCGATTTACAGTCACTTCCGCTGGCGGCCCTCAACTTGCCCCCTCCCCGCCGGGAAGGAGGCTATCGGCTGTCGGCTATTGGCTGCCAGGCCAGAGCCGAAACCGATACGCAATCCGCCCATAGCTCATAGCTCATAGCTCATAGCTCATGCCAACCGGAGTTGCCGTGTCCCACTCAGCTCGATGGTTCCTCGGCGTCGTTCTGGCCGGGTGTGGCGCCATGAGCGCCAGCGCGCAGCAGTCGCCGGACTCGCCGAGTCCCGCACGCACGGCTGCGTCGGTGGATACTGCAGTGGTTACCGGGAATGGTGACGCCGCCATCCAGCTGGACGATGATCGAAAAGATGGCCCCTGGAGGTCCTTCTCCGAAGTCACCAAGGGCGCCCAGATCCAAAGCGGCGTCTTCACCCTCTATAAAAAACGGGACAATGCCTATCTGGCGCTCGCGCCGGGCCAGCTCGATCGCGATTACCTGCTGGTAACTCAACTGTCCCAAGGCATCGGCGAGCTCGGTCTGGATGGCGGAACGTCGGTACGCTCCGATCTGGTCCGATTCCATCGCGCCAACGATCGGATCGAGCTCTGGGCAGTGAACCCCCACTTTGCGGCCACGCCAGGAACGCCGATGGCACGGACCGTGGCCTACTCCTTCGGTCACTCGGTGGCGCAGTCGTTCCCCATCGCCACGGTTCGAGACAACGGGGAGATCCTGCTGGATATCGCGCCCTTTCTCGTCTCCGACTGGGCCGATCTCGGTTCGTTCTTCCAGGGAATCGCGGTGCAGCGGAAGCTCAGCGGCACTTTCTTCCTCGATCGCGACCGCTCCACCCTCGAGCGGCTCCGGCTCTTTGCCGGCAACCTGGAAGCGGATGTCCGCCTCACCTACCAGGCCAACCGCAATCTCGGCCTCGAAACCGTCGCGGACTACCGTTGGATCCCCGTCGGGGTCCACTATTCCCTCCTCGAGCTGCCAACCGTTCCGATGCGACCCCGCTATGCCGACGAGCGGGTGGGCTACTTCGTGTCGGCAATGAAGGATTTCTCGCGCGATACCGCCGAGAGCTTCTTCGTTCGCTTCGTGAACCGCTGGCGGCTGGAGAAGCGCACCCCGGGCACCGCCTTGAGCGAGCCGATCAAGCCGATCGTGTACTACATCGATCGCACCGTCCCCATGGAATGGAGACCCTGGGTGCGCGCCGGCATACTGGAGTGGAACCGCGCCTTCGAAGACGCCGGTTTCCGGGATGCCATCCAGGTGCTCGACGCGCCGGACGATACCCTTTGGAGCGCGGAGGACGCGCGCTACTCGACCGTGCGCTGGACCGCGACCAATCGCAGCGTCTACGCGGTAGGGCCGTCCAACGTCGATCCTCGTACCGGTGAAATCCTGAATTCCGATGTCCTCGTTTCCGCGGCCTGGATTCAGACCTGGCGCGGCGATGCCGGTGAATATGTGTCACCTCAATTGGCGGTACGCTCCGCATTCATCGAGGATTCGGCCGCGACCGGCCCCGACGGAGAGAGTCGCTGGTGCAGTCTAGGTGAAGGTTTGCGGCGTCAAAGCACCCTCACCCGCGCGTTGCTGGCCGGGCGATCCAAGCCTGATGTCGAGGCCCCGGCCCGGCTCTATATCGGCCAGGCGCTCAAGGCGCTCATCATGCACGAGGTGGGGCACACGCTCGGTCTGCGGCACAACTTTCGGGGGTCCGCCGGGGTGAGCCGGGCGCAGCTGAGCGATCGTTCGTACACCAAGACCAACGGGCTCGGTGTTTCGGTCATGGACTACAACCCACCGGCCCTCTCCTTGGATCCGAAAAAGCAGGGCGACTTCTACCCCCAGACGATCGGCTCGTATGATCGCTGGGCGATACGGTACGGCTACACCCCACTGGGACCGAGCGAGCCGGTGGTCACCGCGGCCAAGGGATCGGACGGTGTGCTCTCGCCGGCGACGGCCGACGCGGAGGTCAAGGCGTTGCAGAGCATCGCGGCGGAGGCCGCCGACCCGTCGCATCTCTACGGTACCGATGAGGACGCCGGGTTCGGCGGGCTGGGACTCGATCCGACGGTGTCGCGGTACGACCAGACTAACGACCCCCTGGGCTGGGCTCGCGAGCGGGTGACCCTGATCAACGGGCTGTTCGACTCACTCGATACCCGGATGGTGGCTCCGGGACAGGGATACGCGCGGCTTCGGTCCGCATTCACCGACCTACTAACCGATCGGTGGTATGCCCTCCTCGTGACGACCAAGTACCTCGGTGGAGCGGTGACGGCGCGGGACCATCGGGGCGATCCGGCAGCCAGGCCATCGTTCGCGACGGTTCCTGCTGCGGTTCAGCGTGAGGCGCTCAGGTTCATCACCGAGGCCGGCTTTGGAGAGAAGACCTACGACTTCTCGCCTCGCCTGCTGAGCCACCTGGGACCCGACCGCTGGAGACACTGGGGCTCCAATCCCAGCTCCGACGGACGGATCGATTTCCCCCTGCATGACTGGGCTACGACCCAGCAGTCGGCGCTCCTGACCCAGCTGCTTGACCCGGTAGTGCTGGAGCGGATCCGCGATGCGGAGCTTCGGGCCACGCCGAACGCACCGACGGTCGGCATCCCCGAGCTGTTCGCGACGCTCACGAGAGCCATCTGGGCGGAAATAGGAGACCCGTCGGGCGGGCCAGGCGTTTCACGCAATGTGGTCTCCGTACGCCGCGATCTCCAGCGAGTATATCTCAACAGTCTGATCCGCATGCTGGTGAACCCGCTGCCCGATACCCCCGAGGATGCCCGTACCCTAGCGCGCGCTACGCTGGCGGATCTCGGCGCGAAGCTGGACCGGGCACTCGCGCGGCGCCCCATCGAGCTGGATTCCTACACCCGGGCTCATCTGGTGGATTCGCGCGAGCGGATCCGCCAGGCACTCAACGCCCAAATGTTTCAGAACGCCGGAATATCGAGGTAACAACGCATGCTCTTGCTCCCCTCCTCCAGCCCTTCCCCTCTGGTTCAGACCGCGGTCTACATGGCAGGTGTGTTGGCCGGTTATCTGCTCCTGGTGAGCCCCGACGAATGGCAACGCGCCTGGGAAACGATTCGGAACAACTGGTCGGGACGCCCCCGAGGCTGACGACGTAGCGTGTTGCGCCGGCCCATCGGGTCGGCGTTATGATTCCCTGATGAGCACTCGCTACCAGGGTATCGCACTACAGGTTCGAAATCTCCGCAAATCTTATCAGGATGTCGTCGCCGTCGACGGTCTCAGTCTCGACGTATATCCGGGGGAATGTTTCGGTCTCCTGGGTCCAAATGGCGCGGGCAAGACGACCACGGTCGAGATCTGCGAGGGCCTCAATACTCCGGATAGCGGTGAGGTCTTGGTGCTCGGCCGGCAATGGGGCCGCAAGGATCGCGAGCTCCGGGAGCTTCTCGGGATCTCGCTACAGGAAACCCAATTCTCCGAGAAGCTCACAGTTCTCGAGACCGTCCAGCTCTTTCGCAGCTTCTACCGGCACGGCCCAGCCTCAGAAGACGTGATCGCGATGGTGCAGCTTCAGGAGAAGACCGGCGCCCGGGTGGGCCAGCTCTCCGGGGGCCAGAAACAGCGGCTCGCCCTGGCCTGCGCGCTGGTGGGCGACCCCGAATTGCTCTTCCTGGATGAGCCGACAACCGGGCTCGACCCTCAATCCCGTCGCCAGTTGTGGGAGCTGATCGAGCGTTTCAAATCGGACGGCCGCTCCATTCTTCTCACCACCCATTACATGGACGAGGCCGAGCGGCTCTGCGATCGGGTGGCGATCGTAGACCACGGCAAGACGATCGCCCTGGGAACGCCCGGCGAGCTGATCGCGGCCCTCCAGGCGGAGCACGTACTGGAATTCGCCCTGGCCGAGCCATCTACGGTCGACGAAGACGCCCTTCGTGCAATCGACGGTGTCTGCTCGGCGGAACGCCGGAACGGTTCCTATAAGCTTCACGTCACCGAGCTGCATCGGGTGATGCCGGCCCTTCTGAGCGAGCTGCGCCGCCAGGGGGCCCAGCTCGCGGAGCTGAGAACCCATTCGGCGACGCTGGAAGACGTTTTCGTCTCACTGACCGGCCGCCATTTACGCGATGAGTGAGCCTCGCCGGTGGGCGGATCGGCCGCTGGTGCAGCTGACTCGAGTCCGATATCGGGAATTCTTCCGGGAACCCGAGGCAGTCTTCTGGGTCTTCATCTTCCCGGTGCTGCTGGCCGCCGGCCTCGGCATTGCCTTCCGCAACCGGGCCGGGGAGCGGACCCCGGTGGCCGTGGTAAACCGAGAGGCGACTTCTACGGACTTGTCTGAGGCGCTCCGCCAGGTCAAGGAGCTCGATGTTTCGCTGCTGGATGATTCGGCAGCAACGGAGGCGCTGCGGGTCGGTCAGGTGGCGATGGTCGTCGTGCCTGCGCCAGGGGGGCAGGTCGAGTACCGCTACGACGCCAGCCGGCCGGAAAGCCGGACGGCGCGTCTTCTGGTCGATGACGCCGTGCAGCGCGCTGCTGGCCGGAGAGATCCTCTCGCGGTTCGCGATCTCCTGATCCACGAGCCCGGGGCCCGCTACATCGATTTCCTGGTACCGGGACTCCTGGGAATGAACTTGATGGGAAGCGGTATCTGGGGGCTGGGTTTTGCCATTGTCGACGCCAGGAAGAAGCGACTGCTCAAGCGACTCATCGCCACCCCCATGTCGCGAGCCCAGTACCTCGCCTCCTTCGTGCTGTCCCGCCTTACGCTGCTCTGCCTCGAGGTCACCCTCCTCCTGGGGTTTGGTGTGCTGGTGTTCGGCGTGCCTCTGCGCGGCTCGCTGGTACTCCTCGGCGTGATCTGCCTCATCTCATCGCTGGCGTTCTCGTCGCTGGGACTTCTTATCTCCTCGCGGGCGCAGACGATGGAAGGCGCGTCGGGCTTGATGAATCTGGTGATGCTTCCGATGTGGATCTTCTCGGGAGTTTTCTTCTCCGCCTCCCGCTTTCCTCACGAGATTCAGCCGTTCATTCAGGCGCTGCCGCTCACGGCCGTGATCGATGCCCTCCGCGCGAATGTCCTGCGAGGAGCCGGCTGGCAGGCGGTGGCCGGAGAGCTCGGGATCATTGGCGCGTGGATGGTGGGAAGTTTCGTCCTGGCCTTGAAGCTCTTTCGCTGGCGCTAAGGGATAGCGCGACGCCGCTTGAGGTTGTAACGTGAAGACAGCCCATCCTACCACCGAATTCCCCCATGTTCTTCGAGGGTTGCAGCATGACCAAGCGTCGGCTTTTCCAGGCCTTCACGGCCGGGCTGTTGCTCATCGTTGGCGCCTGTTCCGACCAAAATGAGCCAGTTGCACCGAGTACCCCACCAGAGGCTCCGTCACTCCAGCAGGGCATCCAGGGCACCGCCGACGATCCCGTTTCTCTGGGGCGGACCATCCCAGGGTTCGGCGGCTTCTATCTCGACGGTCGGGGAAACCCTGTCGTGTACCTGAAGCGGTCCGCCGATCGGAGCAACGCCGAGCGCGCCCTGGACCCCTTTTTGAGGTCCCACGGCTTCGTCGCTTCACAGTTGCGGGTGCTGCCGGCACAGTACGGGTGGGCCGATCTGGAGAGCTGGTTTGGTAAGGCTTCCCCCCAGGTCCTTGCCGCGGGGGCCATCTTCGTGGACGCCGACGAAGCCAGTAATAGAGTACGGATAGGAGTGGAGCGTGGGGCAGCCGCACGGATTCGCGGGATCGTTGCCCGGCTGGGAATCCCGGCAGGCGCCGCAATCGTGGAAGAGGTAGAGCCGATCCGCTTCGCGTCCACCCTCCGAAACAAGGTGCGACCTGTGGTGGGAGGATTGCAGATCAACTTCCCCGGGTTCCTCTGCACCCTTGGGTTCAATGCCATCCGCAACGGCCAGAACTCCTTCATCACCAACTCGCATTGCACCAACAAACGAGGAGGGACCGAGGGGACGCCGTACTGGCAACCGACCCAGACGGCGGCACCGGCACAAATCGGGACTGAGGTGAGCGACCCCGCGTATTTCAAGAACAACGGATGCCCACCGGGCTGGCAGTGCCGGTTCAGCGATGCGGCACGTGCGGCGTATGCCGCGGGGATACCCTTCAGCCTCGGTAAGCTGGCCAGGACAACGGGGCCGAACAACAGCTCCATTACCATCAACGGCAGCTTCAGCATCACCGGCGAAGGCAGTGCCTCCGTCGGTCAGACCGTCAACAAGGTGGGGCGGACGACCGGCTGGACCCAGGGCAAGGTCACCCAGACCTGCGTCAACGTCAGCGTAACCGGTGCGAACATCGGCCTGTTCTGCCAGAACATCGTGTCAGCCAGACTGGGGGCCGGTGACAGTGGTTCCCCCGTCTTCAAGGGATCCAGCAACGTTACGCTCGCGGGCATTCTCTGGGGCGGCAATTCCTCCGGAACGCTGTACGTCTACAGCCCGATCACGAACATCGAGCGGGAGCTCGGTGCCTTGAGAACGTTCTGAAGCTGCTGAGCCTGTTGCTCGGTTCGATCTTGCTTCAGATCGTGCTGCCGGCACGGGTGCACGTCGGCGAAGCGGTGCCGATTACGCTACGGCTCACGAACACCGGTCGCCTGCCGGTCACCACCTATCTCCAAGGGCGTCCGGTGGCGTTCGATGTTATCGTGGCACGGCGGGACGGCTCGGTGGTCTGGCGCCGCCTGGAACGAAGCGTTGTTCCCGCCATTCTCCAGATCCGCACTCTCGATCCTGGCGAAAGTCTCGAGCTCACCGAAACGTGGTCGCAGCGTAGCAACTCGGGAAAGCCGGTTGCAGCTGGTGAATACTTGGTAACAGGCGTTCTTCCGACCGATCCGCCCGCCCAGCTTCAGACCGCGGCCGTCTCACTCCGCATCGAGCCCTAAACGAAACGCCCCCTCTCCGGATGGAGAGAGGGCGTTCATTCCTGCCGGCACTAGCCGATCATTCCTCGTCGGCCAACAACCCCGCCGCGGTGAGCTGGGGCGGTGCGGCTGCCACCGGTACCTCTTCGATCCGCGGCGGAGGCGGCTCGTAGCCCTCCGGCGGCTCGATATCGATCTCGGCGTAACGGTAAATACCGCTGCCCGCCGGGATGAGGTGGCCGATGATGATGTTCTCCTTGAGACCCAGGAGGTCGTCCTTGGCCCCGCGGATGGCGGCGTCGGTCAACACCCGGGTGGTCTCCTGGAATGACGCCGCCGAAATGAACGACTGCGTCGTGAGACTCGCCTTGGTGATGCCCAACAGCACCGGCTCGGCCTGCGCGGCGGTGCCCTTCCGCTTCACGACCCGCTCGTTGTCGTCGCGGAACGTGAGGCGATCCACCGTTTCGCCCTCGAGGAAGTCGGTGTCGCCCGGCTCGGTCACGCGCACCTTCTGCAGCATCTGGCGCACGATGACGCCGATGTGCTTGTCGCTGATGCGCACCCCCTGCAGCCGGTAGACCTCCTGCACCTCGTTCAGCAGGTACTCCTGCACCGCCCGCGGCCCCTTGATGAGCAGGATGTCGTGCGGGTTCACGGGGCCCTCGGTGAGGCGGTCGCCCGCCCGCACCCGGTCGCCCTCGTGCACGCGCAGGTGCTTGCCGGCCGGCACCTCGTAGAGCTGCGGCTCGGTCTCTTCCGCCGCCCCGGCCGGGGTCTCGGGATATACGTAGATCTCGCGCTTGCCGCG
>JBJMPK010000165.1:0-6356 GCA_045803245.1 Gemmatimonadales bacterium
CGGCCGCGGACGCCGAACTCACCACCCGAGATACCGGCGATGACGATGTCCTTGATCACGATTGGGGCGTTGGTCATGGTCGAACCCTGCTTGTAGTCCGCATTCTTGACCTTCCACAGCTCTTTGCCGGTCTTGGCATCGAGCGCGAGGAGCTCACCCTGGAGCAGCTGAATGAAGATCTTGCCGCTCGGGTGATAGGCCAGGCCCCGGTTGACCAGGTCGCAGCAGGCGATAGGAATCGCATCGGGCGACTGGTTGGGCACGTGCTTCCAGATCTGCGGCGCGCCGGCCTTGGAGAGATCGAGCGCGTACACGATGTTGGGGAAGGACGTGTGGACGTACATCACGTTGCCGATGACGAGCGGGTTACCCTCGTGCCCCCGAAGCGTCCCCGTCGAGAACGACCAGACGGGCCGGAGCTCGGCCACGTTTGACGTCGTGATCTGCTTGAGCGGGCTGAACCGCTGCAAGCTGTAATCACGACCGGTCATGTACCATTCGCCCTCGGGCGCGTTCAGGGTCCAAGCCCCTGACCGCGCCTGTTGGGCGCTGGCTGACAACGCCACGGCTACCGACAATCCCGCGGCGAGCCCGCCAGACACCACCTGCTGCGCAAAACGGTTCATAACTGACCTCAGGGAAAAGGGTGATTCTCCTGCTTTACTAACATTCCACGTGATTGCTTCTATGTCCGTACTGCGAATACCACTTCAGACGCAGAGGGTGGCCGGTGGCCCGCGCTCGACAGTCGGAAGCATCCATCGGCGGAGGTTGGTCCCAATGCTGGAACTCATACGCCTGAGCGAGGCCCGCGGGATGGACTCTGAGGCGCGCCAGGGAGAGTGAGGACTGGTCGCGCGATAGCGTGAAAGGGACCCGAGAGCGGGAAACGGGGATGTACTGAGGTGAGATTTGCGGCGATGCATGTACGAGTCACAGCGCCGCCAAGGTACTTCCGGCCAGCGACTCCGCGTCGTAAACGCGCGCAGGGGATTCAGCATCGACGAAATGGTGGCACCAAACGGGAACAAACCCATCACAATCCCTCAGTGGGCCGCTCGATCCTTTGTCCGCGTTAAGAACTGCAACTGGAGAGACAGCACGGCCATTGGTCATGCTGCATCAGAGTTTGCCGGGTTCCTTCCCGTATCAGGCAGGGTCAGCGTGACAGGACCGGCCGGGGCCCATCTGGAACCTGCCAAGTCGCCGATTACGGGAGGCTTAGAGGGGTCAGTATACATCCTGAAAAATGAACTGTCAATCAGCGGTACGGGGCTCGGAAGACCACCAGAGCCGGGCTCCCTGGGCGGCAAATCCTCCCTCGAAAACCGACCCTCCCGGGCCTACCGCATGCCGAGCCCGGTCCGCGAGTTCTCCAGCCGCTTGCGCCCCCTCGACCAGGCCATACGCCGCCGGTCCCCAGGAGCTTTGACCTACCCCCGCCGCACCCCACCCGGCCATGGCGGAGACCAGACGTTCCGTGTCCCCCGGAGCGAACACTCCACCTTGTTGCCCGGCAAACCACGATCCGGTGATTCGTTGGATCTCGGAGAGCGCCTGGCCAAAGCTGGGGAGGTCGGCTTCGACCAGGGCCGGCAGAAGCTGCATAAGAACCAGGTGAGCGACCCGCTCGACGTCACCCTCCGGTGGAGAAGGAAGCTCCTCGAACGCCCGGGCCTCGGCGTCACCACTCAAGCCCCGCCGGCCCGAAGGCACGGCCACCACGCAGTACCAGTTCTCCGGAATTGCGAAACGGGCCAGCAGCGGCGCCAAGCCGGTACTGCCGGGCCGCCGCCCGCCTTCCACGATGAAGCCGCCGAGGGCAAAGGTCCAAGTCCCGATGGCGGAGCGCTTCCCCCGGTCGGTTGCGCGGGCCAGCTCTACCGGATCGGGAGACAGGCCGTGGAGCTCGGCCAAGGCCCGGCCAACCGCCAGGCCCAGCTGGGTTCCCGATCCCAGACCGGCATGACTGGGAATCGTTCGATGAACGGTGAGATGCACCCCGCCGGCCAGTCGATGGAAGGCCAGAAATCGCCGGGCGAATTCGGCCGCCCGTCCGGCATCGGGCCCCTGGGCCGCGACCTCGGGGGACGGCGAAGCCTCGAGCAGGAGTGAGGGCGAGGGGATCGCCGCGCCGAGACCTCCGAAGCAGCGGCCGAGCTGGCCCCGCAGGTCGAGCACGCCGAAGTGAAGCCGCGCCGGGGCCTCGACCAAGACGCTAGCCCGATCGGACATACTGGGTCAGCAGCTCCATCGCTTCGCGTTCCCGCGGTCCAGCAGTCTTATCGACGATGATCTGGAGCCGGGCGAATTCATCCCGGATCTGCTCGGCGGGGAGGAGATGGGTTCGGGTCGCGAGGATAGCAGCCTCGAGTACCGCATGCCGGGCCCGGTTGAAGCCGATGAACTCACGCCGGGTGCCCTGATGAACCACCCTGGTCTCGATCCGGGACCGGGGAGGAGTCGCGTCGATGGTGGCCACCCGCAGCTCTCGCCAGGAGCAGGCCGCCTCCAGCACGGCGCCCTTCACCACGGTTGCGGCAAACGAGGGGAACTGGGGACTGGAGATCGCCCCCTGGGCAAAGAGCATCACATCGTCGGTGAGATTGACGACCGCCACCCCGGTTGCGCTGAGGTTGCGGAAGGTCGTGGTCTCCAGAAACGGCTTCAAGACGATCGTCTCGTCTCCCCATTCCACTCCCATCGGCGCGAAGTTGATGGTGCCATCGGCCGCTTCCGTCGTGACGATGGTCTCGACGATCACCGGACCAGATCGACCGGCGGCGGGGCACTGGCCAGGGTGCTGGCCTGTTCCAGTGGCGGAGCCAAGGCCCCGTCGGCCATCACCGGCAAGGCTCGAGGCGAGGAGGGAATGCCGTGAAGGAAATGGTCGAGCAGGCGGTACCCGTGTTCGGTCAGCACCGATTCGGGATGGAACTGCACGCCGTAGACCGGATGCTCGGCGTGCTGGACTGCCATAATCTCGCCGTCTTCGGAGCTGGCCGTGACCTGGAGACCGGGAGGAACCGACGCCGGAGCAATGACCAGGGAGTGATAGCGAGTAGCCGTGAACGGGGTCGGCAATCCGGAGAACAGGCCCTGGCCGGTATGATGGATGCGGGACGTCTTGCCGTGCATCGGCAGTCCGGCCCTGACAATCTCACCGCCATAGGCGGCGCCGATACACTGATGACCGAGACAGACGCCCAGGATCGGTATGTGTGGCCCCAGGCGACGGACGATCTCGGTCGAGATGCCTGCCTCGGTGGGCGAGCAGGGGCCGGGCGAAATGATGATATGCGATGGACTGAGCGCGAGAACGTCATCCACGCCAAGCGCATCGTGGCGGCGGACCAGTGGCTCCTCTCCCAGCTCGCAGACATAACGAGCCAGGTTGTAGACGAAGGAGTCGTAATTGTCGATGAGTAGAATCATTTGCGGGGTCGCCGGTCACCAGTCGCCGGTCACCAGTAGTCGCTAAGAGACGAGATGGACTGCGCCAGTGTAGCCGCAGGAGAGCATTGGGTGGTAGAGCTAGGCTGGTGACTGGCGACTGGTGACTTGCGAGTCCACTAACGTCTCAATCAACCCCCGCGCCTTGTCCAGCGTCTCCCGATACTCCAGCTCGACGTCCGAATCGGCCACGATGCCGCCACCCGCCTGAAAGTATACCTGTCCCCGGATGGCGAGATAGGTTCGGATCACGATGCTGGTGTCCATGGCGCCGGTGGCGCTGATGTAACCGATCGACCCGCAATACACCCCTCGTTGAGTGGGCTCCAGCTCCGCAATGATCTCCATGGCCCGGACCTTGGGAGCCCCGGTTATGGATCCGCCAGGGAACGCGGCGCGAATCAGGTCCACCGCCGAAGCACCGGGTGCCAGCTCCCCTATGACGGTCGACACCAGGTGGTGGACCGTGGGGTGTTGTTCCAGGGCGAAGAGCTCCGGCACCCGCACCGTGCCGGCACGGCAGACCCGCGAGAGATCGTTCCGCAACAGGTCGACAATCATCACGTTCTCGGCGCGGTCCTTGGCGCTCTCGGACAGCGCGCGTCCGAGAGCCGCGTCGTGCATCGGGCCGAGGCCGCGGGGGCGGGTGCCCTTGATGGGCCGAGTCTCGACCATGCGCTGTTGGTCATCGAGTCGGAGGAATCGCTCCGGCGATGCGCTGAGCACCGCCAGCTCATCGAACCCCAGATACGCCGCGAACGGAGCCGGGTTGTGCCCCCGAAGCCGGAGGTACAGCTGGAACGGTGGTTCCGCGAGCGGACTCTGGAACCGTTGCGACAGGTTCGCCTGGAAGATGTCACCGGCAATGATGTACTCGCGTACCCGGCCGACGGCGTCGAGATACCCGCGGTGGGTAAAGGTGGAAGTCAGGCCGATCTCGCGGGCACCATCGATGCCAAGGACGGGATACGTTGGTGGCGCGAGTGGCGATGGCGAGAGCCTGGCCGGCCTTTCGTCCTGTTTCGTCCGCCCGTCCGCCCGTCCGCCCGTCCGCCCGCCCAAACGCTCTCGCACTAACCCCATCCGTTCACGTGCCTGCCGCTCGCGGGCGGCACCGGTCTCCGGCAGTCCGGTAGAGATGAGCCACGAGGCTCCGATTCGATGGTCCCAGGCGATCACCCAGTCGTAGAGTCCCAGGATGACGTCCGGAATCGATAGATCGTCGTAGCGAGCCGCCGGCAGCCGCTCCAGCACGGCACCCCAGTCGTAGCCGATGTAGCCGGCCAGTCCACCTTGGAAGGGAGGGAGTCCAGGCACTGGCTGGACCGGCACAGCCGGAAGCCGGGAGCGGGCAACGCTGAGCGCGTCACCCTGGACCGGGACCCAGACGGTATCGTCCCGCTGGCGAACCTCGGTGATGCTGCCTTTGCTGCGAACTACGAGGACCGGGTCAGCAGCGAGAAATGAGTACTGCTCCAGCTGCTGCGCCTCGGCCCGGGGGCCGTTGGCGGAGGAATGTATCGGCCGGTAGGGATGGGCAGTCGCGCTGTCCAGAAACACGAGATAGGGCAGGTCGAGAAACCTGGCGCACGCCTCCGTGGGGTCCAGCGCGTCACCGAGCGGCTCGACCAGTGCGGTGAAGCCACTGGTCATTCGATGCTGGTCCCTTCGCTGCGCTCAGGGCGGGCCCTGCTGCCCCGCTTCCCTGCGGTTCCCCCTCGAGCTCTGCGCGACCGCTGGGTCAGCTTGACATGCTCCGATTTGATGTCATCGGGCGGTGTGAGATAGCCCCAGCTCAGCGCACCCTCCTGCCGGTACGTCTTGCCCAGGGTGATCGCCAGCTTGGCCTTCATCAGCTCTCGTCCGAGATAGAAGGCGTGAGTCGCCTCGTCGACCGCCAGCTGGGCGAAGATTGACTGGATATCGGTGCCACGAACGAAGATTTCGTTATTGAAAACGGTGATGGTCTCGCGGTCGGTAAAGATCCGGAAATTCGGGTCCCGCACTTCCGCATGCAGCCGGCGCAGCTCATCCTCGCTGTACTCGAGGATCTCGGGATCCTTCACGGTGAGAAGCCGGTCGTCGACCCCCTTCGGCAGCGTACGATTGACCACGGCATGGTGCATGAGCCGCCGGGCGATATCGATCTCCCGCACCGCGCCGCGAGCCCAGGTAATGACTTCGGTCGTGAGCACGGCACGTACCCCGATCTCCTCACAAATGGCCAGGAGAACCGCGTGGACCCCGGTGGTGTCGGCGCTGGTCAACTCGGTGATGTTGCCTACTCCCATCAGCTGCGCCGAGGTGGGGTACCGGCGATGCACCTCAGCATAGCGCTCCAGCGAAGCCATGAAACCGAAACCGATCGGCTCGATCACCGGATCGATGAGATAGGGTACACCCGCTCGCTCCAGGGCCTCGATATTTCGATCGAGGGTGTCGAGACCCTCTCCAAAATCCGGGATCACCACCACCCGTACCCCGGTCCCTCTCAGCTCCCGGGCCACCTCCAGGTTCGATCGGTTGACGCTGAGCACCAGCTCCGCACCGGCTTCTACCGCGGCGAGGATTTCCCGAGGCTCGAAACTGTCGACGCTGACGCGCATGCCGGCTTCTCGGAGCTCGCGCACGAAGGTCCCGAGCGCGGGGAAGGGAAGGCCGGGGGTGCAGCCAATATCGATCAGGTCCGCGCCACCACCGCGGAAGTAGTCTGCGGCCGAGCGGAACTCGGCCAGGGAGAGTCTCGCGGCATTATTGATCTCCGCCAGGATCTCGATGGAGTAGGAGCCATATTGCTCAGCGGCCGCGCTTCGGCCAAAGTAGCGGGGGATCTGGCGCAGGTCCTTGGGTCCCTTCTCGGCCGTGACTCCGAATCGGTCGGTGAGAGCCGCGGGGTCCCCCTC
>JBJMPK010000166.1:0-4046 GCA_045803245.1 Gemmatimonadales bacterium
CGCGGATACGACCTGGTCGATCGGCTGGATCGTCCGCCCCTCCAGAAACGCTATCGCGGTTTCCACCCGCCGGCGGTACTCCCGCTCGGCGACCAGTCCGGCGCAGGGCCCTGTACAGAACCCGAATTCGTGCCGCATGCAACCGGCCTGTCGCGGCGTCTCGAACAGATCGCCCTGGCCCGCGAACACTACCGGCATTGTGGTAGGGCAGTCGCGCAGACCGAGCAGATCGTTCAGGGTGCGCACCGCCTCGAGCATACGCGCGTTGGAGTGGAACGGACCGTAGCAGCGCACGTCTCCCCGGGCCAGACTCGCACCCCCATACACCCGTGGAGCCGGTCCGCCCGCGACTTTGATCATGACCGAGCGCCGAGTGTGATTGGCCTTGTGGTTGAAGTAGGGCCGGTACTTCCGGATCTGCCGGAGCTCTCCCAAATACGCGGCGAACTCGCTGGGCACGTAGTCCCATTGGATCTCGCTCGCGGCATGGAGGATCCGTGCGGCTTTGTCGTCGGGGTACCGAGCCCGGAAGTAGGTCAGCAGCCTGGTTCGGAGCCGCTTGGCCTTGCCCACGTAGAGAACTCGTCCGGTCCCATCAAACATGCGGTAGACCGCCGGCCGGTTTTCGGCCAGTCCGCGAACCCGGCGGAGGAGCTGATCGAGATCGGTGGATGGAAGCGGTGCCAGCTGCTGTGCCCTGCCGCCGCCACGCCTCACGACTGGCAGCGGTGGCAGAACACCGAGATCCGGCCGTCGATGGTATGGGTACCTGTCAGACGGGTGCCGCAGGTGCGGCACGGCTCTCCCTCACGGCCGTAGACCAGCAGCTCCAGCTGAAAGTTGCCCGGCTCGCCGGTTCCGGTCCGGTAATCCCGGAAGGTGGTTCCGTTCGACTCGATCGCTGCCACCAGGATCCGGCGGATCTCTCCGTGGAGGCGGCGATGGTCGTCGGGTGCGAGCTGACGCGCCGGCTTGGATGGATCTATTCCGGCAGCAAAGAGGGCCTCGTTGGCGTAGATGTTTCCCACTCCGGCAAGATGCCGCTGGTCCATGATGACTTTCTTGATGGCTTGACGGCTCCGGCCCAGCGCGGTGCCCAACGCTTCGGCCGAAAATCCCTCGTCGAGTGGCTCCGGTCCGAGTGCGGCGTCGTAGCGCTCCCATTGCCTGGCATCGAGCAGGAGCAGGGTGCCCAACCGGCGCACGTCCTGGTACACCAGCTCACCGCCCCGATCGAGCTCAGCCCGGAGAACGGCGTACTTGGCTTCCTCGGGCTCGAGCGGGCGCCGGTGCACCACGAGCGAGCCGGTCATACCCGGCTGGATCACCAGACGATCCGAGCCCAGCTCGAGGATAGCGTGCTTGGCCCTGCGGTACACCCGGGTGACGGTGGCACCGGTCAGGCGCCGGATGAGCCGCCGGCGGGTGACGCCACGGAGCACATCATCATGACTGAGCCGGACCCGGCGGATGGTTCGGCCGATCAGTTGGGGGCGAAGGTCTCGAACGATGGTTTCGACTTCAGGCAGCTCGGGCATCGAGGACTATACCGCGCGGGCCGAGGTCGCCCGACGAGCCTCCAGCCGGGCCGCCTCTCTCCAGCCGATATCCGGCCGAAAGATCTTTCCGTCGAAGTTCACTGCGTCTGCGGCGGTCCGGCTGAGTTGCTGCGCTTCCGGGAAGGTCGCGCCGACACCCGTCACGGTCAGCACCCGTCCGCCACCGACGCGCAACACCCCGTCCGGTCCGCGGGTGGTCCCGGCATGGAACACGGTGACGCCATCCGGCAGGGTGTCCGGGATATCGATGCGGGCGCCGGTTTCGGGCCGATCGGGGTAGCCGCGAGAGGCGAGCACCGTTGTCACGCCGGCCGCGCGGCTGCTGTCTACCCGCGATGGCCGCTCCCCTCTGGCCACCCGCCAAATGGAATCGGTGAGGCCACCGGAAACCAGCGGCAGCACCACCTGAGCTTCGGGATCGCCCAGCCGGCAGTTGAACTCCACCACCCAAGGCACGCCGGCTGAGTCCACCATGAGGCCGGCATATAACACCCCGGAAAACGGGGTTCCCCGCCGCCGCATCGCCTCCAACGTGGGATATAGAATCTCCCGCTTGGCTCGATCGAGCAGCGCCGGACCGGCCAGTGCAACCGGGCTGTAGGCGCCCATGCCTCCGGTGTTGGGTCCCTGGTCTCCGGCGAGGAGCCGCTTGTGGTCCTGCGACACCGGGAGCAGCTCCACGTCCCGCCCGTCGGTCAGCCCGAGAACCGAGATCTCCTCACCCTCGAGAAAAGCCTCGATCACGATGGTTCGGCCCGCCTCGCCGAACTCGCCGGTCTCCAGCATCGAGCGCACCGCAGCAGCAGCTTCCCGGCGGGTGTCACAGAGCACCGCACCCTTGCCGCCGGCGAGACCCGAGGCTTTGACGACCAGAGGCTCCGGATGCCGATCCACATACGCCAGCGCGGCGCCCAGCTCGGTGAAGGTCCTGCTGGCAGCGGTCCGGACGCCGGCATCCGCCATAACCTGTTTGGCGAAAGCCTTGGAAGACTCCAGCTGGGCCGCCGCGGCGCTGGGCCCGAGGACCGCCTTTCCCTCCGCTCGGAGCCGGTCAGCCAGTCCGCGCGCCAGCGGCAGCTCGGGCCCGACCACGGTGAGGTCGATGCCGTACATGTCGGCGGCGTCGGCGATGCGATCGACATCATCTGCGGCGATGGGGACATTGCGGGCAATATCGGCGGTGCCCGGGTTACCCGGTGCGCAAGTCAGCTCCACGTCCGGGTTCTCCCGCCGGAGGGCCCAGCAGAGCGCGTGCTCTCGTCCTCCGCCTCCTACCACCAACACTCTCACGGCTTCTGCGCGTTCCTGAAGGCCTCACGGGCCCGGTCGGCCGCGCGCCGCGCCGCATCGGCCAGGTGGCCGGCCAGCTCCCGGGCCTCGCCGGCGTAGTAGCTGCCCGCGGCCGCCATGTCGCCTCGCAGCGGACGCTCGCCGGCCTCGGTCCCACGGTGCACGTACTCGCCCCGGAGAATCCGGTCGTACTCGCCACTCGAGACCCAGCGTTGCAGCTCGGCCGCGCGCACCGTGTGCATCGGATGGGTCAGCGCGAGCGTGCTGAGCAGCTTATAGACCACATCCAGCCCTTCGCTGCTGCCGGCGTACTCGTGGGCCTGCTGCATGAATGCGTCGACGTTGAGCTGCCCGGCGAACCCGGGTCCCCGGCCGCCGCCGGCCATCTTCATGTCCAGCCGCTGGGCGGCGATCACGTCCTGCGCCCCCAGGAGTCCGGCGCGGTCCGCCGACAGCTCCGACTTGCGGGACCACTCCAGGAACGCCAGGCGGATCGGCAGTACCACCAGTTCCGCCAGCACGGGAAGCACGCCCAGGCTGACCAGCGCCAGGATGGCCGCGACGGTGCGATAGAGTGAATGACCGCTCAAAACGTGTCCCAGCTCGTGGGACAGCAACACCCGAAGCTCATCGTCATCGAGCAACTCGATCGCCGTCGAGTGCACCACGATGAAGGGGGCATCGATCCCGTAGGCACCAGCGTTGAAAAACGGGGTCTGCGAAACGTAGAGCTCGGGCACCACGGGCCAATCGAACGTGGTGCACACCTCGGTGTGCAGGTGGGCGAGCTTGGGAAACTGAGTGGGCCCGATCCGGATGGCGTTGCCCTGAAACAGGAGCCGGACCCCGCGCTCGCCTCCGAGCATCGCGAGCACCTTGCGAATCAGCTCATCGACGCCGGGCACCGCACGCAAGGTCTGCAGGGCGGCCCGGTCGGCCGGATGCTCCCACGACACCGCCGCGATCTCAGGAAAACGCTGTCGGGGACGCGGGGCGGGGACACTGGACGTCATTGCTTGCTCGGAGTTGGAGATAGCGACCGTACGGGTAAGGAGGAGGGCGGTTTCAATGTGCGACAGTCAGTCATCGCGAGCGGCTGAAAGCCGCGTGGCGATCCCGCGGGATTGCTTCGGGCTTCGCCCCTCGCAATGACTCCGTTACCGATCACCCGCTCGCCCGCATCGCCTGGTCGAGGTC
>JBJMPK010000167.1:0-11287 GCA_045803245.1 Gemmatimonadales bacterium
AGATGGCTCGGAGCCCTTTGAGGTACGCCAACCCAGCGATGAGCAGTGGGATCGCGATGCCGGCCTCGAAGCTCCAGGCGCCCCAGAGGTCGTGAGGAATGAGGGGCTGCCCGTCGTGAGCCAGGGCGGCGGACGCGGAAAAGGCCGCAAGGGCCGGGATACCGCCGCTCACTGGCACGGGTCGAGCATGAGGCTCGGAATCCACTGCGCCACGATCACCAGCGTGAACATTGCACTCACCAGCAGTCCGGTACCCGCCATGAATCGGCTCCGCGCCAGCGGATCGCCCTGTTCCCCCGGCCAGGTGGCGCCCGTCGTTTTCCAGGAGCGCCACGCCGTCAGGAGACCGAAGAGCGTCAGCAGCAGGCAGACGAGGTGCGTCAGATGAACCGGCACCTCACTCCGGGAAGAGCAGGCCGTGGGAACGAAGGCGTACGCCACCTCGAGGTTGATCAGGAAGGCGACAGGCGCGAGCAGCAGGCCGGTCCACAACGCGCCAATATGCCGGGCATCGGGAACGTCGGTCCTGGGGTCTACGGTCATGGCCCCGTCTCCGCTACATGAAGTACGGAGAAAGAAATACGACGACGTAGAGCGGAATCCAGACCCCACTCATGAAGTACCAGTAGAGTGCGTTGTCGCTGGCGCCGGCAAGGTCTCGCTCCTCGAGAGGACCCTTGAACAGAAGGACGGTAAAGGCAAGAGTCTCCGCGGCCTCGAGCAGGAGGAGTGTGCCGTGCGCCGTCAGCGTGGCCCAGGCAACCGAGCCATAGGCATTGCTGTCCCAGCGGACATGGAGCGATTTGAACTCGAACCAGCGGAGCACCGCCATGACGACGGCGAACACCGAGCATATGACGAAACCCCTGCGTACGCCGCGGACATCCATCCGGGTGGAGGCGCGATCGGCCCAGCGCATGGGAATATTACTCAGCAGCATGAGCCCGGCCTGGATCGTCGGGATCAGGAGCGCCGGCCGGAAGACATGCTCCGGGGGCCAGGTGGAGAAGTTGCGCCGCAGATAGAAGTAGCTCGCGACACAGATGAAAAGAGTGCTGCCTTCGATCACGATGAAGCCCAGCGTACCCCACCACATCAGGCTGCGATGGCCGAACACTGTCCGCGGCAGCTGGCTCACATCGGCGGCGATCCGCGTGGGCCTCATCCCTGCTGCTCCACCATGACCTGCTCCCGATGCTCCCTGTCCCTGGGCCAGCCCCACCCCAACAGCGTGAGCAGAAGCAGCGGCGTGCCGATCACAGCTCCCCACGGCGTGAAGATGAGGGTGACGAACAGAATCGTGGTCGCGACGGCCGCGAGCAGCGGCCAGATGGTCGGCACCGGATGGCGGTGGAGGCTGTCAGGCCGGGCGTCCAGCAAAGTCGTCACCAGCACATCACGCACGTCGGTCCGAAGGCCACTCACCGCGGCCAGCTCTCCCGGCCGCTCCCACAGCGGCGCTCGGCCTTCGACCACTGGAATGTGAACGAAGTTGTAAGGGGCAGGGGGAGAGCTGGTCGCCCACTCCAGCGTGTCGGCACCCCAGGGATCATCACCGGCCAGCGCCCCTCGCCTGAGGCTCGCGGCGACGTTGATCAGGAAGAGCAGCACTCCCAGCACGATCAGCACCGCACCGATCGTTGCCAGGAGGTTGAGCGTGCCCCAGCCGGTGGCGGCCAGGTAGGTGTAGACCCGCCGGGGCATCCCTTCCAGACCCAGCTGGTGCATCGGGAAAAAGGTCAGGTTCACCCCGAGGAAGAGGAGCCAGAAATTCCACCGGCCCAGCCCTTCACTGAGCATGCGTCCGGTGATCTTGGGGAACCAGTAGTAAAACGCGCCGAGCAGGGGAAAGACCGACCCGCCGATCAGCACATAATGGAAGTGGGCCACCACGAAGTAGGTGTCGTGCACCTGCTGGTCGAAGGAGACCGACGCTACCATCACCCCGGTCACACCGCCGATCACGAACAGCAGCACGAAGCCGAGCACAAACAGGAAGGGAACGCTGAACCGGGGCCGTCCCGACCAGATGGTCGCGATCCAGCAGAAGATCTGAATCCCGCTCGGGATGGTGATCATCATGCTGGCCGCCGTGAAAAAGCTCTGGCCCAGCTGCGGTAGGCCGGTGGCGAACATGTGGTGCACCCAGAGGCCAAAGCTCAGAAAACCAATGCTCAGAAGTGAGAGCACCATGGCCGGGTAGCCGTAGACCGGCCGGCGGGTAAACGTGGCCACAATCATCGACACAAATCCCAGAGCGGGTGTGAGGATGATGTAGACCTCCGGATGGCCGAAGAACCAGAACAGGTGTTGCCAGAGGAGCGCGTCGCCCCCTTCAGCCGGATTGAAGAAGTGGGTCGCCACCAGGCGGTCCATCGCCAACAGCTGGGTGGCCGTCGCCACCCAGGGCATGGCGAAGAGCACCATGAAGGCCTGCACCAGCATGGCCCAGACGAAGAGCGGCATGCGGTTCAGGGTCATACCGGGAGCCCGGTTCTTGAAGATGGTGACGATCAGCTCCACGGCCGCCACCAGCGCCGCGATCTCGGTGAAGGTGATCGACTGGGCGTAGACGTCGACTCGCTTCCCGGGCGAGAACTCGGGGCCAGCCAGAGGGACGTAGCTGAACCAGCCGGTGTCCGGGCCGGTGTTGAGGAAGAAGCTGATATACAGGAATAGCCCGCCGGCCAGATACACCCAGTACCCGTATGCATTGAGGCGGGGGAACGCGACGTTGCGCGCGCCGATCATGAGCGGCACCAGATAAAGACCCATCGCGGTCACCACCGGCACGGCAAAGAGGAACATCATCGTCATGCCGTGCATGGTGAAGAACTGGTTGTACGCGTCGGGGCCCAGCACCGAGCTTTCCGGGCGCGCCAGTTGGGCCCGCATGACAGCGGCCTCCAGACCGCCGAGTAGGAAGAACACCATGGCGGTGGCGATGTAACGCTTGCTGATGGATTTGTGGTCTACGCTGGTGAGCCAGCCCCAAAGCCCCGGCGCCTGACGCCAGGTCTCGTCGAGCTTGCGCCGAACCGGCTCATCGTCGGCCGGCACGCCGGCGTCCGCCCGGGGGATCGCGGTCATTTCAGCGTCTCCAGGTACGCCACCAACGCCGTCAGGTCGGAACCGCTGAATTGATTCGGTGGCATCTTGACCCCCGGCTTGAGCGCCTGAGGATCGAGTATCCAGCCTGCCAGGTTGCCGCGAGTGTTCGCAAGAGTGCCCGCTCCGATGGTTGTCCGGCTGGCGAGGTGGGTGAGATCGGGCCCGATCCTACTACCGGCCGGGGTACCGGAGATGGCGTGGCACATGACACAGGAGGAGGCAAGGAAGACCTCCTTCCCTCGCTGGCCCAGTGCATCGGTGGGCGCGGCGGCGGTGTCCCGCTGGTTAAGCAGCCAGCTGGCGAACTCGCCAGGAGGCTCGGCCACGATCAGAAACGCCATCTTCGCATGCTGGTGGCCGCAGAACTCGGCGCACTGGCCCCGATAGACACCCGCGCTATCGGCCTGAAACCAGAGACTGTTCTCGTCACCGGGTATTTGGTCCCGCTTGGGGCTGAGGTTGATCGGCCAGAAGCTGTGGATGACATCACTGGAGCGAAGCTCGAACACCACTGGCCGGCCCACCGGGATGTGGATTTCGTTCGCCGTGGTCACCCAGTTCTTCGGCAGCGAGTCGCGGTACTGCACCTCCCACCACCACTGGTGGCCGGTCACCCGGATCTGCAGGGCTGCCTTCCCCGGGTTGCGCGTGATGGCACGGCCCACCGAGACGTCGTAGATCAGAAAGACGAAGAGGATCGCGCCGGTCAGCCCGGTGGCCAGCAGCACCGCGGTTCGCATCGGTCGCGCCCGCCGGGGATCATCACCCGCCACGGGGTCGAGGCCATCGCGCCGCCGGAGCGCGGCCCAGAGCAGCGCCACCACGACGAGTACGAACACAACGGTCGCGGCGACAAACATCGAGTCGCCCAAACGATCGATCAAACGCATCTGGGGACTCGCCGGGTTCAGCGTCGTGTGAGATTGCTGAACGAGGGTGCCGCCGAAAACGCGCCACATCAGGGAAGCTCTGCCGATTTCGGAATCGCCGACTGGCCCGGCTTGGCTTTGGGGGTGGACTGCTCCTGCGGCCGGACCTGCATGTCGTCGCCGCGGCCGGGGGCGACATCCTTCCGGAGCAACCCGCTCATCGAGCGCACGTAGGCTACGATCTGCCAGATCTGGTCGGGGACGATCTTGCGCCCAAACGAAGGCATCCCGTTCGGACGACCCTCCGCGATCGTTTCGTAGATGTTCTCGGGCCGGCTGCCGTAGATCCAGTCCGCATCCATCAGCGGCGGGCCAATCCCACCGCCGCCCTGAAAGTGACACCCCGAGCAGTTGTACTGGTTGTAGAGCGTCTTGCCCTGGGAGACGGCGTACGCGTTCTCCTCATAGGGGCCCGGCCCGGAGTCGGACGAAGCCGGGCCTCCGGCGACCAGGTCGATCTCACGCACCTTGGGATCGGCGATCGTGCCGCCGGCCGGAAGCCCGCGGAAGTTCCGCTCCTCGCGCTTGCAGGCAAAGAGCGTCAGAACCACCAGGACTGCGGAGAGCCGCCTAGGGAAGCGCGAACGCATACAGCATTCCGCCCTTGGTCGTCGCCTGCGGCAGATCCTTCATCGCATTCACAAAGCCGAGCGCGGCGCTGGAATCGCGAACATCCAATCCCCCGGCCACCACGGCGCCGGCCCAGCCGCCCACCCCGGAGAGCACCGCGACATACTCCTTTCCATCGGGCCCGCGGTAAACCACCGGCTGTCCGATGATGCCCGAGCCAGTCTTGAATTGCCACAACTGCTTGCCGGTTCGCGCGTCGAGCGCCTTGAACCAACCGTCCATGGTGCCGTAGAACACCACGTCGCCCGCCGTCACTACCGTCCCGCTCCAGACCGGGAATTTTTCCTTCACCTCCCAGACGGCCTTCCTCCCGATCGGATCCCAGGCCGTCAGCACCCCGCGGTTTCCTCCGGGACCGGCGTACATCTTCACGATGGCCGCAACGTACGGGGTACCCTCGATGTAATTCGCCTCGCCCGCCTCTTCGTCCTGACAGAGGTTCTGATGCGGGATGTACACCAGCCCGGTACGAGGTGAAAACGACGAGGGTTGCCAGTCCTTCATTCCAGGAGCGGCCGGACAGATCTCCCGGATAACCTTGCCGGTCACTGGGGCCTTCTCCTCGACCTCGATCAATCGGCCGGTCTTGAAGTCCACCCCTTTGCTCGTGGTGATGTAACCATAGGGATCCGCGGAGAGCACTTCGCCTGTCCGGCGGTCGAGCACATAGACGTACCCGTTACGCTCGGGACGGACCAGGACCTTTCGGCGCTGGCCCTTGATCGGTAAATCCAGCAGGATTTGCTCGTTGATTCCGTCGTGATCGAAGAGATCGTGGGGACTCCATTGATAGGCCCACACCGCTTCGCCATTGGCGGGATCGCGGGCAAAGATGCCGGCCGTCCACTTGTTGTCCCCGGGCCGCACATCCGGGTTCCAGGGGCCCGGATTGGAGGTGCCGTAGTAGATCAGATCGAGCTCGGGATCGTACGAGATCCAGCCCCACGACCCGCCGCCGCCGATCTTCCAGGCATCGCCGGGCCAGGAGGAGACGCCGAGATCTTTGCCCCGGTCCTGGGGGTAGAAGGGCTTGAATCGGGCGCCGATGAGCACGTCCTTGTCGGGTCCGGTGTGATACGCCCGCCAGGCAAGCTTGCCGGTCTTCGCGTCGAGCGCCGTGAGCCAGCCGCGCACCCCGAATTCCCCGCCGCTGTTCCCCACCAGAACCTTTCCCTTGACCACCAGCGGCGCCATCGTGGTGGTCTCACCCTTGGTGATATCTCCGACCTTCGTTTTCCAGACTTCCTTACCCGATTTAGCATCCACCGCGACGGTGTGCGCGTCGAGGGTGTTGTAATAGATCTTCCCATCGAAATACGAGGCGCCCCGGTTAACCAGGTCGCAGCAGGCGACGCCTTGAGACGCCAGCGATGGGGAGGGCTTGTACGTCCACTTGAGCGGGGCACCCGGCTGGCTCAGATCCAGGGCGTAGAGCAGGTTAGGGAATGGCGTGACCACATACATCGTCCCACCGACCACCAGGGGCGCCGCCTCGTGGCCCCGGGTGACACCGGTGGAGAAGGTCCAGGCCAACCGGAGCTGTCCGGCATTCGCCGCCGTGATCTGGTTCAACCCGCTGTATCGAGTAGACGCAAAGTCGTGAGCGGGCATGATCCACTGCCCGTCATCGGTGGAGGAAGCGCTGGTGTCGACCGGGACCCGTGCTGGCAAAGAGCTACTCCGCTCAGCCGGCTCTTCGGCCGCACGATGGGGTGTACGGGAGCAGCCCAGGACGGAGAAGAGGACGCCGACCGAGAGTGACGCGCACCTGCGTTGCAGCGCTCTCACTGCTCACCTACTGATTTGAGGAAGTCCGCCCCGGCCGCTAGAATCGGCCTCCAGCGGGAATGATCATGGCCTCCCGGGTGCGGTGCTGTGATGCACGCTACACGAGACGCTCGCGGTTTTGCTTTCCCGGCGTCTGCTAGCGCAACGTATAGAGATACGCCGCGATATCCCGTGCCTGGGCCTCGGAGACGCCGAGATTGGGCATTGCCGTACCTGGCTCGATCGCTTGAGGTACCGAGATCCACCGCACCAGGAACTCGCCGTTGTTGGGAACCTCGCCCGCGATGAACGTACGCTCCGCGAAGTGTGTGAGCGGCGGTGCCACCAGACCTTGGGCTTCCCTGATGCCGGGGATGACGTGACAGGAACCGCAGCCATAGGCTACGATCTCGATTTTGCCGCGAGCCGGATCGCCTCCGGAATGGGTACTCGGTACCTCGCGGCGGCAGGCGCCCAGGAGCAGCAGGCACGCCAGCCCGGTCCGGAGCCGGGCCCATCTTCGGGGGCCTGCCATTCCTTCCTGCGCCATTGTGGCTCCTCCGGGTTGCTCCGGCGATGGATCCAGCCGGCTCAGAGTCTCTATGGTCGCGCCGGCGCGGTTCCGGTGAGCGCCGCGGGCGGGACCATGTCGATGTGTGTTGGATGACCACCGGGCCAGGGCTCGTCGCGTACCTGGCTGATGGCCCAGACGTATGCCGCCACCGCTCGGGTCTCGTCGGTACTCAGATCCGACTTGCCTCCCCGTGGTGGCATCGCGATGGCAGAACGGGTGATCGACTCCGGTATCCCGAACATGATGACGGAATCGATGGCTGCCAGCTCGGTGGGAATGAAGTTCAGCGACAGAGTGAGGGCGGAGCCGGCGTTGGGCAGCCCTTCACCATCCGCGCCATGACAGGCAAAGCAGTGTCCCTTCCCGTGAAATACGTTGTCGCCGGCGCGCACGAGGTCTAGCGTCACGCCTTGAGGCAGGGGCGGCAGCTTGCTCGGCTGCCCATCTTCGTCGGTCCCAGCACGGGGCACGGGAGCGCTGGTACGGCCTTGCCCTGCAGCGACCGCCGGCATACTTGCCAGCAGCAGCAACCCACAGCTGAGGGCGAGCCTCACCGCCTGGCCTCCGCCACCGGTTGGCCGGTGGCGCTGGTCGTGAGCGCAAAGACCAGAACCTGATCACCCCGCGGCGCATTGATCTGATAGTTCCCGCCCGCCGCCACCGCAACGTACTGCCGCCCGTCAATGGCGTAGGTGATCGGCGGCGCGTTCACCCCCGCCGGAGCTGCATAACTCCAGAGCTCTCGCCCGGTCCTGGCATCGAAGGCGAGGAATCGCTTGTCCTTGGTGCCGGTGAACACGAGACCACCGCCGGTGGCGAGCGCGCCCCCGATCATCGGATCCTTGATTCTGTTCTGCCAGACGATTTTCCCGGTGGCCAGATCGACGGCACTGAACAATCCGTACTGCGGCTCCCCGGTGCCGACGAAAATCCCGCCCAGCCACAACGCCGGCGGCTGCAGCGGCTGGTGCTTGATCTTGTAATACATCGGCTGATGAAGACCGAGCACGTAGAGGTAACCGGTTTCACGGCTGTAAGCGGGGGCAGACCATTCGGAGCCGCCGTTCGCGCCAGGTAGCATCCGTACCCCGGCAGGTGTGGGCTGAGCGTACATGTTCTCCTGCGGCACAAAGGGCTCGGAGCGGCGGATCGGCCGTCCGGTCCCGCGTTCGAGCACATAGACCCAACCGGTCTTTCCGGCCTGGGCCACGGCAGGAATGATCTTGCCATCGGGGCCGGGAACATTCACCAGCACGACGGGGCTAGCGGCATCGAGATCCCAGACATCGTGGGGAAGCTCCTGAAACGACCACCTGAGCTTGCCGCTGCCGAGATCCACCGCGACAATCGAATTGGTATAGAGGTTGTCCCCCGGCCGAACGCTCCCATCGAGGTCGGGTGAAGGGTTTCCTACCGCGAAGATGACGAGGCGCAGCTCGCGGTCGATCGCCGGCGCTTGCCACGTCGAACCGCCACCTACCTTCCACGCATCGGCATACTTGGCGCTGTCACTCTTCTCCCGCGCCAGATCGCGGTGCAGCGGGACCCCGAACGGATCGGTTGCGCTCCACTTCCCCCACCACCCGCCTTCAGCAGGGCTGGGAATGGTGTAGAAGCGCCAAACCTCCGCACCGGTAGCGGCATCATATGCCGTGACCCTGCCGCGAATGCCGTACTCGGCACCGCTCACGCCGACGATCACCTTCCCTTCGGCCACAACGGGAGCCGCGTCGACAGCGTAGCCCCGCTCGTTGTCGGCCACCTGTATGTCCCACGCCTTCGCGCCGGTCTTGGTATCGAGGGCGACCAGGCGACCATCGAGCGTCCCCATATACAGGCGGTCGCCGTAGACGGCTACCCCGCGATTCACCGGCCCACAACAGTGCACCGTCGTCGCGAGACTCTCGGCGTACTCCCACACCTTGCGACCTGTCCTCGCGTCAAGCGCCACGACATGGTTCAGTGGGGTGGACACGTACATGATATTCCCGATCACCACCGGACTGGCTTCAAACGCCAGCGGAATGCCGGTGGCGTAATGCCAGGCCAGGTTCAAATCCCCGATGGTGCCGGGGCTGATCTGGGAGAGGGGCGAATACCTTTGGTTGCTGTAGTCCCTGCCGTAGGAGGGCCAAGTGGAGCTGTCGGCCATGGCTTGCCGTAGGGCGAGATCGCCTGCAACCTTCAGGCGATCGCCTGAAGTCCCACGTGAATGGGGAGGCTTTGGGGAACAGCCCAGCGGGAGCAGCACCGCGCATACCGCGAGCGTCGTACATGCACAACTGAGTGAACTCACCGGGCCAGCCCTGAGGCTAGATGTCCTACAGCATGACATCACTGTGCGGTGCAGTTAAAGATTATGGTTCTGCGGCAGCATGGCGGCTGTGACATGCGATACAATGTCTTGAAACACCCCGCACGTGGCCCCGCCCAGTGAGGCAAAGGAGGGCCTGTCATAGGTTTGCGGAATTCAGCCCGGGATCCATTATCCGGAGGGAGGGAGATCTCTTGAGCGACCGGGAGCCCGCCGATCAGCTCTATCACCATCTTTTGAGCCTGCACGAAGCGGCCTTTGAGGGAGGCAGC
Source organism: Gemmatimonadales bacterium (assembly GCA_045803245.1). Classification (GTDB taxonomy): domain Bacteria; phylum Gemmatimonadota; class Gemmatimonadetes; order Gemmatimonadales; family GWC2-71-9; genus CAVVWJ01. Next base: position 9,598 of record JBJMPK010000167.1, read on the forward strand.
TTCGAGCTGGGCTATCACCTGTTGGCGGCGGCGCTTCATGCCGCGGAGGAGCTCGACAGCCTCGAGCTGCTGACGGAGATCGGAAAGCTGGCGGGAGAGCGGCAGAAGAAGGTCGACGAGCTGAAGCCGGAGCACCGGCTCTCATCCAACTCCGCGCGCAAAAGAGGAAACCCCGCCCAGTACGCCGCGTTGGTCGCTATCGCGGCGGCGGTGAAGGGGAGAATCACCGCCGATCGCGCCCTCCATCGAAGCCAGAACACCCGCGGGACCGCCTGGGGTAACTCCAAGACGAAGTCGTAGCTCCTCCGCCTCCGCTGTACAGAACCAGCCGCGCCCACCACTATTCACCCCCATGCGTACCATCATCGAGCCGTTCAAGATCAAGTCGGTCGAGCCGATTCGGATGACCACCCGCACCGAGCGCGAGGGCAAGCTTCGCCAGGCAGGGTTCAACGTCTTCTTGCTCCGGGCCGAAGACGTTCTCATCGATCTCTTGACCGACAGCGGTACCGCTGCGATGAGCTCGGAACAATGGGCGGCCGTCATGCGGGGGGACGAGTCGTACGCCGGCAGCCGCTCGTGGTATCGCTTCGAGGAAGCGGTGCACGACATCTTCGGATTTCGTTACGTATTGCCGACCCACCAGGGGCGGGCGGCGGAGCGGATCCTGTTCTCGGTCCTGTGCCGGCCCGGTCACGTGGTCCCCAATAACACCCACTTCGACACCACCCGGGCCAACGTCGAGTTCACCGGCGCGGAGGCGCGCGACCTGGTGATTCCGGAGGGGCGCGTTCCGGCGGCAAGGCATCCGTTCAAGGGCAACATGGATGTGGGCCGGCTGAAGGCCCTGATCGGCGAGGTGGGCCGCGACCGCATCCCGCTGTGCATGCTCACCGTCACCAATAATTCAGGTGGCGGCCAGCCGGTCTCGATGGCGAACGTCCGGGAGGTGTCCGCCGTCTGCCGCGAGCACGGTATTCCCCTGTATATCGACGCGTGCCGCTTCGCCGAGAACGCGTACTTCATCAAGCTGCGCGAAGCGGGCTACGCGGAGAAGCGGCCCATCGATATCGCCCGGGAGCTGTTCTCCTACGCGGACGGCTGCACCATGTCGGCCAAGAAGGATGGCATGGCCAACATCGGCGGGCTCCTCGCCACCAACGACGAGCGGCTGGCATCGAAGGAGCGAAACCTGCTGATCCTGACCGAGGGATTTCCCACCTATGGAGGCATGGCGGGACGGGATCTCGATGCCATAGCCGTGGGTCTGCGGGAAGCGTTGGACGAGGATTATCTCCTCTATCGCATCACATCCACCACTTACCTGGGCGAGCACATCTCAAAGGCCGGTGTGCCGATCGTCCAGCCGCCCGGAGGGCACGCGATCTATCTCGACGCTGCGGCGTTCTTCCCCCACCTTCCCCCACTCCAGCTACCGGGCCAGGCCCTGGTAGTCGAGCTCTACCGCGAGGCCGGCATCCGCTCGGTGGAGATCGGCACCGTGATGTTCGGCCGTCACAGCGCCGACACCGGGGAGGAGACTCCGGCGGCCATGGAGCTGGTGCGGCTGGCGATACCGAGGAGAGTGTACACCCAGAGCCATATCGATTACGTGGTCGAGGCGATCTTGCAGGTCTGGGAGCGCCGGACCCAGGTATCGGGGTATCGCTTCCTCGAGCAGGCGCCGGTG
>JBJMPK010000168.1:0-15255 GCA_045803245.1 Gemmatimonadales bacterium
GGCCGCGACCTACGGTGTCGCCGTTACCGGCACAATGGCAACCACGACGGTTCTGCTCCTGGTGGTGGCACGAAATCATTGGAAGTGGAGCCTCTGGAAACTCGGTCTGGTCGGCGGGCTGTTCTTGATGGTAGACCTGGCGTTCTTTATCACCAACCTCTTCAAGATTCCCGATGGCGGCTGGTTCCCTATCACGGTGGCCGCGGGGATATACCTGCTGATGTCCACCTGGAAGAAAGGCCGGGCCCGGCTCTCCGAGATCGTCCGCGAGAACACACTCCCGCTGGAGCTGTTCCTGACCGATATCTCCCGCCGCAAGCCCACCCGGGTCCCCGGCATCGCAGTGTTTCTGACATCAGTATCGGGCGGTGCCCCGCCGGTCCTGCTGCATCATCTCAAGCACAACAAGGTGCTGCACGAGAGGGTCATGCTGTTGTCGGTGATGGGCCAGGAAATTCCCCAGGTCCATGAAGAGGACAGGGTCAGGTGTCGGGATCTGGGTGAGGGCTTCTATGAAGTGAAGGCGAAATTCGGCTTCATGGAGACGCCCGACATTCCGTCGGTCCTTCAGTCTCTGACCCTGCACACGGGAGACGGAGCTCGGGTGCCGGTGGAGATCATGGCGACATCGTTTTATCTGGGCCGGGAAACTCTGATTCCGCTCCAACGACGGAACAAGCGGGTCACTCGGCAGCCCACCTCACCTGATGGCGCTCCTCCCCGGCCGGTGATGCCCCGCTGGCGCAAGAAACTGTTCATCTTCATGACGCGAAATGCCCAGTCGGCCACGGCGTTCTTCGGCCTTCCGCCGAATCGGGTGGTCGAGCTGGGGGCGCAGATACAGTTCTGAAAACGGCTATGAGCTATCCCTCCTTCTCCTCATACATATCCTTCAGCCGATTCACCACCGCCGGGTCGGCCAGCGTCGTAGTATCACCCAGGGCCCGTCCCTCAGCGATGTCCTTCAGCAACCGGCGCATGATCTTTCCGCTACGAGTCTTCGGCAGATCAGCGGAGAACAGAATGTCATCCGGCCGGGCGATGGCGCCGATCTTCTTTACCACGTGATCCTTCAAATCGTCCTTGAGGGCGGGTGACGGCTGTTTTCCTTCCTTGAGCGTGACGAAGGCAGCTAGTGCCTGGCCTTTCAGCTCGTGGGCTCGTCCCACCACCGCGGCTTCAGCCACGGCGGGGTGATCGACCAACGCGCTCTCCACCTCCATCGTCCCGATGCGATGGCCGGCCACGTTGAGCACGTCGTCCACCCGGCCCAGAATCCACCAGTAGCCCTCCTCATCGAGCTTGGCCCCGTCGCCCGCGAAGTATTGTCCCGGGAACCTGCTCCAGTAGGTCTGGCGATAGCGCTCGTCATCGCCATAGATGGTCCGGAGCATGCCCGGCCAGGGTTGCGTCAGGGTGAGGAAGCCGCCCCCCATCTCGAGCTCTTTACCCGTGGTATCGACCAGCCTAGCGGAGACTCCAGGGAAGGGGACGGTGGCGGAACCGGGTTTGGTGGTGGTGACTCCCGGGAGCGGAGTGATCATGATGCCGCCGGTCTCGGTTTGCCACCAGGTATCCACGATGGGACAGCGGCCCCCACCGATGTGCTCGCGGTACCACATCCAGGCCTCGGGGTTGATGGGCTCGCCGACACGACCAAGCAGGCGCAGCGTCGAGAGATCATGCCGGGCGGGGTGGTCGGCGCCCCACTTCATGAAGGCCCGGATTGCAGTGGGAGCAGTATACAGGACGGTTACGCCGTAGGTCTCGACAATGCTCCAGAATCGGTCGCGCTCGGGCCAATCCGGCGCCCCCTCGTACATGACCACCGTGGCACCATTCGCCAGCGGACCGTAGACCACGTACGAGTGCCCAGTGACCCAGCCGATGTCGGCGGTGCACCAGAACACGTCTTCCTCCCGCAGGTCGAAAACGTACTTGGTGGTTGCGGCGACATGGGTGAGGTACCCACCCGTTGTGTGCACGATGCCCTTCGGCTTGCCGGTGGTGCCCGACGTGTAAAGAATGAACAGCATATCCTCGGCGTCCATCGGCTCCGGCTCGCATTCGGAGGATGCCGGCTGGAGCAGCCGGTGCCACCAGTGATCCCGACCCTCTTGAATGGCCGCGAAGGCCTCGCTGCACAGACGCTGCACGACGACACAGTGCCTGATCGAGGGGCACTGGGCCAGAGCTTCATCCGCGAAGCGCTTGAGGGGGAGCACCTGGCCGCGGCGGTAGCCTCCATCCGCCGTGATCAGTGCCACCGCCTGGGCATCGTTGATCCGGTCGCTCAGTGATTCGGCCGAAAAGCCTCCAAAGACCACTGAATGCACCGCGCCGATTCTGGCGCAGGCCAGCATGGCAATGACTGCTTCGGGGATCATGGGCAGATAGATCGCGACTCGATCACCCCGGCGTATGCCGAGCCCCTTGAGGGCGTTGGCACAGCGGCGCACCTCCCGAGCAAGGTCCCAGTACGTCAATACCCGGCGGTCGCCAGGCTCACCTTCCCACACCAGCGCCGCCTTGTTGCGCCTGGCTCCGGAGAGATGCCGGTCCAGGCAGTTGGCCGAGGCGTTGAGCTTCCCGTCGACGAACCAGCGAGCGTGAGGCAGCTTCCAGTCGAGCACCTGCTTCCAGGGCGACATCCAGTCCAGTGCTCGCGCCTGTTCGGCCCAGAAGCGCTGCTGATCGCGGCCGGCGGCGTAGAGGGCGTCGGTGGCGGCCGCGCGCGCGGCGAATGCGGGCGGAGGGGGAAACCGGCGTTGCTCGGAGAGCAGGGTGTCCAGTTGATCGTTCATCTGAATCGGGGTGAGAGACAGGGAAAACCTAAGGCGGCCGGAGGGCGCGTGTAAGAGCGCAGTCCAGCGCACACGCTACTTTTGCAGTGGTCTGCCGCGGAGTGCGGCGTAGTCCGGCACTGCAAGAGTTGGTAAGAGGCCTCGCAAAAGATTGCGAATCCGAAGCTTGTCGTCGATGGCACCAGTCTCGCTTTTTTCTTATGCGAGGCCGCGGAGCCTGTGGTCGAGCGCAAATCCGCCCGATAAGAGCACACCCGGAGTGATTCGGGGCCGCAAAACTAGAGGTCTCGCCTGGTCGATCGTACCTGGTTGAGATAGCTCGGTGCCGAAGGAGGAGAGAATGAGGTCCACGCACGACGCAGAGCGCGGCATGCTAGCGCCGGAGACGCTCGGCCTCGATACTCGGGTCGAGATCCGCAAGTCTGCCATCAAGCTCCTGGAAGAGATGCCCGAAGGAATCGGGCGCCTCGTTATCGATCTAGCCCGGACCCGCCATGTGGATTCCGCCGGACTCGGCGCGCTGATGCTGATCCAGCGGCGGGCTGCCGAGCGCCGCCAGCTCGTCGTTCTGCGCAATGTCAGCGACGAGATCCGCTTCCTCCTGGTGCTCACCAAACTCGACGATCTGTTTCAGCTCGAGACCGATGGCGGGAGCGGCGGTGTCCCGCCTCACCCCCTGCCGGCCCAGGCCGAATGGCGGTAAGACGGTCGGGCGGTCGGACGGTCGGATACGACTTCCCGCCTGGATGCAGTGTACGTTCCCGCTTACCCGCTTACCCGCTTACCCGCTTACCCGCTACGGGTCAAATTCGGGATGGACGGCTACCCCCTAATAGGTTAGAGTACCCCCCGCACTCTGGTTCCTCCTGTCCCCCATTCAGGGGTGCCAGCCTTCGGAGCATCGGAAATGGCCAAGGGCAAGCGCCGCCGGCGCGTCTTGATCGTCGAGGACGAGCCGGCGCTTCGATTGAGCTATGAGCGGGCATTTAATCCTCGATACGATCTGGCGTTTGCCTCCACCGGCGCTGAAGCCCTGGAACAGCTGGAGCAGCACAAGCCGGATGTAGCCGTGCTGGACATGCGGCTCCCCGACACCGACGGAGTGGACCTCCTCCGGCGTATCCGGCTCAGCCAGCCCGAGCTCCCCGTCATCATTACCACGGCGTACATGAGCATCGAGCCGCAGCTCAAGGTGCTGGATCTACCCCACTCCGGCTACATCGTCAAACCATTCCGCCTCGACGAGCTCGGCGCGCGGATCGATGCCGTCTCGTGACGGCACTCTTCTCCTCGAGGCTCGTGGACTCCAGCGCTCGTTCGGGCGAGTCCGCATTCTCCACGACATAGACGTCTCGCTCGGGCCGGGTGAGGCTCTGGCGATTATCGGGCCGAACGGAGCGGGCAAAACAACCCTTCTCCGGCTTCTGGCCGGATTGCTGCGGCCCACGGCGGGCGAGGTGCGCCTGCTGGGTGAGCCGCTTGGGCGGGGGAATCATCGGGCGCGCCGGGCCGTGGGATTTCTCTCTCATCAGTCGATGCTCTACGATGACCTGACCCTGATCGAAAACCTCACCTTCGCGGCCCGGCTGCACCTCCTGGATCATCCGCATGTCGTGGCGCGGGCAGCCCTCGAAGGCGCCGGCCTGTCCGATCGGGCCGATGAGCTGCCGCGGCGGTTGAGCCGCGGGCTGTTACAGCGCGCCGCCATAGCCCGAGCCGTGCTGCACGATCCCCGGGTCCTGCTGTTGGACGAGCCCTTCACCGGCCTCGATGCCACGGCTTCCGACCGCCTGCGGACCGCGCTGCGGTCCCGGCTGGCCCGGGGAAACGGACTCGTGCTCGTCACTCATAACCTTGCCGATGCCTGGGATCTAGCATCCCGCGTCGCGGTGCTCGTCCATGGGCGTTGGGCGGCGGATGAGACGCGCCAAGGCTCGCTGGACTCGTTCGTCCAACGGTATCAGGGGTTCATCGGTGTCTGACGCCATCCGGCTGGCGCTGGCGATTGCGGCCAAGGACATCCGTGCCGAGCTGCGGAGCCGTACCGCCATTCTCTCTGCCCTCGTGTTTGCCGCGCTGGTACTGGTGGTATTCAACTTTGCCCGCGACCCGACCCTCGTCGGCGCCGCCGACCTGGCGCCCAGCGTTCTGTGGGTGACGTTTGCTCTGGCTGCCATGGTTGCCCTCAACCGGGCTTTCAACATCGAGCGCGAAAACGCGGCCCTCGACGGGTTGCTGCTCGCACCGGTAAGTCGCGAGGCGCTGTTCCTGGGGAAGCTGATGGCCAATCTGGCTTTTGTCGGCACCGTCGAGCTGGTCACCCTGCCGTTGTTCACCCTCTTCTTCAACGTCAGTCTCGGCCGTGCTCTGCCGGGTATTCTCGGGGTAACGGCGCTGGCCACGATCGGGTTCGTTGCGGTCGGCACGATCTTCAGCGCCATGGCCGTGCGCACCCGATTTGCCGAGCTGATGCTGCCGGTGCTGCTGCTGCCCTTTATGGTCCCGCCACTCATTGGGGCGGTGCAGGTTACTTCCCGTCTCCTCGTCGGCCGTCCATTGAGTGAACTATTGGGCTGGCTTAGGTTACTCGCACTCTATGACATCGTATTCGTGACACTCTGCACCCTGGCCTTCTCAGCGGTGATGGACGAGTGACTCAACCGGCGGGCTCGCTCGAACAGGCCAATCGTATCATCCGGCGGGGTCTGGGGCTGGGCGGATTGGGTCTGGTGGCGCTGGTCGTGGTATACGTGCTCGCACTCGGCTTTACCCCGGTGGAGGCCCGCCAGGGATTGGCCCAGAAAATCTTTTACGTGCACGTTCCCGCCGCCTGGTGCGCGTTGCTCGCGTTCTCACTCGTGGGGATTGCCAGCGGACTGTATCTCTGGCTGGAGGATCCGCGGCTGGACCGCTTCGCGGCAACCTCGGCCGAAGTGGGAGTCGTGTTCAGCGGCATCATGCTTACCACCGGCCCCATATGGGCCAAGCCCATCTGGGGGACCTGGTGGACCTGGGACGCGCGCCTCACGCTCACGCTCTTTCTCTTCTTCTTGTTTGTCGGATATCTCGCCTTGCGCGCCGCGGTGCACGATCCCGGCGAACGCGCTCGCTTCAGCGCGGTGGTCGGAATCCTGGGGATGTTGCTGGTGCCGTTCGTCCATCTGAGCGTCTACCTGTTCCGCACCCTTCATCCCCAGCCGATCGTACTCAAGCCCAGTGCGCCGTCGCTGCCGGCCGAAATGCTGCGGACCCTGCTGATCTCAGTGGCGGTGTTCACTCTGCTCTATCTGGGCTTCGTTATGGCGCGGTATGGGATCGCGCTGGCCGAGGAGATCCGGGAGGAGTTGCGGGATGGTGCCTGAGCCGCCCGATAACGGGGGGTACCTGATAGCCGCGTACGCAGTAGCGAGCTTCATACTGGTGAGCTACTGGCTGCGGCTGTGGCGGTGGGGGAGAAGCGTGAGCGGCGAAAGGCATTCCTAGCAGCAGACGCTGGCTTCGGTGGTTGTGTGTCAATAATTGGTTTATGGAATCGGCTGCTACAATCTGAGCGTCCGGGGCTAGATCAAGCAGCTCCCCGGTTTCCACAGCAGATCCGTAGGCGATCGTGAGGTGACGACGGAAGGTTGGAGTTGCTCCGTAGGCATATCCTTCGGCGATGTTGAGCTGCACGGAAAGAGATGACCGCTGAAGCTGCAGAAAAAGAGCAGAGGCCCAAGGCTTCCAGTCACTTCGCGCCAGTTGGATAACTCCGATAGCGACGACGCGGGCTTCTTGCCAGGCATACAGACTGTGGTGATCGCGCATGCCCAATGGTGACGCGAACGACCAGATTCTAAAAACCCGCGTCTACGCAGCTGGTGTCCTGATTACGCCGCCCGCTGACCGCTTACGTTTTACGGTCCCCCGCTTACGTTTCTTCCTGCCATCCCTCCCCGCTCACGCTTTCAGCAGTTCCCGCTCACGCTCTTACCTTTTAGTCCGTCCTCCTTCTGCGCTGGGGTCCTCGGGGCAGCAGCAGGTATTCCCACACGAGCCCCGCCAAAATCCCTCCGGCGATCGGCCCAATCCAGTACACCATCTGCCCCACCCACTGTCCTGATACCAAGGCCGGGCCGAAGGCACGGGCGGGGTTCATGGCGGCACCGGTGAGCGGGCCGCCGACGAGGATATCGAAAATCAGGACCAATCCGATGCCGAACCCTCCGACCTTGGGAGCGTCGGGATGGACGCAGGTCCCGAATACCGCCGAAACCAGGAAGAAGGTGAGGACGGTTTCTATCCCGATGGCCTGGCCCAGCGTAATCGAGTTGGCGATCGCAGGTGTCCCCAGTGAGACGGCTCGGCTCACGCCAATAGGATAGAGGGCCTTCAGCAGCAGGGCTGCGAGCACCGCCCCGATGAGCTGTGCCGCGATGTATGCCACTGCCGACACCGGGGTCCCCCGTCTGGTCACCAGGAGTCCGAGGGTCACCGCCGGATTCAGGTGGCCGCCGGAGATTGCCATCGTAGCCGATACCATCACGGCGAGCACCACGCCATGGGCAATGGCGACGCCTAAGGTCCCGGAGTTGCTGAAGGAGTTGGTGAGCACCGAGCCAGCTCCGATAAACACCAGAGCGAATGTACCGAGTGCTTCCGCGAGGGAGCGGCGAAACAGGGAAGGCATCGATGAAATCCTTGGGAGGTGACGGCAGCGAATCTATGCCGGTCGGCGACCGGGAGGAAGGGTTAGAGCAGCGGTCTGCGACTCACTCGGCGCGGCGGAACAGAAGTGCGGCGTTGATGCCACCGAATCCAAATGAATTGCTGAGCAGATAATCCGGTGCGAGGTCCAGCCCGGCCCCGGTAACATGCGTGAGATCGCAGGCGGGGTCAGGAGAATCGAGGTTCACGGTCGGAGGAACCCAGCGGCGACGGCTGGCAAGGGCACAGATGGCGGCCTCGATGGCACCGCTCGCGCCGAGGGCGTGGCCGAAGTAGCCCTTGGTGCCGCTGAACGCCAACCGGTAGGCATGGTCGCCGAAGACCTGCTTGATGGACCCGGTCTCTGTGGAATCGTTCAGCGGGGTGGAGGAGCCGTGCGCGTTGATGTAGCCGATCTCGTGGGGGGCGACCCTACCTTCCGTCAGCGCGTTGCGCATCGCGCGGGCCGCCTGGCGCCCATCGGGCCGGGGTGCCGTCATGTGGTGGGCATCGTTGGTAAGCCCGTATCCGCAGACCTCGGCGTACACCGGCGCTCCCCGAGCCAGCGCCCGGGACCGCTCTTCCAGCACCAAAACCGCCGCCCCTTCGGCCATCACGAAGCCGTCGCGCCCCAGATCGAAAGGCCGGCTGGCGCGCGCGGGGTCGTCGTTCCTGGTAGACATCGCCCGGATGATGGAGAACGCGCCGAAGCAGAGTGGCGCCAACGGCGCCTCCGACCCTCCCGCAACCATCACGTCGGCATCACCCCGGACGATAGCGCGAAAACCCTCCCCGATCGCGATAGCGCCGGAGGCGCAGCTCATTCCATTAGTCGAGTTAGGACCGGTAAATCCGAATTCGATGGCGATGTTGCAACTGGCCGCCCCGGCAAAGACCGTCAGGGCGAGGGCGGGATCCACGGCGCGGGGGCCACCCGTCAGGAAGTGCCGGTATTGACCCTCGCCGTGAGCCACGCCGCCCAGCGCAGTGCCCATCATGGCTCCCACCCGGTCCGGGTCCTCTCGGATGTAATCGAGGTCGGCATCCGCCAGGGCCATGCGAGTGGCGGCCACAGTGAACTGGGAAAATCGGTCCAGCCGGCGGGCCCGCCTTCCCTCCATATGGTCGGCGGCAGAAAACTCGGCCACTTCACCTGCGATCCGGGACTTGAACATGGAGGGATCGAACCGGGTAATGCAGCGGACCGCCGATTCACGGCGGCGGAGCCCGTCCCATAGCCCCTCGACTCCCAATCCGATGGGTGTGATGGCTCCGATGCCGGTTATGACTACTCGCCGCTGCTCCATTTTGATCTCCCGATCTGGCGGTTCGCTTCCCCGCTTCCCCGCTTACCCGCCTATCTCCACGTGCCTCGCAATTCCCGAAAGCGTCCGCGACGCTATTCCGTGCACGAACACCGGTCCAATGACCCAGGACGCGGCAGCCGGCCCGACCAGGGGCCACGCCGGTCCGGCCCATTCATGCACGATCGTCACTTCGGTTCCCCCGTTGACCGGTGCGAGCTGCCAGACCACGTCCATCCCGGAGGTAATGCCGCGAACATGCCGGTATCGTACGGTTTTCGCGATCGGGTCGATTTGCATCTCGGATACCCACCACGTCGGGTAATTGAGCCAGCCGAACCGCCGCCAGGCGGCCATCTCGACCAGTCCGCCGTCGGTGCGCCGCTCCAGCATGCGGACCCAGCGATAATGTTGGAGCAAAGCCGGCCACTGTTCGACGTCCATGGCCGCTCGAAACACACGGTCGACGGGTGCGCTCATGAGCCTCCGATCGACTGTCCGCATCAGGCGGGCTCCGGAATCCAGGTTGCCACCAGCCGAAAACCGCGGCGCCGCTCCACCTGCCCGCTCACTCCCGCATCCAGCAGTAGCGTCGCGAGCTCGTTCCGCCGGAACCCCCGGCGCAGCGAGGTCATTCCGTCCGCGACCGTCACCGGATCGAACCGCAGGAGCCGCGCCCCACACCAGAAGGATGCCGGCGCTACGGGATGCCGTCGCAGATCGGCGACGATCACCGCCCGGCGCGCCAGCCGGTCGCAGATCCGGAAAAGGTGAACCACCGATTCCCTGGTGAGGTGATGAGCGACCTGGCTGACCAGGACCACGTCGACGCTCTTGTCACGGATCGGTGGTGCACCGGCGCATCCGACCGCGGTGATCAGACCGGTGGCATGGGCCAGCCTGGCCGCGGCTCGATTGAGCTCGAGCCCCAGCGGGGCGATCCGGATGCCGCGTGAGGCTCCCCACCGGACAGCCACCTGCGGCAAGTCACCCAGTCCGGTACCGAGATCGACCAGCGAGAGTGTGGTGCCGGGCTGCACGTCCTGGAGCGTGCGGCTGAGTCCAAACCTGACGGCGGCCGATCCTCCGAACCACCGGTTGGCACGCGCGATGTTGCCCAGGGATTGGGCCACCACGCTGGGGTCCGCGGCCGGATCATCCAGCAGCTCCGCCCCGATGGGCGTGATCGACAGTACGCTCATGCCTATTCGATCGCCGCGTATCCGCCGCGGTAATAGAGCAGCGGACGCCCCTTGTTAGTGGTGCCACCGGTTACCTGCCCAATCACGATCGTGTGATCTCCCCCGGGAAACTCGGCGTGGCGGCGGCACTCGATATGAGCCAGGGCACCGCCCAGCAGGATGAGCCCTTCCGGAGTCAGATGATAGCCTATCCCGTCGAAGCGGTCCTCGTGTTTGTCGGCGAAGCGGCGGGCCAGCGTCTCCTGGTGACTAGCGAGAACATTCACCACGAAATCCGGCACCCGAAAGATGGCATCGTGCATCTCCGCCTCGCGGTCGACGCAAACCGATATCAGCGGTGGGCTCAGCGATACCGAGGCCAGGCTGTTGGCCGTCATGCCCAGTGGGCGGCCGTCCGGAGTAACGACGGTGAGAATTGTCACCCCGGTGGCGAAACGGCCGAGCAGCTGCCGAAACTGTGCCGGGTCGAGCTCGGGGGTGGTCACAGGACCATCCGGGCAAGGAAGATCGGGTTGAGCGCCTCCCGCGCGGGAACAAACCCACCGGCCACCCCGACCATTGTGTGGGCCATGTCCTCACGAATACCCATCCGAGCCACGCCGCGCTCGAACAGGCGGGGGAAGTACATCGCGTATCCAACCATGCGCTCCATGATCCATTTTCCGGTAAACACCCGGCGGCGCAACCTCCGGTATTCAGCGAGGCGATCGACGGCAACCGCACCGGGGGCGTTGAGCGCCGGGACGACGGTCTCGAAGATCAGCTCCGCACCCCGAAGCGCGCTGTAGATGCCGTCACCGGTGAACGGATCGAAGAAATCCGCCGCATCCCCGACCAGCAGAGCTCCGGGTGCGGTGGTCCGGCTCGACCAGGCCGCAAACGGGCCCGTGGTCAGGATGGACCCCTGGATCGTTCCCGCTGCCACTCGCCGGCGGATGTCCGGAAACTCGGTCAGGGCCTCGTAGAAGAATCGTTCGACTCCGCTCCGGGCGGCCCCGGTCCGTTCGACCGGCACGACCAAACCGACGTTGGTCAGCTCACGACCGATGGGATTGAGACCAACGTAGCCGGCCGGGCCAAAGTGAAGCTCCGCCATCTTCTCCATCGCCGGTATCCCGGTGAGATGGGCCACGAATGCCATCCGCCGAGGCCGGCCGTAACTACGGCGCCCTATCCGCCGGGCCACGATCGACCGCAATCCGTCGGCGCCGACGGTCAGACGCGCGTGTATCGGATGCCGTTGCCCGGATCGGTCCCGGAGCACAGCTCCGGTGATCGCACCCCGGTCGTACAACAGCTCCTCGACTTTGGTCTGCTCCAGTACGGTCGCGCCGGCTTGGCGGGCCGCTTTGACCAATTCATGATCCATGATCCGGCGGGAGACGGACAGACCGGTTGCACGGAACGGCCTGTGCCCGGCCAGCGCGAACCGGCCATGAGCCGTAGCCCCTCGGGGCGCCGTCACCTTCAGGCCTTCGAGTGCAACCGCGCCGGTACGCTCGAGCGCATCGGTGACGCCCAGCCGGCTGAGAATGCGGACGGCCTCGGGGCTCATGTATTCGGAGCAAGGTTTGTCGCGAGGGAAGGCGGCGCGGTCCGCTGCTACGACCGAGAAACCGGCCCGGGCAAGAAGCGTGGCGGTTGCGCTGCCGGCGGGGCCCGCGCCGGCTACCAGCACATCGACCTGCCGTGGAAAATCAGTCAAGCCACCGCCACCAGAGTAGAGCCATGCACGCTGCCAGCACCGTCACCAGAAAATTCACCCCATCGTTGTTCAACCACGTGACCCCTTTGGTCCGCACGGTTGCGGCTCCACAACGGTGGACTCTCCGCTCGCTGTCCTGGTTGCATGCCGGACAGGTGAAACCGCCCTGGAACCAGGCGCCGATCATCGAATCCACGATCATCCCCGCGAAACCTATCAGAGTTCCCGACGCGAGCAGCAGCGGCATCCCTGTGGTGGCCGCGCCGGTCCCGGCGACGATCAGCGCGCCGGCCACGGCGGCGGCCGTCCCGGCTAACGTCATTCCGCCGTTGGTGCCCGGGGGGACTACCGCCCCGAAACCGAGCAGCCTCGGTGCCATTCCAGACCGGGTGCCCACGGAGGTGGCCCAGGTGTCCGCGGCCGCGGCGGCCAGGCTCGCCGTCGCGAGCCAGATCCCGAGCGCTGGGTCGGTGCGTCCCGCCAGGGCCCCCGCCGCGGCGGCTCCGCCGTTGGCATATACTTGCCAGAGATCCCGCCGGTCGCTTTTGGCGTCGAGCTGGCTGGCGGCTCGGGGACCCAGCCGCGAGATCAGATTGCTGCTCACAAAGAAGGCGGCCAGCACCGCGCCGCCGTTCCAGCCACTTCCATATAGTATCAGCGTGCCAACGGTCCACGCCGCTACCCCACCCGACAGGGTCAGGGTTTGGGCCCGCCACCCGAGCCAGGCCACCACCGCGCTGATCGCAGCCGCTAGCGGGAGCGGCACCGGCTCAGTTGTCCCGCAACTCCGCCCGCAGGGCTGCCAGAATCCGGGCGCGCAACTCGCCGGGGCAGGCTTGGCGGCGGGAGCACGTCTCCAGCTTCTGGAAAAAGCTCTCCTCGAAGCGGAGATGAGAGAAGCAGTCGCGGCACCGCTCCAGATGCTGGCGCACCTCGATCACCAGCTCGGGGGTCAGCTCCTGTTTCAGATAGTCATGAAGATGCGCGATCGCCTCGTCGCAATCGATGCGGCTCACGTTCGGCTCTCCCGGGCCGGGATGTAGCCCATCTCGACGGCGTGGCTATACAGCTGGCCCTGGAGGTGGCGGCGGGCACGGAACAGGCGTGACTTCACCGTACCTACCGGGATCTGCAGCGTTTCGGCGATCTCACCGTAGCGCATGCCTTCTATGTCGCTCAGCACGAGGACCTCGCGAAACTCCGGTGGCAAGGCGTCGATGGCCTCCAGTACCTTGTCGTCGACAATCTGAGAGAAGAAGGTCCCCTCGGGATCGGTCTCCTGCATCGAGCGGTAGAGCGCGTGAGGCTCGGCGACCTCGAGGTCCATCGCGATCGGCTCGTGCTTCCGGCGGCGATAATCATTGATGAAGGTGTTGCGCAGGATGGTGAGCAGCCAACCCTTGGCGTTGGTGCCAGGGCGGTATTGCCGCCAGGAACGATAGGCCTTGAGCATCGTGTCCTGGACCAGGTCTTCCGCTTGCGATGGATCCGCGGTGAGCCTCAGGGCGACGCGATACAAAGCGTCGAGATGGGGCAGCGCTTCATCATCAAAGGAACGGGTAGCTTCCACTGGCTCCGCCATGAGGGGAATCTAGCCGCGTTGGCGCCCCTCGCTACGACTATGCCCCTACGACTATGCCCCTGGTTGGTGAGCCCTTGGCGAGCTAAGTTCCGCGCCGAATCCCGTGCCCAAACCCACCGTTCCCGCACTCATCCCCCTCAGCCTGCTCGAGGCGATTCGTAACCTCGACACCCCGGTCGAGGACGGGCTGGACGAACTCGCCGAAGAGATCGCGATCCGGCGGCTGGGCCTGAGCCCCACCGTCGCGGCTCAGATCCAGCGCTACCGTCAGACGGCCGCCAAGCGCGGGCTGGTGGACCTGGACGAGACGATCTCCGTGTTCCGGCTGGTGGGCCGCCGGCCCGATGCCTCACTCGTATTCGCGGACGCGGGCCGTCGGGCGGCGCGCTACGCGGCCAAAGGCCGGGGACGCTCCTCCCGCATGCTCATCCGGGTGTCGCCCCGGCCCCTGGCACGCCGGCTGGCTCGCCGCAGCGTCTCCCGCCTGGCCCGTACGATCTTCGATGGCGAGGTCAAGGCGCGCGGGAGCATCGTCGAGGTTACCATGGGTGCTCCGTTAGCCATCGTGGCGTTGCCGACGGGAGAGGCCTGTCTTTTCTATGGCGCGGCATATCTGGAGCTCTTGCGCGCCCTGACCGGCTTCGAGGGCGCCCTACTGCATGTTGGCTGCCGCTCGCAGGGTGCCGCCGAATGCCATTGGCGAACCGCGGTTGCCGAAGTCTACGAATGATCGATCGAGCCGAGCTGCGCGATGCGTTAGCCGAAGCGGGCGCCGATGGGTGGCTCCTCTTCGATTTCCGCGGCGTCAACCCGGTGCTCGACCGGGTGCTCGGCCGGACCGGGATGAATACCCGGCGGCTGTTCGTGCTGCTGCCTCGAGAGGGAGAGCCCGTTGCTGTGGCGCACAAAATCGAGCTGCAGGGCCTGGAGAACTTTCCGGGACGGGTCATCCCTTATGCTCGCTGGAGCGAGCTCCACGCCGCGCTGGCTCCGCTCGTGACCGGCCGGAAGCTGGCGATGGAGATCTCGCCCGAGGACGCAGTGCCGTACCTCGACCGGGTGCCGTTCGGCGTCATCGAGTTGCTCCGCCGCATGGGCGCTACTGTGGTTCCGTCGGGGGCCTTGGTCTCCCGCTTCGCCGCCCGCTGGACCCGGTCCGAAGTAGAGGACCATCGCGCCGCCGCCGAGATTCTCGCCGCGGTGGCTCGGGACACGCTCGCGCGGGTGGTGCGCCAGACTGGGGAACGCCTGACCGAAGCGGCGCTCCAGGCCCAGGTCATCGCTGAGGTGGAGCGGCGCGGGCTGGTGTTCGACGAGCCGCCGATCGTCGCATTCGCCGCGAACGCCGCGCGGCCCCACTATGTCCCCCGCGCCGGCGCCGACGCCACGCTCCAGAAGGGAGACGTCGTCTTGCTGGATCTCTGGGCCGGCCGCAGCCGGACCACGGTCTTCGCCGATCAAACCTGGGTGGCATTTGCGGGCAGCCGGCCTCCTACCCGCGTGGTCCAAGTCTGGCAAACCGTCCGCCAGGCCCGCGATGCCGCCATCGATACGATCCGCCGGGCCGGCGGGGAAGGTCGTACGGTCGCCGGGTACGAGGTAGACCGCGCGGCCCGCGCGGTGATAGAGAAGGCGGGCTACGGTGACAACTTCGTCCACCGCACCGGCCACTCGATCGATCGGGATCTCCACGGGTCGGGTCCACATATGGATGACTACGAGACCCACGACGATCGCCGGCTGATTCCGGGCATCGGGTTTTCGATCGAGCCGGGGATTTACTTGCCCGGGGAGTTCGGCATGCGGAGTGAAGTGAACGTGTACATGGGCGAGTCCGGCCCCGAGGTCACGCCCCGCGAGCCGCAGGTGGAGTTGATAGTCGGGGGGTAGTCACCAGTCGCCAGTCACCAGTCGCCAGACGCCAGACGCCAGTCGCCAGTCGCCAGTCGCCAGTCGCCAGTCGCCAGTCGCC
>JBJMPK010000169.1:0-4839 GCA_045803245.1 Gemmatimonadales bacterium
CTCTCGGCCCAAGGCGGTGGGGCCACCCCCCCCCGGTCACCGCTCACCGCACGCCTCGGACCAGTCGTTGCACGATCTCCCGCTCGTCGAACGGCAGCTTCTCAGTGCCGATTACCTGATAGGTCTCGTGCCCCTTCCCGGCGAGCAGGATGGTGTCTCCGGTCCGGCCTTGGTCGATCGCCGTATGAATGGCGGTGAGCCGGTCCGGGATCCGCAGATGAGGCATGCCGCCCATTCCTTGCTCGATATCATCGATGATGGCGTCTGGATCTTCGGTCCGCGGATTGTCGGACGTGGCGATTGCCAGGTCGGACAGATCCGCCGCGATGCGGCCCATGATCGGCCGCTTGCCCCGATCCCGATCGCCACCGCATCCGAATACGACGATGAGCCGCCCGCTGGTCAGTGGACGCAAACTGGTGAGCGCCCGCTCCAGGGAATCCGGAGTATGGGAATAGTCGCGGAGCACGACACAGGGAGCGTCCGCGATCCGCTCCATGCGGCCGGGCACTTGAGGCGCCGAGGCCAGCCGCTCCACCACATCGGTGATAGGCCGGCCCAGCCCCAGAGCGGTGGCCGCGGCCGCGAGCGCATTGGCCACGTTAAAATCGCCCAGTAACGGAAGCGTCACCTCGGAGGCGCCGAACCGACCGCTGACCAGGAAGCGCGACCCCGCGGAATCGAGCATGACCTCGGTGGCCCGGACATCGGCGGCGGGATGGAAGCCGAACGTGATTCGCGGACTGCGCTCCGGCATGACCTTCCACGCATCGTCATCCAGATTCACCACCTCCAGGCCATGCAGTTGGAGCAAATGGCTGAGCCGAAGCTTGGAGGCCAGGTACGACTCCATCGTGCCGTGGTAGTCCAGGTGATCCCGGGTAAGGTTGGTGAACACGCCCGCGGCAAAGGCCAGCCCATCGAGCCGGCCCTGATCCAGGCTGTGCGACGATGTCTCCATCACGACCTGCGTGACCCCTCGTTTCAGCATGGAGGCCAGAGTGGACTGAAGGTCGATCGGCCCCGGTGTCGTCAACGATCCCGCGGTGGAGCTGACCGGCTCGCCATGACCATCGAATGCGCCGAGCGTACCGATGCTTCCGGCGGTGTCGCCCTGGTTGAGCAGGTGGCGGATCAACCCCGTCGTCGTAGTTTTGCCGTTGGTACCGGTGACGCCCACTAAGGTGAGCTGTCGTCCGGGATGCCCATACCACGCGGCGCCCAATGCAAGTGCCGAACGGCGCCCGTCGCGAACCACGATTTCCGGTACCCCCGACTGCTGGGGTGCTTCGACCACCAGAGCGGCTGCTCCGCGGCTCACCGCCTGGCCCACGAAGCGATGACCATCAGTCTCAGAGCCTCGCACCGCGACGTAGAGCATGCCCGGCTCGATCGTCCGGCTATCCACTCCGATACCGGAGATGGGGGGACCCTGCGAAGGGGCGGAGGCCAAAAGATCCCCCCGGCGCAGCTCGTCCACGACGGCGCCCCAGGTCAGCGGCATCGAAGCTTCACCCGGTCACTGCTCCGCCCAGACGGTGACCGCAATACCCGGCAGAGCCGTCTCACCACCCGCAGGAGCTGTGCGGCTCACCCGGCCGACCCCGCGAAGATTCACTCTGAACCCACGCCGGTGCAGCGCGAGTGCGGCCTCCCTGACCGATCGTCCCATGACGTCCGGAATTGGGACCGGCACGGGTCTGGCCTCGGCGGCCGTGAAAGGCCAGCTGAACACAATGGGAGCGACATTGGCCGCCGGCACGCTCCGGCGAGGCTGGTCCGGCGACGAGGCTTCCTGAAGCGTGAGACGGCTTCGGTCGATCGCCACCTGCCGCGAGGTTAGTGCCTGCTGCAGCATGGTTCGGGTCACCGGAGCAGCGGTGAGGCCGCCGTAATAGTTGCCCTGGGGATTGTCGATTTTGACAATGACAACGAGCTGGGGCCGGTCGGCCGGAAACAGCGCGGCGAAGGAAGCGGTGTACTCACCCCGGATGTAGCGACCGCCCTCGAAGCGCACCGCAGTCCCGGTCTTGCCCAGCAGTGTGTAGTTGACCAGCTGCGCCTCCTCACCGGTTCCTCCTTCCCCGACAGCACCCTTGAGGAACTGGCGCAGCTGCGCGGCAACTGCAGGTGTTACGACCCGGCGCACCGGCTCGGGTTGGTGGCGATAGAGCAGACGGCCCACCGGGCTTCTAATCTCTCGTACCAGGGTCGGAGTCAGGAGCAATCCATCGGTCGCGATCGCGCCGTAGGCCGCCGCAA
This sequence comes from Gemmatimonadales bacterium, assembly GCA_045803245.1. Taxonomy (GTDB): domain Bacteria; phylum Gemmatimonadota; class Gemmatimonadetes; order Gemmatimonadales; family GWC2-71-9; genus CAVVWJ01. The sequence continues at coordinate 2,263 of JBJMPK010000169.1, forward strand.
GCTGTACGGGCGTCACGCCGAACTCGTATCCCATCGCCACGCTCGCCCGGGTGTACATCGGCTGCCACTTGTCCGGCCGGGCCAGCCGTCCTCTCGACTCCGACGGGAACTCCGCGCCCGTGGGAGTGCCGAACCCGAAGTCGCGAAGCATCTCGAACTGTTCTTCGGATGAGAGCCGGGAGGAAAACTTTGCCATCCCCACGTTGCTGGACACCTGTATCGCCCGGGCCAACGTGATGTTTCCGGTCGTCTTGTGCGCGTCCGATATGATCCGGACTCGTCCGCTGCTCGTCACCGGCATGCGCCAGGTACCACCTTCGGCGAAGACGGCGTCGTTGCTGGATACGCGCCGGTGCATGAGGAGCGCCGCGGCAGTGAACAGCTTCGCGGTGGACCCGGGCTCGAAGGGATCGGTAAAGGTGGAGGCGCGAGCACCCTCGCTGCGGGCTTGCTTCGAGGCAAGGGCGAGCAGTTGGCCGTTGTTGGGATCCAGGAAGACAATGTCGCCACCGGCAGCTTTCATGGCACCGAGGGCTTCTTCCAGGCCCCGCTCGGCGATCTCCTGCAGATCGGCATCGATCGTCAGAATGACGTCATTGCCCGGCACCGGCTCCCGAATGACCCGGGCTGGTGAGTCGTATCGCCGTCCCGCGCGATCTTTGAGCAGCACGGCCTCGCCCGGCTGGCCGGTCAGAATCGAGTCCAGCGAGAGTTCCAGGCCGGCCGCTCCGGTGGAGCGGTCAGCCAACAGTCCACCGATGATGGGCCGGGCGAGCGTCCGCGATGGATAGAAGCGTTGGAAGTCACGGGTGAGATGAACGCCGGCGCGTTGCCGCAGCGGCTGTACCTGGGTGGCCGTGAAGGGCCCGTGATAGTACACCCAGCGTTTCGTCCGCAACTCACGTTGCAGGACGGTCCAGGGCATACTCAGCTGGCGGCTCAGCAGCTGACCGGTCGCGCGCGGGTTGGACAGCTCATTCGGTGCGATGCCCACATGATAGAATTCCTGGCTGATGGCGAGCGGCACGCCGTTACGATCGTAGATGGCGCCGCGCCGAGCGGGCAGCACCACACGCTCGGTCCGCTGTTTCTGGGCTTGCTCGGCCCATTGTTCTCCCTGGAACAGCTGCAACTGAACGGCACGAGCCAGAATGCCTGCAACCCCAAGGGCAAAGCCAAATTGTACCGCAGCGATACGTGCCAGCGGCTTGGCCATCAGGGCCGGTCCTGGGCCGGGCGCGGGGCGGCCGGCTGGGGTACCACGAAGAGCACGAACTCTGAGTCGGCCGGCTCGTGCAAGCCGAGCGCCCGCTCGGCTATCGGCACCAGCACCTGGCGGCTCGAGGCAAGCCGGATCCGGCGCTCCAGATCGTCGCGTCGCGATTCCAGACTGCTCCGCTCCTCACGCAGGTCGTGCAGCCGTCGTGCGGTGCGGAAGGCCACCGTCTGCCGGGCCACCACTGCCAGCGCGCCCCCGAGAAATATCAGCAGCCACAGCACCACCCAATGGCGGCCTTTAAGCCGCATGCTCGACCACGAAGGTTCGCAATTTGGCGCTCCTCGCGCGGGGATTGACCGCCAGCTCGGATTCCTCGGGGATGATCGGCTTGCGGGGCTCGACCCGTCCTAACGGTCGCCCGCGGCAGACGCACACCGGAAGATCGGGTGGGCACACACAGCTCCGGGCCCACTCCCGAAACGACTGCTTGACCAGACGATCTTCGCCTGAATGATAGGTGATGATCGACAGCCGGCCACCGGGCTCGAGTGCATCCCGGAACGCGGGCAAGGCACGCTCCAGTCCTTGCAGCTCCTGATTGACGGCGATCCGCACCGCCTGAAAAAGCCGGGCGAATTCAGAGGGGCCCGCGCGGGGGCCGAGGGTCGCTCGCACCGCGTTGACCAGGTCGTCGCTGGTGACGAAAGGCTGCCGGCTGCGCCGCCGCACGATTTCTCCGGCCAACCGCCGGGCCCGGCGCTCATCCCCAAAGTCTCGGAAGACGGACTCTAGCTCAGCGGGGTTCAGGTGATTCAGGAGCTCCGCCGCGGTCGGTCCGGTTGCCGCCATCCGCATGTCCAGCGGTGCGCCAGGACGGAAGGTAAAACCGCGGGCCGCTTCGTCCAGTTGGCGGGAGGAGACGCCGAGATCGAGCAGGATGAAATCCGGCGCAAACCGGCGGACTTCGGCCAGAGCTTCCGGCGAGTCGTACTGGGCGTGGAGGTATCGGATCCCGACCTCGCCCAGCCGGGCCCGGCTGATGGCGAGCGCGTCCGGATCGCGATCGATCCCGAGCACCTCGACTCCTGCGTCGCGGAGGGCGGCAGCATGCCCGCCGTCGCCCAGCGTGGCATCAACCGCTCGCCGGGCACCGCGGGCAGCCTCGAGCACCGGCAGCAGGAGTACCGGCACATGATATGTGGAGGTCGGGTTGGACATGTCCGGCTTCATGGGCTGAAACACAACACCCCGTCCGGGGACGGGGTGATTATACCAGAAGCGAGCGGGGCTGACGGGGCTCGAACCCGCGACCTCCGCAGTGACAGTGCGGCACTCTAACCAAGCTGAGCTACAGCCCC
>JBJMPK010000170.1:0-7365 GCA_045803245.1 Gemmatimonadales bacterium
CCCCGGATTGGTCGGCGAGGGCGGCAGCAGATCGGCTCCGAAGAAATAGCCCAACGTAACCAGATTGGTGTTACTACAGTGGGGGCTGAGCTGGTTGACGTGCTGGGTCAACAGAACGATCACCACGCCGTTTCCGTCAATGTCCGATTCGCGTCCGAAATGCGTGGTATCGATAGGATAGAGAAACTGGTCGAACACCCGCTGCACGTTGTCCAGGTCCGTCGTGGTGTAGCCGCCGGCGGGCGCAGCGTCGTCAACGAATATGGCGACCCGCTGACCCACCGAGCGTGCTGTCCCGGTCGTCTGCACGAACGACTTGCAATCGGACTGGGCGCACACCTCGAACGAGCGCTGGTCCCCGACGACGGGAGGCAAGCCCGCAGCACTAGTGACACGGCCCTGACTGAACAGCGCCACTCCCGGGCTCTGTGCGCTCTGTGACAGCGCTCGCTCCCGGGCTCGGAGCATGTCGTGGAATGCCTGAGGGGGGAGGGGACTCTGAAAGGCCGAGAGCCTGGGAGAAGGGATATTGCCAACGGCCGCCACCGCTGGCGCCGTCCCCTGGAACAGGTAGGACGCCGACACACCGTTCTGGGTCACGTTACCCGCAGTCGCGAGCGGGACAACCAGATGCTCGGCCCCTGCGCTCGAGGCGTCGGGAAGGCGGACACAGGCACCATCCTGAGCGGGATCGATGATCAGGTGTTCGCCCACCGCAAGCGACCGGACGGGAGCCGAGCTGCAATCGACCTGCGGGCCAGGTCCCGGGCCGGTACCATCGCTGCAACCGGCGGCGGCCGCGAGGATCGGCGAGACACAGAGAAACGAGCGTAACCAACGCACCGGCCAAGACTCCGCGAGCTGGGGGACGGGAAAACGAGCACCGGAAGAACTCACCGCGGACGTAGCAAGATAAAGCGCGCCAACGGCTTTTGACAATCGCAACGGCCGCCGGTACTTTCACTCCGTGCCCGAAAACATTCGGCTGTCGGCGGTCAAGTTCGGCGCTGACGGACTGGTGCCGGTCGTGACCCAGGAGAGCCGCTCCGGCGACGTCCTGATGGTCGCCTACGCCAACCGTGAAGCGTTGGACCGCACCCTCTCTACCGGTCTGGCCCATTATTTCAGCCGATCGCGAGGCACCCTCTGGCAGAAGGGTGAGACGTCGAAGCACGTCCAGCGAGTCATTCAGATACGGCTGGATTGCGATGGCGATACCGTGCTGTACCGGGTCGATCAGACCGGGCCGGCGTGTCACACCGGGACCCGCACCTGCTTCTCGACGGTCATCGGGCCGGCGGACGGCAGCGCGACGGAAGAAGATCCGGGCGGCCATGTGCTGACCCGTCTGGCAACGACCATCGCCCAGCGCGCCGCCGCACGCCCGGCCGATTCCTATACCGCCCAGTTGCTGGCTGGTGGCGTGACGAAGATCTCACAGAAGGTCGGCGAGGAAGCGGTCGAAGTCGTGGTGGCGGCAAATTCGGAGGATGACGAGCGTCTCGCGTCCGAGGCGGCCGACCTCCTCTATCATCTCTTGGTGCTCCTGCAAGCCCGCGGTGTCCCGCTGGATACCGTGTGGGAGGAGCTCGAACGGAGAGGAAAAGCGTGAACAGTAAACAGTAAACAGTGACGGGTTGGCCCTGAGCCGTGCTTCCCTGTTCACTCTTCACTGTTCACTCTTCCCGCTCTTAAATACATGGCATTCGTCCATCTTCATACCCACAGCGAATATTCCTTGCTCGACGGGGCAAACTATGTCCCCGAGCTCGTCGCGCACGTCAAGAAGCTGGGGATGGACAGCCTGGCGGTAACCGACCACGGGAACATGCACGTGGCGTGGGAGTTCTACGAGCATGCCAAGGCCCAGCAGGTCCGTCCGATTCTCGGCTTCGAGGCCTATCTCGCGTTCGACTCACGTCACTCCCGGGAGAAGCCCCAGTCGGCTCCCGCCCCGTACAGCCATCTCGTGCTGCTTGCCCGCAATCGCACCGGGTACCAGAACCTGGTCCGGCTCACCTCGATCGGATTTACCGAGGGGTTCTACCGGCGCCCGCGGATCGACAAGGAAGTGCTCGCGGATCACGCCGAAGGCATTGTCTGTCTCGCCGCCTGCCTCTCCGGCGAAGTGGCGCTGTACCTGAGGCAAGGTCGGTATGAGGAGGCCCGCGCGAGCGCGGAGTGGTTCAGCCGGACCTTCGGCCGGGACGGTTTCTGGCTCGAGATTCAACAGCACGGGATCCCGGAAGAGCGCTCGGTCACCGAGGGCATGCTCCGTCTGGGCCGCGAGCTGGGGTTGGGTGTGGTGGCCACCAACGACGCGCATTATCTCCGACGCGAAGACGCGGAAGCGCACGACGTCCTGCTCGCCATCAGCACCGGCAGCGACCTCGACGATCCCAAGCGCTTCCGCTTTTTGGGACAGGAATCGTACGTCAAGTCGGAAGCCGAGATGCGGGCGATCTTTCCGGACCATCCGGAAACCCTCGCCAACACTCAGATCGTGGCCGATCTGTGCGAGTTTGACTTCGAGAAGCGCTACTTCCTTCCCAGCTTCCCACGGCCGCTCGAGTACCCGTCGGACGAGGCGCTGCTGGACCATCTCGCCACCACCGGGGCCGAGCGGCGCTATGGATCGCCGTTGCCGCAGGAGGTGCGCGACCGGCTGACCTACGAGCTCGGCGTCATCGAGAAAGCCGGGTACGCCGGCTACTTCCTCATCGTGCAGGACTTTATCGCGGCCGCACGGGAGCGGGGTATCCCCGTGGGTCCCGGACGGGGCTCGGCCGCCGGCTCGCTGGTGGCCTACTCGCTCGGCATCACGGACGTGTGTCCGCTCAAGTTCGATCTCCTCTTCGAGCGGTTTCTCAACCCCGAGCGCGTGTCCATGCCGGACATCGACGTGGACTTCTGCTTCGAGCGCCGGGGGGAAGTGATCGAGTACGTCCGGGAGCGCTATGGCAGGGAAAGCGTGGGGCAGATCGTCACCTTCGGCACCATGAAGGCACGGGCCGCGGTGAAGGACGTCGCACGGGTCCTTCGCATCCCGCCGGGGGAGGCCGACAAGATCACGAAGCTGATCCCCTCCGGGCCAGCGTACAGCCTCCCGATCGAAGACGCGGTCAGGAAAGTGAGCGAGCTGCGGGACCTGGTGCGGAGTAACCCCGTGTACCAGCGCCTGATCAAGCTGAGCTCGAGGATCGAGGGGATCTCGCGACACATGTCGGTCCACGCGGCGGGAGTGGTGATCGCCCCGGGACCGCTGTCCGAATATGTCCCGGTGTGCACCGCGCCTGCCAAGGGAGCGGCCGCGGATGGCGAAGAGGCCATCATCACGCAATACGCCATGGGCGCGCTGGAAAAGGTCGGCATGCTCAAGATGGACATGCTCGGCCTCAAGACGCTGACGGTCATTCACGACGCCGTGAATATGATCGCCGCGCGGCACGGGACCCCGCCCCGCATGGACACGCTGGAGCTCGACGACCCCAGGGCCTACGAGCTGCTCCGGCATGGGAGGACCGCCGGCATCTTCCAATTCGAGTCGCCCCTGGCCACGGATACCCTCCGGGCGATGAAGTGCGACCGGTTCGACGACCTGGTGGCATGCAACGCGCTGCTCCGTCCCGGCCCGCTCGATGCCGGGATGCACCTGGTTTTTATCCGGCGGAAGCTGGGACAGGAAAAGGTTACCTACCCGCACGAGTCGCTGAAGGAGATCCTCGAGCCTACCTATGGCGTGATCACCTATCAGGAACAGGTGATGCGGATCGCCAACGTGCTCGCCGGGTTCACCCTGGCAGAAGCCGATGTGCTGCGCAAGGCAGTCGGGAAAAAGGACCAGGAGCTGGCCAACCAGGAGGTGGCCAAGTTCGTCGAGCGCGCCGCGGCGCAGGGCCATCCGCGCGCGATGGTCGAGGAGCTGGGCCGGCAGATTGTCACCTTCGGCCGCTATGGATTCAACAAATCCCACTCGGTCGCTTACTCGATCCTCTCCTATCAGACCGCATGGCTCAAGGCGCACTACCCCGCCGAATTCATGGCTGCCCTGCTGTCGTCGGAGATCGGGAACACCGACAAGGTGGTGCAATACATCAACGAGGCCCGCGAGCTCGGAATCGAGATCCTGCCGCCGGACGTGAACGAATCCGGATTCAAATTCACCGTCGTGGCCGACCGCCGCATTCGCTTCGGTCTGGGCGCCGTGCGCAACGTCGGCGAGGGCGCCATCGCCTCGATCATCTCCGGCCGGGAGCAGGGTCCCTATCGCACGGTGGCGGAGCTGGTGGAGCGCATCGACCTCAGGCTGTGCAACAAGCGCGTGCTCGATTCCCTGGTGGCGGCCGGCGCCTGTGATTCGCTGGGGGGCCATCGCAAGCAGCTCATCGAGGCGCTGGAGCCCGCGTTGGCTGAGGCGCAGCTCCTGCAGGCGGAGCGCGAGGCGGGGCAGGGGTCGCTTTTCGGCGACGGGAAGGACGGGAGGGACAGGAAAGGCGGGACGGGTGAACCCGGAACGAACCTTTCCGCCCTTCCCGACATTCCCGCGTGGACCGAGGCCGAACGGCTGGCCCGGGAGAAGGAAGTCCTCGGGTTTTTCATCTCGGGTCACCCGCTGGAGCGGTTTCGGGACGAGGTCGAGCTGTTCGGGACTCGCACCACCGCCACTCTGAGTGAATGGGGCGAGCACCAGGTGAGCGTAGCGGCGGTGGTGACGGGGGTTAAACGGCAGATCTCCAAGAAGACCGGAAAGGAATATGCCCGCTTGGTGCTGGAGGATTTTCACGGGACTGCGGAGGCCATCGTCTTTCCCGAGGCCTGGGCCAAGCTCAACCAAATCATCCTCCATGACTCCGCCCTCCTACTGACGGGAGGCTATAGCGACCGGGACCGGGGCGAGGATCAGGCGCCTTTCATCGTGGAGACGGCCCGGCCGCTGGAGGAGCTGAAGCCGTCCGGAGCGATCGCCTTGAGTCTCAGTTGGCGGGCTCCCTCCGCTCCTGGCCCCAACACGTTGCGGGAAGCCGCCGCCATCTGCTCGGCCCATCCGGGGTCCACCCCGCTCTACATCGAGTGGAGTGACGGTAACGGCGAGGCAATCCGGCTGCGCTCCCGGCGGGTTCGCGTCGCGGCCGAAGAGGATCTGGTCCGTGAGCTCCGCGATCTGCTCGGCGCCGAGTCCGTCCACTACGTGAAAGCGGGCTGATCCGATGGCTTCGGCTTACACGCTGGAATTCGAGAAGCCACTCCTCGAGCTGGAGCGTCAAATCGACGACCTCAAGCGCATCGGGACGGAGCGGCAGATCGATATCGACGGTGAGCTCGAAGGGCTGCAAGGCAAGCTGACGTCGCTGCGCGCGGACATTTACCGGAATCTCACGCCGCTCCAACGGGTCATGGTGGCCCGACACCCCCGCCGGCCGTATACCCTCGATTACCTCAGCACGATCTTTACCGACTTTATCGAGCTGCATGGCGACCGGCTATACATGGACGATCCGGCGATCGTCGGCGGCTGGGCCCGGCTGGCCGGAGTGTCCGTGATGGTCATCGGACACCAGAAGGGACGAGACACCAAAGACAATCTGAAACGGAACTTCGGGATGCCTCACCCGGAGGGCTATCGCAAGGCGCTCAGGCTGATGAAGCTGGCCGCCAAGTTTGGAGCCGCCGTCATTACCCTGATCGATACGCCGGGTGCGTACCCCGGGCTCGGCGCGGAAGAGCGGGGCCAGTCGGAGGCGCTCGCCCGGAACATCCTGGAGATGTCGGCCTTGCCGACCGCCTGTGTTGCCGTAGTCATCGGGGAAGGCGGCTCCGGCGGCGCCCTGGCCTTGGGGGTAGCCGATCGCGTGCTCATGCTGGAAAATTCAGTCTACTCGGTGATCTCCCCGGAGGGTTGCGCCGCTATCCTGTGGAAGGACGCCAGCCAGCGCGAGCGCGCGGCCGAAGCGCTCAAACTCACCCCCGAGGACCTGTTCCGGTTCAAGGTCATCGACGAGATCGTGAAGGAGCCGGTCGGTGGCGCCCACGTGGATCCCGACGCTGCGGGTGAAGCGCTGCGGGAAGCCCTCATCCGTCACGTCACCGAGCTCAGGAAGATCCGTCCCGAGAAGCTGGTTCGGCGCCGAGCCGAGAAATACGCCGCCATGGGCACCTTCACCGAGGCCTGATGCCACAGACCATCGAAGTTCGGTTCAAGGGCACCCGGAAAGCCTACTTCGTGTGGGCCGACGAGGCCGACCCGATCCACCTCAGCGAGCCGGTGATTGTCGAGGTTGAACGGGGCCGGGATCTCGGACGGGTGACCGCGGTGGGCGACACAGCAACCAAGAAGTGCGGTAGCTGCACCAGCTGCGCCGTGGGGGAAACCCCGGCCGAACCGGCCCCATTGAAGCCGGTCATCCGCCGCGCCACGGCCGACGACTTGAAGGTGCATCAGGAGATCCGACTCTCAGAGGAGGAGGTCCGGCAGAAAGTCATTCAGCGAGTCCGGACCCACGAGTTGGTGATGAAGGTGAGCGACACGGAATGGCAGTGGGACCGGAACAAGCTGACGATCTACTTTACCGCCGATAAGCGCGTCGACTTCCGGGCGCTGGTGCGGGATCTGGCATCCCTCTTCCGCACCCGCATCGAGCTTCGCCAGATCGGGGTGCGCGACGAGGCCGCGCGGCTTTCTGGCGTGGGCCGGTGCGGGCGGGAGTACTGCTGCTCCACCTGGCTCAAGGAGCTCTCGCCCGTCAACCTCGGTCTGGCCAAGGATCAGCACCTTTCACTCAATCCATCACAGATCTCGGGCGGCTGCGGCAGGCTCCTCTGCTGCCTCAAGTACGAACACGACTTCTATGTCACCGCCAGAAAGCGTTTCCCCAAGGAGGGAAAGACCCTCAGGACCGGAGTCGGCTCCGAAAAGGTCGTCGCAGTGGACATCTTCCGCGAGCGAGTCTTCCTCCGGCACGAGGAGCACGGCTCCCGCATCATCCCTCTCGCGCAGCTGAAGCTGGAGGTCGAGCAGCTCGGTGACGTGCTGCCGAGTGCGGAGGAGCGCTTCCGCCACCCGGCTCGGGTAGCCGGGAGCGGTCCGCCGGATCCGGCAGGATCCGCCTCCACCACCAGTCGGCCCAGCCGCCGTTCCCGCGGCCGCCGCGGTGACAATCCCGAATCCCAAAGTTGAGCCGCCCCTACCTGGTTTAAATTTCCCTGCAGTATCTGCGATCATCTGCGTTGATCAGCGGCTGGTTGTTTTTGGTGTGATCCAGGGGAGACCTCTGCGTGCCAAAGTTCTACCTCACAACCGCCATCGACTACTCCAACGGCGACCCCCATCTCGGCCACGCCCTGGAGAAGGTCGGCGCCGACGCGATC
>JBJMPK010000171.1:0-8656 GCA_045803245.1 Gemmatimonadales bacterium
CCGCCCGGCGGACCTTGGCGTCCTGATCAATCGCAGTCTCGAGGAGCATATCCGGGACCTTCATCCGCGGATCCCCCGCAACAGCATCTGCCCCGCGACCCACAGGAGCACGACGACAAAGATCACTCGAATGGTTGAGCTCTGGAGACGGCCGAGCCAGTGCGAGCTCCCGGCCGCGCCCAGCAGGACCCCGATCGCAACAGGAGCAGCGACAAACGGATCGATGTCTCCCCTCGTGAAGTAGATGCCGGCGCTGGCCGCAGCGGTCACCCCGATCATGAAATTGCTCGTGGCGGCGGAGACTTTCAGCGGCATGCCCATGGCCAAATCCATCGCTGGGACCTTAAGCGCCCCGGAGCCAATGCCGAGCAATCCGCTGACCATCCCCGCCAGATACATAAGGCCGAGGCCGATTCGGGTACTGACTACCCGGTAGGCTACCTCCTTCCCCAGTGCTTCGTCGAAGTAGCTGCTGTGCAGCCGAAGGCGATCGGCCCAGGGGGCAGACTTGTTCGATGTAGGGTTTTCCGCAGTCATCTTTCGGAACATCATCACTGACGAGTATGCCATCACGATCCCGAAGATGAGGTACAGCCAACGGGTCTCAATCCGGCCCGCGAGAAGCGCTCCGCTCATCGCTCCCGTGGTCGTGGCCAGCTCGAGAACCATCGCCACGCGCAAATTGGCGAGGTGGTCTCGCACATAGGTTGCGGCCGCCCCGCTCGAAGTGGCGATCACTGAGACGATGGACGCGCCGATGGCATACCGAATATCGATGTGCAGCCAGAGGGTGAGGACCGGTATGATGATGATCCCGCCTCCGAGGCCAAGGAGGGCCCCGAGGGAGCCGGCGACGAGCGAGGCAGCGAGGGTCCAGAGTACAAAGTGAAGGGGGGTCATTGCCGTATCGAGTCCTAGCGCACAAACACAGGTCTTCCTCGCATACCTCCTACCACGCCATCCGCCTCGCAGTGCGCATCGTCCGCGCTGTAAATCAGACAGAACACTCCGTCCGCATGCCACCGATCGTACCAGAGTCGCATGGCGGTGCGGTCCTGCGCGCTGAACCTGCTGGACGGCCGGTCATCGGTGTACATGGCAATGTGGGAGTGCACCGTGCCCGACCAGTCCGGTGGCCCACATCGTTCGATCGAGGCTAATGCGGAGATTCCCATGGAGTCGGCGTCTTCGGAATCGAGCCGGGCCACGCGGGTCACGAACACGGTATCGTTTCGGATCGAGCTGGCCAGGCAGGCCACGCGCTCCTCGTGCGCCGCCAGGCTGGCGTCCCAGAGCGCTCGGAGAGCCGCCCCGGCTTCGCGGCTGAAACGAAAGGTTGGCTTCGGCGGCGGGCTACCGGACTGATCTTGAGCGACGGCGGGCGAGTGGAAGAGCGCCAGACCGAGGAGGAACGCCGGGCCGAGCCGTATGCCCTTCAATAGTGCGACCGGGGGAACAGCACCGCGCCTTCAGGCCCCTCAATCTCGCAGATGACATCCTTGTCGGTGTACAGCAGGCAGAACATCCCATCCACTCCCCAGCGTCTCCACCACAGCATCATCACCCCCCGGTCGGCACCGGAGAACAACGAGTACGGCCTCTGTCCATCGCGAAGCGCCACGTGCGTGTGCACCGTGCCCCGCCACTGCGGCGGGCCGCAGATATCGAGCGATGCACCGGCGGACACGCCGAGCGAGTCGGACGGAGCTGGGGCGAGGGGGAAGACGCCCGAGATCTGGACCGTGTCGCTATCGATGGTAGCCGAGAGACAGGCCACCTGTTCCGCCTTGGCCCGGATGCTGTTCTCCCAAAGGCTGTGGAGCTCGGGACTGGCACCGGTATTGAAACGGAATGCGCTCGGAATCGGGCCTGGCCGCCCACTGGAGGCCAGCAGTAAGCTCACCGCGGCCGAGACCGGGAGCCATCCGGTGAGGATGCTCACGGCAAGCTACTTTGCCGCGGGGGGCGCGCTTCCGATCGCGACGCCCCACGGGATCTTCCCGACTGGGATGGTTTTCAAGACTTTAAGACTATCGGTATCGACAACGGAGACATCGTTGGACGGCCCATTGGCGGTATAGAGCTTCTTTCCATTCGACGTGAGCGCGATGCCCCAGGGACGTTGGCCGACTTTCACCGAGCCGACAATCTTGTTGGTGGCAGGGTCTATCACGACAACGGTTCCTCCCCGCCCAGTGGCGACATAGACCCGCTTCCCGTCGGGTGACACCCGGACGCCCATTGGCTTGGCATCCTTCGGAAGCGGGATAGTCGCGATCACCCGGTTGGCCGCAACATCGATCACCGATACTGTTCCGCCCACCTCGGCGGTGGCATAAGCCCGGCTTCCATCCGAAGTAAAGGCGACATCCCGAGGGCGGCGACCTACCTTGATGCGCGCCTTCACGGCTCCGGTAGCTGCATCGAGCACCCGGATTGACGTGTCGCTCTCCGCCGTCACATACACCAGCTTGCCGTCCGGGCTGATCCGGACACCTTCCGGTTCGGCCCCGACCGGGACCGTAGTGTCGATGGTGCCGCTCTTCACATCGACCATGGAGGCTGTGCCCGCATCCTCGTTGGAGATATACAAACGCCGGCCGTCGCCGGAAATGTCGAACTGCTCGGGATCGGAGCCACCGGGCAACACCCGCCGGACTCGCCGCGCCGCCACATCGACCTCGGCGATGCCGTCCTTGCTCTTATCGGCTTTCAGCTTCTCGCATTCCTCATCGGGCATGGTCGGTGGGCATTTGGGTGAACCGCTGAGCGCGACGTAGACCGTGCGGCCATCGGGGCTCACCTTTACCCCTCGGGGGCGGGTACCGACCTGGATGCTCGCGACCACGCTGTCGGTGCGCGTATCAATGACGGTCAGCTCTTGAGAATCCTCGTTAGTCACGTACGCCAGCTCGCCGGAAGGTGCGCCGGCCTGAGGCGTGGCAGGTACCGCCGTATCCGCGCGGCCGCCAAGAGCAGGCTGCTCCTTGCCGCAGGCGGCTAGAAGGCCGCCCGCTACGCTCAGGGCAAGCCTCGCGAAGAGCGTGCCCCGAGCTGCGCGAGGGGATCTAGTGAGAGGCATCGAAGATCGCTTTCTCTCGGTTACGGGCTTGATTGAGTCCCTGGATGCGGTCGACTCCGACAGCTTGGGTGAAAATCGCCTCGTCGATATTCGCCTTGGCGAGCTTCGCATCGGTAAGGTCCGCCCGGGTTAGATCGGTCTGGATCAGGTCGGCGTTCATCAGGTTGGCCCGTGCCAGCTTGGCATTGATGAGCTTGGCATGGGATAGGTCGGCCTTGAAGAGGTCGGCATCGGAGAGATCTGCCCCACTCAAATCGGCGCCCACGAAGGTGGCCCGCATGACGCCCATGGACTGATTTCCCGGGTCTGCGCCGGCTCTGGCATGGCGAAGGCTTGCCCCGCTCAGATTGGCACCTCTGAGATAACCGATGATCCGGGCTCCGCCCAGGTTGGCGCCGCTCAGGTCGGCCGACTCGATGATCGTGGCAAAGAGGCTTGCGTTCTGGAGGTCGGCCCGCTGGAGGTTGGCTCGCCGGAGCACACTGCCGTCGAGGTTCGCTCCGGATAGGTCTGCGTCGGCCAACATCGCATCGGTGAGATCGGCGGTAAAGAGATTCGCCCGGACCAGCTTGGTGCCGGCAAGCCTGGCTCCCGCCAGGTTGGCGCGCTTGAAGTCGACTCCGCTGAGATTCAATCCGCTGAGGTCCGCCTTGCTGAGGTCGGGCGGCTTGTCTTCGGTGGCCGCGTCGAGCTTGCTCCGGAGCTGAGCCAGGGTCAGTCGCACCGCCGGGGTATCGACCGCGCGCGCTGAAGTGGCGGCCCTGACAATCCGGCGCGCGAGCGAATGGGCCCCACCCTTGGCAATATCCTCGGCGATCCCCTTCAGCTCGAATTCATCATCCAGCAGGCGCTTCCCGCTGGCGACGTCCGTCAACTGACCCGAGAGATACCAGATGAGGTTGCTGGTTTTGCTCAGCTTCGAGGTCACCATCCAGGTGGCCCCTGCCTTCCGGCTCACCTGAAGGCGGCATTCCAGGGTCTCGCAGTCGCTCCCGCCAATGGTAGCCTGATGCACCGCTCGCGTGAGACGGGACGAGTCGATGACGGCAAGGCGATCCGAATGCTGGAGGTCTGACCGGAGGATGCTGTCGGTCATGGCGGCCACCAGCGGGTCGCCCGGCTCGAGGGAGTTGGCACCCTTGCCATAGAACGCTACGTCGAACAGCGCCACCGGCTCTTTATCCCGGGGCGCCTGGCCCGGAGCGGCGGAAGCGAGGGTCGCCACTCCCAGCAGGGCTGCGATCAGGGGAAGGACGTTGGGCAAGGTCATGAGGATGGCGCGAGACTGGAACCCTACGACGCGGGTTTCACCGCCGGCCGCCCGGCTGCAATCTTGGCATCGCTACGGCCCTTCACGTAGGCGTAGATCTTCTCGATGGTCGGCAGCTCCATACCGAGTGCGCACCAGGAGGGCATCCCCTTGGGCGGGCGTCCGGCACACACCGTCTGGATGAACAGCTCTTTGGTCTTGATGGGACCGTCGGGGCGCAGAGATACGATCAGATGCGGAGCGATGGTCGTGCCCTGAACGTCCTCGCCATGGCAGCGGGCACAGTTCAGATTAAACTGCTTCCACCCATCATAGACCTCCTGGGTTACAGTATCACGCGGTGCCTGGTGATACTGGTCCCTGAGCTCCTGCGCCTGCGCTCTGGAAACGACGACGGAGAGTACCAGCAAAAGGCCAAGACCACGGACCAGGGTGCGGGAAGCGGTGGCGGGGCTGCTCATGCTGGTGGCGGTCCTTTCCTGGAGGCTGGTGGTGAGATTAGTGCTTCGCGGCTTGGCCTGAATCCGCCGGGGGAGCCGCCTCCTTCTTTTCAGGCTCGGCCGGGATCGGCAGGACCGGCACTCCATAGGCCTTGAGTATGGACTGAATCTCCGGGGCCTTGCGATCCAGCAGGGTCTGCAGACTGTCGCGGAAGGCCCGATCCCTGCGCCGGACGGCCATGCCGATGTTGTAGCGCATGGGAAAACCGGTCGCCGAATCGCTCTCCGCTGCAATCGGCGTGAGCACGAGCGGTACCGATGACTTCTTCACGAAGTAGCCTGCCATCGGCCCCCAGACTATGGCCAGATCCACCTCTTTCTTCGCCACGCCATTTATGATGTCCTCTGGCCGGACGTTTTCGTCATAGGAGGTCTGGTAGCCTCGCAAGTTACCCACCACACCGTACCTGCTGAGCGCCATTTCCGGAGGCGAATGCTCACCGTCGGAGGAGACGAAGAGATTGACCCCGATCCGAAGCTTTTTAAGGCGAGGATCGGCCAGAGAGTTGATCCCTTCCAGGCCACTGCCTTTGCGGCTCACGAACCCGTAGCCCGATCGATAGTACGGCTTGGTCGAGCCGGCCAGGTCTACCCCAGCGGGTGATTCGATTATGACGTCACAGTAGGTGCCGTTCAACATCCGGTAATAGCCCCGGCGGATCGGCCACCAGACGTATTCGAGCTTGGAGTTCCAGGTCTTGGCGATCAAATCGGCAATCTTATTCTCGTAACCCTCGCCCCTCTGGTTGGAGAACGGCAGATTATCGGCGTCGGCGCATACCCGAAGAATCCCTGGTTGGAGGGGTGCGGGCCGCTGGGCCAGCGCCGGCCTGGTTAGCCCTAAGGCTGCGCCTCCGGCGACGGCGAGGATGCGATACAGATGTCTGAGATCCCGGGACATAGGCAAACCTATGATCGATTGGAACGTCTCCGCCGACCCTCGTTTATTCGGGCGACTCTACTGACAAATGAAACGGCGCCGGAGCGAACAGCAGCCCGGCGCCGTCTCTCACTTCTTTAATGTATCCCCATGGAAGGCTGGAGAGGAAACTCCAGCCTTCCCGGGGTGTGACTTACTTGACCGGCTGGTTCTTGAGTCCGAAGACGGTCAGTACGCCACCCTGGTTGCTGAAGTTCCCCGCGTCGCCGAACGCGCCGAGCGCGCCCAGACCGGCGGTCGGATCTTCGGCGCCGATGCCCGCAGCCACGCCGATACCGGCCCAGCCGCCAATGCCCGAGAGCACGGCCACGTACTGCTGGCCATCGGGACCGTTATAGGTCATCGGGTTGCCGATGATGCCTGACGGGGTCTTGAACTGCCACAGACTCTTACCCGTCTTGGCATCGAGCGCCTTGAGCCAGCCTTCCATGGTGCCGTAGAAGACCAGGCCAGTCGCCGTGGTGAGCGCCCCGCCGTAGGCGGCGAGGTTCTCCTTGTTCGACCACACCGCCTTGCCCTTCATGGGATCCCAGGCGATGAAGTTGCCGCGGTGGCCGCCCGGGCCCGGGAACATCCGGACGATGGCGCCCACGTACGGCTGACCAGCGGTGTACTTCACCTCGACGCCTTCATAGTCCATGCAGATGTGGTTCGCGGGGACGTAGAAGAGGCCGGTAACCGGCGAATACGCCGCGGGCTGCTGATCCTTGAAGCCGATCGCCGCGGGACAGATCCCCTCGGTGTTCTTCTTCGCGGTGGTGCCGTACTTCGGATCCTTCTCCGGCACGCCGGTGGTCAGATCGACCCGCTTGGCCCAGTTGACCGGACCATAGGGCTGCGCCACCAGGACTTTGCCGTTGGTGCGATCGAGGGTGTAGCCGAAGCCGTTGCGATCGAAGTGAACCAGGATCTTCCGCGCCTGCCCGTTCATATTCACGTCGGCGAGGATCATTTCGTTGATGCCGTCATAATCCCACTCGTCGTGGGGGGTCATCTGATAGACCCAGCGGGCCTTGCCGTCGTCGGGACTGCGCGCCCAAATGGTCATCGACCATTTGTTGTCGCCCGGACGCTGTTTGGGGTTCCAGGTCGAGGGATTGCCGGAGCCGTAGTAGAACAGGTTGAGCTGCGGGTCGTAGGAGATCCAGCCCCAGGTGCAGCCGCCGCCGATTTTCCACTGATCGCCCTGCCAGGTCTTGAGGCTGGAATCGGCACCAACCGGCTTGCCGTGCTCGGTGGTCTTCTGGGGATCAACCAGGATCTGGTCGTCGGGCCCTTCCGAGAAGGCCCGCCATACCTGCTTGCCGGTCTTCAGGTCGTAGGCGGTGACGTGGCATTGCACGCCGAACTCGCCGCCCGAGATGCCGACGATGACCTTGTCCTTGATCACGGCCGCAGCGGACGTGCCGGTCTGGCCCTTGGCGGGATCGCCGTTCTTGGCGGTCCAGGCGACCGAGCCGTCCTTGGCGTTGAGCGCCACCAGATGCGCATCGAGCGTGCCCATGTAGAGGTGCGCGCCGCCGTGGATGGCAAAGCCGCGGTTATTGGGGCCGCAGCAGTAGATGGTAGTACCGAGCTTATGCTCGTAGCGCCACAGCTCCTTGTGATTGGTCAGGTCGTACGCCATCGCGGTGTTGTACGGCGTCGTCACGTACATAATCCCGTTGGTGACGATGGGGGTATTCTCGAAGGAGCCGAGTTTGGCAATGCCCGTCTGGAAGACCATCCGGGGGACCAGCTGCGATACATTGGCGGTAGTGATGGTTCTCAGGGTGGAGTACCGCTGATTCCAGTCATTTCCGCCATAGGTAATCCAGTCACCGCTTCCTTGCGCCGCAACTGGGCCGGCCATGGTCAAGAGCACAGGGGCCACCCACCAACGGGAACCGGTCCTCATGGAAACTCTCCTCAGGGGCAGGGTCTGGGTGCGCGTGGCCGTGCCGCACGGCGGCAGGCCGGGGCCCGATTGGTGACCGATGGGCCCGGCTCGGTTGCTGGCAAGATGTCCGATCGCGTGGTCATGACAACGGAGCGGCGGCCGCGATAGGGAGCCCCACGCGGCGCCGATTATTTCAAGGGGCTGTAAGTTGTTAACGCGTTACAATCTTACTACGTGCTCCCCGGCGTCAAGCCCCGCTTCTACGTAACGCCCCAGCCAATTTGTGGAATAAACATGCAAGCCGATGGAGTGCAACAATTTGCACTGCACTGCGGTAACTGAGCCCAGGGCTGGGTGAAAGCAGCCTGGACCATCATTTGAACAGCACGGCCGCTTTTTTGACTGTCTGCCAGATTCCCCAGAGGAGCGGAACCGCGACGGCTAGCCAGGCCAGCGCCACCAGCAACCACTCGCTGAGGCGGGACTGCGGAGCTGCATCAGCGTTCGGCACCGGCGGACTTCCTGGTCGGAAAATCGAGGGATTGGGAAGGGTCGGAACAATATCCAAGGGACGTAAAATTTATGCAACCGCCCGGATGGGTCATGCAGCCGGCGCCCGAGCGGTCCTGAGCTCGTCCTGCGTCATGTAGTAGCGTGGATCTACCGGCTTCACGGCCAGGTTACAGATGAAGCCGATCACCAGCAGGGCGGCCAGCACATACATGGTCACGTTGTAGGCCTGGGCATTGGGGACGCCGTGGTCGATCTGGTACTCCCGGATGTAGTTCACCAGCACCGGCCCGAGAATTCCCGCGGTCGACCACGCGGTAAGGAGCCGGCCATGAATGGCACCGACGTACTGGGTGCCGAACAGGTCGGCCAGATAAGCGGGAATGGTGGCAAATCCGCCGCCGTACATGGTGAGAATGACGCCAAAGATGAGTACGAATAGGGTGACGTTGCCGGCGCGTCCTGCGGTGCCGCG
>JBJMPK010000172.1:0-13797 GCA_045803245.1 Gemmatimonadales bacterium
CGGGAGATTGCGCCGAAGCGGTGGTCTGCGCTTCCCGTTCGGTGCCAACGTCTATGCCAGTCGCGTGACCGATTATTACTGGTGGAAAAACCACCTCCCCCTGCCCACGTGGTCTGCTTTCCTGGAGGTGAATACGACGCTCGGTCGTCCTATATCAGATTCAGTGCCTTAACGGCGCACGTTTTTGCTGGTGCACGGCTGTCGTGCCGAAGTTTGGCTGATCGTTGGCGGTCATCCTTATTGAGGGAGACGCACCTATGAGGCGAGTCGCACTGTTGTGTTTGGGTCTGGCGGTGGGAGCGGCGAGCGCCGCCGAGGCACAGCTGACGATGCAAATGAGCAACGGCTGGAGCTTCACCTTTGCGGGTAACGTAAACGCGTTTCTAGTATACGACGACATCAACAGCGCCGGGGTCGATCCGCTGGGCGGCAAAGGCGCCGCCGGCATTCGCACCGGCCTCCTGCCGGCCTTCGCGGTGTTCGATGCGAAGGGTAAAGAAGGCTCCACCGATCTCGGCGTGCATTTCGGCTTTGCGCCGCAGATTCAGTGCGGATACAACGCGCCCCCCGTGGGCGGTGCCGCAACCAGCGGAGCCAGCGTAGGCGGTCAGGGACACGACTGCTTCGGCGCCCAGATCGACATGCGGCAGGTATACCTGACGTTTGGAGGCAGCTGGGGCCAGATTCTCGCCGGCCGCGAGCTCGGTCTGTTCGGACGGCAGAACATCTTGAACGACCAAACTCTGTTCGGCGTCGGAGCTACCGGTGGCGCAGCAGGCCAGGGCACCACGCTGGGCCGGATCGGGTTTGGGTACGTCTACCCGAACTTCAAGGCGCAGATGACCTACAGCACTGCGCCCGGACGGCCGTTCAATTTATCCATCGGTCTCTTCCAGCCGGCGCAGAATCCCCCGTTCCTGACCGTTCAGGTGCCCCGGCTCGAGGCCGAAGGTGTTTGGAGCCAGGGGAACACCAAGGTCTGGGTCGGCGGTCTGGCCCAGAGTAACAAGACGGATCCAGCGAATCCCTTGACTCTCGGCGTCTCCGAGAACGGCTTGGCCTGGGGCGGCACCGGTGGCGTGCGGTTCGGCACCCCGATGTTTTCCATCACCGGCACCGCGTACTACGGCAAGGGCATTGGCAACATTCTGATGTTCCTGGGCGGCGCGACGGGCGATGGTAGCGGCGGCAGCGACGACCTGCGGAAGTCGTACGGTGGGTATGGCCAGGCTACCGTGACGCCGGCCAACAGCAAGGTGACCATCGCCGGAAGCTGGGGTATCAGCGTGCTCAAGAACGCCAACAGCGAGGTGGCCCGGAAAGACCAGAACTGGCTCGCCTCGGGCGGAGTCTACTACCAGGCGACCAAGTCGCTCAAGGTGGTGGGCGAGTTCAACTATGCAGTCACCAAAGCCCTGGGTGCGACGGACGTCAAGGAAATCGCCCCGGCGTTCGGTTTCATGCTTTTCTTCTAATCACCCAGTTCCAACGTTCCACACCGGCGGCCCCTGGGCCGCCGGTTTTTTTGCCTACCATGCACGTGTAGATTCCCACCACGCTCCTATAACTCTCACACACGAGGCCATCGGGATGGCGTCTCACCGTTCCCTTCTCATGCTGCTGTTGCTTGCTGGTTGCGTCGGCCGTCAGATGGCGTCGAGCTTCACGGCTGCGAGTCCCGCACCGGCGCCGGACGTCTTCGCCTGCGCCCGCGGGCAGCTCAAGGCCGTCCAGTTCGACCAGACTTCCTATGACCTGACTGACTACCGCCTGACGGCCAGGAAATACGATGAGACTGTGCGCCGGCCCGATGTCACGTGGCGCCGGTTGGTGGATCGCCTCGAGGTCACCGTGGCGCCCGGAGCGGGTGCCGACAGCGTGAGCGTGCTCTCGGTTGTCGCACGCACGTTTGGGGAAACCGTAAACCAGCGCGGCCCGACCGAGACCCAGGAGGCCACCTCCGAGACCGCCCGATCGGCGGCACAAAGGATCGTCGATAAGTGTCGCGCGCCGGTAGATTCTGCCTCCGTGCCGGGCTAGTTTTCGCGAAGTTTTGTTACTCGGAGTGTGCGCGTGGCCGTACCGCTGGTCCAACTGACCCGCCTCTCACCTCTTCCTCCGGGCAGTGCCGGAGTAGCCGGTGCGCCGCCGGCACGGAAGCCGTCCTGGCTCAAGGTAAAGGCGCCAGGCGGCACCAATTACATGCACATCAAGAGCTTGATGCGAGAGCTCGAGCTGCACACGGTCTGCGAGGAGGCACGCTGCCCCAACGTCGGCGAGTGCTGGGAGCACAAGGCCGCCACGTTCATGATTCTGGGCGATGTGTGTACCCGCAACTGCACCTATTGCGCCGTCTCGCACGGGACCCCGAAGGCCTTCGATCCACTGGAGCCGATGCGGCTGGCGGAGGCGGTGGCCCGGATGGAGCTTCAGCATGTGGTGATTACCTCGGTCGACCGCGATGACCTGCCCAATGGCGGCGCGGAGGCGTTTGCCGCCTGCATCACCGAGATCCGGCAGCGACTACCGGACACCTCGATCGAAGTACTGATCCCCGACTTCAAAGGCTCGGAGACAGCTCTCCGGATCGTGATGGATGCGGGTCCCGACATCCTGAATCACAACCTCGAGACCGCCGAGCGCTTGTACCGGTTGGCCCGCCCGGGCGGCAGGTACCCTCGCGCGCTCCGGCTGCTGGCCAACGCCCGCCGGATCGACTCCGCGCAGCTCACTAAATCAGGGATCATCTTGGGAATGGGCGAGGAATGGGATGAGGTGCTGGTCTGTATGCGGGACCTTCGCCGGAGCGACGTCAACATTCTGACCCTGGGGCAGTACCTCCGTCCCTCCGGCAGCCACATGCCGGTGGCTCGCTACTACCCACCAGCCGAATTCGATGAGCTGCGCGACATCGGACTCACGCTCGGCTTCACTCACGTGCAGGCCAGTCCCCTGACCCGTTCCTCCTACCACGCGTGGGACCAAGCGCGCGCCGCCGGCGTGGAGGTGACCTCCTGAGCACCGCGAGGGGGCAGCGAGGCAACCCCGAGCCCCGCACGGACGCGCATGCCGTTGTCGAACCCCAAGCCATTCGACCGAAGCCCAAGCCAAAGGGACTCGACCCCGACAAAGCCGAAGAATATCGCCGCTGGCTCAGGCAAATGATGCTCATCCGCCGCTTCGAAGAGAAGGCAGGCGAAGCGTACAGCCTGGGCAAGATCGGCGGCTTCTGTCATCTCTACATCGGCCAGGAGGCGGTTGCGGTCGGGAGTCTGGCCGCGCTGGGGGCCGACGACTACATCACCTGCTCGTATCGCGAGCACGGCCATGCGCTGGCGCGCGGTATCAGCGCGCGTGCGGTCATGGCCGAGCTGTTCGGGAAGGCTCCGGGTTGCTCGGGCGGGAAGGGCGGCTCGATGCACCTGTTCGATGCCTCCCTCGGGTTCCTGGGTGGTCATGGCATCGTAGGGGCCCACATTCCGCTCGCAACCGGGATGGCGTTCGCGGCCAAGTACCGGAATACGGAGCAGGTGTCGGTTTGCTACTTCGGGGAGGCCGCGGTGAATAACGGCGCCTTCCACGAAGCCCTAAATATGGCCGCGCTCTGGAAGCTCCCGGCCATCTATCTCTGCGAAAACAACCGCTACGGCATGGGCACCGCGCTCGAGCGCGCCAGCGCGCTCTACGACATCTCCGAGCGGGCTTGCTCCTACGACATGGCCAATGAGGTGGTCGACGGGCAGGATGTACTGATCATGAACGCCGCCATGGATCGGGCGGTCCAGCGGGCGCGGAACGACAAGCTCCCCACCCTGCTCGAGGTCCGCACCTATCGCTTCATGGGCCACTCGATGTCCGATCCGATTCACGGCCACTATCGCACCCGGGAAGAGGTGGAAGATCAGCGCAAGCGGGATCCGATCGCAGTCTGGACCCAGCGGCTGATCGCGGACGGCCTGATGGAGGAGGGCGCGGTACGGGGGATGGACAAGGACGTCCTGGAAGAGGTCGAGGACGCATACCAGTTTGCCGATCAGGCGCCGGATCCGGAGCCGGAGGCGTTATTCACTGACGTTTACGTGAGAGAGGAGCGTTAGCGGTAAGCGGTAGGCAGTAAGCGGGTATCGACCGAGATCCGCCACGGAGGCCCGCTCACCGCTCACCGCTTACGCTTTTTATGGCTACCGTCACGTACAGGGATGCTTTGAACCAGGCCCTCCGCGAGGAGATGCAGCGGGACCCCTCGGTCTTCCTGATGGGCGAGGAGGTCGGGGTCTATCAGGGTGCGTATAAAGTGAGCCGCGGGCTGCTGGATGAGTTCGGGCCCATGCGGGTGGTTGACACCCCCATCACCGAGCTCGGCTTCGCCGGCGTCGGCGTGGGAGCGGCCATGGTCGGGCTCCGGCCGGTCATCGAGTTCATGACCTGGAACTTTGCCCTGCTGGCCGTGGATCAGCTGATCAATTCCGCCGCCAAGATGCGCTACATGTCCAACGGACAGGTGGGCGTGCCGGCGGTGTTCCGAGGGCCGGGCGGGGCCGCGCTCCAGCTGGGGGCGCAACACTCCCAGGCGTTCGAAAGCTGGTACGCCCACATCCCCGGACTGAAGGTGGTCATGCCGGCCACGCCGGCCGACGCCAAGGGGCTGCTCAAGAGCGCCATTCGGGACGACGACCCGGTGATATTCATCGAAGGCGAGATGCTGTACAACATCAAGGGCGACATCCCCGAAGGCGAGCACGTGGTGCCCATCGGCCGGGCGGACATCAAGCGCGAGGGCGGCGATGTGACGATCATCTGCCACTCGAAGTCGGTGTCGGTCGCCCTTAAAG
The DNA here is from genome assembly GCA_045803245.1 of Gemmatimonadales bacterium. Classification (GTDB taxonomy): domain Bacteria; phylum Gemmatimonadota; class Gemmatimonadetes; order Gemmatimonadales; family GWC2-71-9; genus CAVVWJ01. The sequence goes on from JBJMPK010000172.1 coordinate 4,833, forward strand.
CCGCGGACCAGCTGGGCAAGGACGGCGTGAGCGCGGAGGTACTCGATCTCCGAAGCATCCGGCCCCTCGATACCGATGCGGTGCTCAATTCGGTCGCCAAGACCCACCGCTGCGTCGTGGTCGAGGAAGGCTGGCCCTTTGCCGGCGTGGGAGCCCAGGTAGTCGATGCCATCCAGCGCGAAGTGTTCGATGAGCTGGATGCCCCGGTGCTCCGGGTGACCGGCGCCGATGTGCCGATGCCGTATAACAAGCAGCTGGAAAAGGCGGCCAAGGCCGACCCCGCGAAGGTGATCGGGGCGGTGAATCAGGTTTTGTATCGGGAGTAGTCGGAGTCGTCAGTCTCCAGTCACCAGTCGACCTTACCAGGGGCCGGTATTGGCTGGCGACTGGCGACTGGTGACTCACAAATGGAAGCGCTCATGCCTACGAAGGTAGTAATGGAGGCCCTCTCTCCTACCATGGAAGAGGGGCGCCTGGTGGAGTGGAAGAAGCAGGAGGGAGAGTCCGTCGCGGTGGGCGACGTGCTGGCCGAAGTCGAAACCGACAAGGCCGTCATGGAGCTGGTGGCCCGGAAGGGTGGCACCTTGCTCAAGCATATCGTCGAAGCGGGCGCGACCGTGCCGGTATCAGAAACCGTCGCCGTGATTGGGGAGATAGGGGAGGATGTAAGCGGGGAAGCGGGAAAGCAGGTAAGCGGGGCAGCGGGGCAGCGGGGCAGCGAGGCTGCGGCGCAGCAGAGCCGCAACCAGGATCAGGCCACCCAACCGACACCGGGACAGAATCGGCCCGTTTCCATGCCGCCGGCGCCTCCAGCCAGTACCGCCACAGAAGCGCCGGATCGGTCAGAAAGGCGGGCGATTCGCGAAGGCAATGGCGCCAGGTCTGCACCGGGCAGGGTCAAGGCTTCCCCTCTGGCCCGCCGAATGGCCGCTGAGCGAGGTCTCGACCTTCAGGAAGTGGCCGGATCCGGTCCCGAAGGTCGCATCGTGGCCCGGGACCTCGAAGGCGCTATCACCGCAGCCCCCGGCCGTACCACCGGTGCAATCGCTCCGGGACCCGCTGCCCCCCCGCCCAGAGGGCTCCCGCCCCGCGGCCCATCTGCCCCGCCCTTTACCGACGTCCCCCTCACCCAGATCCGGAAGACCATTGCCAAGCGGCTGAGCCAATCGATCGGCCCCATTCCGACGTTCTATCTCACCAGCGAGGTGGATATGGAACGGGTTTGGGAGGCCAGAGAGGCGCTTCGCGCGGAGGGGCAGCGGGAAAGCGGCACGGCGGGACAAGATCCCAAGGTGTCTTTCAACGACATTGTCATCAAGTCAGTTGCGATGGCGCTGCGGCAACATCCGGCCTGCAACGCCTGGTGGCAGGACGACCACATCCGCTACTGGAACGAGGTACACATCAGTATAGCGGTTGCCATCGAGGAGGGGTTGATCACTCCCGTTATCCGGCACGCCGATCAGAAATCGCTGCGCGAGATCGCCGTAGAGTCGCGCGATCTGGCTGGCCGGGCGCGGGAGCGCCGGCTCAAGCCGGAGGAGTACACCGGAGGCACCTTCTCATTGTCCAACCTGGGCATGCTGGACATCGATGAGTTCACCGCCGTCATCAATCCGCCCGAGGCCGGCATCATCGCGGTGGGGCGCATTGCCGAGAAGCCGGTGGCACATGAAGGAGCGGTCGCGCTCCGGCGCCGGATGCGCTTGACGATGTCGTGTGATCACCGGGTCATCGACGGTGCCACGGGGGCCGAGTTCCTCAAGACCTTGAAGGGCATGCTGGAGAACCCGCTGGCGCTGGTCTGGTAGGTAAAAAGCGTAAGCGGTAAGCAGTGAGCGGTGAGCGGGCGATCCAGGAAGATCTCGCCGGCGACCGCTTACCGCTGACCGCTTACCGCTCACGCTTTTCAACCACGAGGAGACTGTGGCCAATCAGTACGACGTGATCATCGTGGGTGGCGGTCCCGCCGGCTATGTGTGCGCCATCCGGGCCGCACAGCTGGGGCTGGCGACGGCCGTGGTCGAGCGAGACAAGCTCGGCGGCGTGTGCGTGAACATCGGATGCATCCCGACCAAGGCGCTGCTCCAGAGCGCCTACGTCGCCAACCTGGTCTCCCATCAGGCCAAGGAGCTCGGGGTCGAGGTCGCCGGGGTGAAGACCGACTACGGTGTGGCCATGCGGCGCTCCCGCAAAGTCTCGGAGCAGAACTCCAAGGGCGTGGAGTTCCTCATGAAGAAACACAAGATCGCGGTCATCCGGGGGACCGGGGTGCTGGGCCGGAACCGCACCGTCCGGGTGGACAAAGACGAGTACCAGGCGCGGAAGGCCATCGTGATCGCGACCGGATCGCGGGTGAAAGGGATTCCTCCGATCGGTCTCGAGATCAACAAGACCACCGTCATCAGCTCCGACGAGGCGCTCTTCCTGGAACAGGTTCCCGCGACCCTCGCGATCGTCGGTGCCGGCGCGGTCGGGTGTGAGTTCGCCGACATCTTCCATGCCTTCGGCACCAAGGTCACCCTGATCGAAGCGCTGCCCCGGATCCTGCCCCTGGAAGATGCGGAGTCTTCCGACACGCTCGGCAAGAGCTTCCGGAAGCGCGGGATCACGGTATACGCCGGCGCCAACGTGAAAAAAGCAACGGTCAAAAAGGACAAGGTATCGCTGGAGATCGAGACCGGGGGCAAGCTGGAAACCGTCGAGGTCGACCGGGTGCTGATGGCAGCCGGACGCGCCGTCAATACGGAAGGGATGGGATTCCAGGAAGCCGGCGTGCAGCTCACCGATCGCGGCTTCGTCAAGGTGAATCCCGCCACATTGGAGACCACCGCGCCGGGCGTCTACGCCATCGGAGACGTAGCCGGACCACCGATGCTGGCACATAAGGGGAGCCGGGAGGGCGTCGTAGTCGCGGAGATCGTCGCCGGGCACCACCCCCAACCGATCAAGTATGACAACGTGCCGAGCGTAACCTACTGCCACCCCGAGGTGGCAAGCATCGGCCTCACCGAGGACCAGGCGAAGGAACGGAAGCTGGACTATCAGGTCGGCCGGTTTCCCTTCAGCGCCAACGGGCGGGCGCGCACGTCGGGTGAGACCGAGGGGTTCGTGAAAATCATCCGGGATAAAAAGTACGGCGAGATCCTCGGAGCCCATATCGTGGGCAGCCACGCCTCCGAGATCATCCACGAGCTCACTGTGGCCCGGCAGAACGAGTACACGGTGGAGGAAGTCGACCTGGCGATCCACGCTCACCCCACCCTGTCCGAAGCGATCGCCGAGGCGGCGCTCGACTCTATGGGCCGGGTGGTGCACATCTGAGGTGAGAGGCACCTTTGGCTTTGTTGCCGCTGCCGGCGCGTGTGCCATAGCGGTTGGACTCGGAATCATCACGGCCACCGTGCTCGGCGTCGACGCGCTCCGCTCCACCCATGGTCCAGAGCGGACCCCGGCCCTGTATCTGCTGTTTAGTGGGACACTCACCGGAGTTCTGCTGGCAGCCGGCACCGCCTGGTGGCTGCTGGGCCCGATTCAGTCGGCTTACCGCCGCGGCGGTCTGGCCATCGTGTGTGGATTCGCCACGGTGCTCGCCATGCTTGTCTGTATTCCGATTCATCAGCTCTTCGGCCGGTCCGGACTCCTCGTTCTCCTCGCCGGCTGCGCCCTTGCGTCGGCGGTCCTGGGGCGAGGGGCGCGGCGGCTGAGGACCGGCGCATGACCCGCCGCCTCGTAGTCCAGGACCTGGGCCGCCGGCCCTATGCCGAAGTGCTGGAGCTGCAGCGGAGCCTCTGCCGCCGTCGTCTGGCCGGTGAGCTCAGCGACGATCTTCTGTTGCTGGTGGAGCACGACCCGGTCGTCACCTTGGGTCGCGGCACCAGGCCCGGCAGCCTCCCGGTGGGGCCGGCCGAACTGGGGCGCCGTGGTGTGGAGGTGTTCGAGGTCGAGCGGGGTGGAGATGTGACCTTCCATGGGCCCGGGCAGCTGGTGGGGTATCCGATACTCGACCTGAGACAACATCGGCAAGACCTGCACTGGTACCTTCGTCGCCTGGAACAGGGCCTGATCGGAGCGCTCGACCTACTGGGCATCGCCGCCGGCACCAACCCGGGCCTCACCGGCGTGTGGACCAACGGCCGCAAGATTGCCAGCATCGGCATTCACGTGAAGCAGTGGGTCACGTTCCATGGATTTGCCCTGAACCTCACCACCGATCTGGACTACTTCGATCTGATCGTGCCATGCGGCATCCGGGATGTCATCATGACCAGCGTCGCGCAGGAGCTGGGCCGAACCGACGCAGCGCTGTTTGGCGAGGCCCGGGAGGCGGTGGTCCAATCCATGAGTCAGGCGTTCCAGCTCGACCCGATATACGCAATATCGAAGTCTCCCTCTATGCCTCTGTGGTGAATAAATGGGGGCGGGGATCGGTCCCGGTTGCCTTTGTGGGGCTAATCGGTTTTTCTCCCTACCATGGCCGACTCCACCCACCGCCCCTCCCCCGATGCTCAGGCCCAGCAGCGCATCACGGAGATCCTGCGCGCGGCTGAGAGCTGGTCACGAGAAGCCCCCCGGGCTCTCATGCCGGCCATTCGGGCGGTCTGCATTCGCCTGGCGGAAATGGTGGCCGATCAGCGGCACTACCTGGCTCCACTCCCCGAACCCCAGGAAACCGAACGCCGCACGGTCCTCTCGCTGGTCGCCGATCGGCTCCGGTCGAAACCGGTCACCGAGGGTGTGGAGCAGCATTTGAAGGAGCTGGAAGAGCTGGAGCTGCGTTCTACCGGATCGTGGGCCATCGTGGCATCGGCCCAGACGGAATGGATCACCACCGCAATACGCTATCTGGAAGGCTGCGCCGCGCGGCTTCCGGCCGGCGAGCGGCCGGACCCCTACTGGGCAGATGACGTGGTGGCCGGCGTGATCGCCTCGGTGCGAGCGCTGATTGGCGTGGACGAGCTCCACGCCCGGACAGAGGCCCGCTATTCGGGCCCGGTCAAGCGGATCTCGCCGGACGAAGAATAGGCCGCGTCGCTCCCTTCTCCGCAAACAATTCGTAGAAGCGCGCGAAGATCTCGATCCCGCTCCACAGCTGAGCAAGGTCGAGCTTTTCGTTGGGCGAGTGGAGCCCGTCGTCAGGGAGCCCAATCCCGGTAAGAATCACCGGAGCGCCGGTAAGGCCCAGCTCCGGCACGATCGGAATGGAGCCTCCTGCTCGCACCCTCACCGCCCCCCTGCCCACGACTTCGGTGAAGGCCTGGTCCAATACGGCGAAGGCCGGCGCGTTGACGTCGACCTGAACCGGGTCTCCCCCATGCAGCGAGGTCACCTTCACTTCGGCCCATTTGGGAGCGAGCCTGGCCACCGCCTCCTCGAGGGCTCGAGCGACAACCTCGTATTTCTGGCCCGGCACCAGCCGGAGACTCACCTTGGCGGTCGCCTGGGCTGGGATAACGGTTTTGGCTCCGTCCCCGATGAATCCGCCTTTGATGCCGTGAATCTCAAAGGTGGGAAGGGCCCAGACCCTCTCGAACACGCTCCGATTCTCGAGTCCGGTCAGCGTCCGGCCGGTAACCTCACGCCGGAGGAAATCCTCGCGGTCGAACGGCAGCTGGTTCCAGGCGTCGAGCTCACTCCTGGTGGGTGGCGTCACCGCTTCATACAAGCCAGGCAAACGGATCTCGCCGTTTGGGCCCTTGAGCTCGGCGAGGATTCGCACCAAGGTCTCAATGGCGTTGGGAGCCACCCCGCCATAGGTACCCGAGTGAAGGTCGCGCTGAAGGGTGCGGACGTTGATCTCAGCGTAGCACAGCCCGCGAAGCGCGGTGTACACCCCGGGCCATTCGGGTGCGTAGTACGACATGTCGCATACCAGGACGGCGTCGGCGCGGGTGCGCTCCGGCTCGCGATGCAGCAGCTCGTAGATCACATTCCCGCCGCATTCCTCCTCGCCCTCGAAGATGAAGTGCAGGTTGAGCGGCGGCCGGCGCTTCGAGTCCAGCACCGCCTCATACGCCTTGAGCAGACAAAAGACCTGGCCCTTGTCGTCCGAAGCCCCACGAGCATACAGCTTGCCGTCGCGCACCGTTGGGGCGAACGGCTCAGTCTTCCACTCCTCGAGCGGGTCGGGGGGCTGCACATCGTAGTGCCCGTAGATCAGAAGGGTGGGCGCGTCTGGTATCCGGGGACTCTCGGCCCAGACGACCGGGTGGCCCGGCCCTTCGACGAGGTTCACGACCGGGCATCCCAGCCCTTCGAGGTGCTTGACCAACCACTCGGCGGCCCGGCGGCAATCCGGCGCATGAGCCGGCAAGGCACTGATGCTGGGGATGGACAGGAAGTCGGTGAGCTCCCGGAGCATCCGGGGCTGCTGGCGTTCTACGAGGGTTTCATCCATAGAAGATCCTGCGGAAGTATCCGGCGTTGCGAGCTATTTCGATTGCGTCAATGAGTCGCCCACCGCCCGCTCCAGCCGGGCATAGGCGCTGTCCCCCTCGGCTCCCTGCATCAGCGTCTTCAGATCGCTCACGCTCCGGCGGACATCCTGGTCGTGGTCCCGGTACCACTGGTCGAACAGGTCGAGCCGGGTGCGATAAATCCTGGCGCCTATCAATTGGGCGTTGTTGATCGGTCGTTCGGTGAGGCGGCCGATCCGCAGCGTGCGGAGTCGCTGTGCCACCGGCCCTTCCAGCTGGGAGTGGGCCCATGCGGCGGCCGACCGCCGGCCTTCCTCCAGCGCTGTCGAATCGGGATGCCCCGCATATAGAGACTCCAGGCGGGCAACCAGGCCGGCATAGTAGTCGCCCAGCACGATCTCATCGTGCCAGCGGTCCGCTGCCTGCTGCGCGCTGGCGCTATCGCCGCGCTCCAGGAAGAACTTCTGGGCGGAGTGGTAGCCCACCATCTGGGCAAAGCTCTCGTTGAAAGGCGTGGCACTCTTCACGTAGAGGGTGTTGTGCGCGATCTCGTGAAACACGGTGGCGGCCAGCTCGACCGAATCGCGGGTAAGCGCGGTCGACAGTAGCGGGTCGTTGAACCAGCCGAGGGTGGAGAAGGCGGACGAAGGGCGAAGGTAGGTATCGTACCCCCGAGCCGCGAACCGGGCCGCCTCCCGGCGGGCGGCGGAGGCGTCGAAAAAACCCTTGTAGGGGATCTTTCCAACGATGGGATACTTCCAGGTATGCGGACAGATGCAGTCTCGGGGCGCTGCCTGAAGGACCAACAGGAGCGTGTCCCGGCCGACGTCCGCATATGTGGTGTAGGTCTCCTTCGCTTTCAGACCCAGCCGTGCGGCATAGTCTCTCGCCTGCAGCACCAGCGTGAGAGAGCCCCGCAGTGCGGGATCGAGGTGGGGCTGGCGGACCAACCGGTCTATCGGCTGCCGGGACTGGAGGATCCGAGTCTCCTCGAAGCCGGCCCGGGTGAGGTAACGCACGTCGTCGCTGGCGAGGTAAGCGGTGCCGTACCCGGCAAAGATGGCGGCCACGACCACAAAGAAGATCATGGGTTTCAACGCACCCGAACCAGGGCGATCCTTGGCGCGATGGTACTGGGGAGCTCCGTGCCGTTGGGTGCGGAGAGCGCCAAGTCGACCCCCGCGGCCCCCGCATCCTGCACCACGCGAATGTGCCTCCCCGACCCGGCCCGGAGTACCCCGCTGTGGGAGTAACCGACGCCGTCGGTAATGTCCGGGACCAGCGGATACCCAATCCCTTGAGCACTGGCCTGCTCCCGGAAGTTCCAGCTCTTGTACCGGAGGCGTCCGGTCGGCTCGGTGAAGCCGGGAAGGTCATCGAGATAGTTTGCCAACTGCCACTGGCCGACCAGTATGGAGAAGCTCTCCCCGGTCTGGGCTTCCACGTTGGCGCTCCCGAGAGCAGACGTGGCTTCGAGGCGGAGGGTCAGGTCGGTGCCGAGGATCGTGTCACTGGCAAAGTGGTCGGCCAGCCACCGGACAAAGAGCCAGTTGGCGCCGCGCTCTTGGAGCGTCCCGGTTGAAGTGTCCGGCTCGATAAGGAAGAAGTCCTCTGGCGAGGCGAGATATGCGAATGCATTTTCGACGTCCCCGGCAGCCAGGAACTCGCCGAAACAGGACCCTGTGGGGCACTCCGTATCGGGCACCAGGCGGCCGCCGAGCTCCTCGGCAAAGTGGGAGAGTCCCTCGTTGAGCCAGGTATCCTCCGAGGTACCGTGGCGTACCAGCACGTGCTGATTGAAGCTGATCATGTGCTGGAACTCGTGGATGAACGTGGCCGGCAGGTGGGTCTCGGCAAACGACGCCGAGATCTGGCAGTCGAGGTTATTGGGATCTGGTACCAGACCGTAGAAGATCTCCCCCTCGTTCGACCCCGGATTGGTCGGCGAGGGCGGCAGTAAATCGGCTCCGAAGAAATAGCCCAACGTAACCAGATTGGTGTTACTACAGTGGGGGCTGAGCTGGTTGACGTGCTGGGTCAACAGAACGATCACCACACCGTTTCCGTCGATGTCCGATTCGCGTCCGAAATGCGTGGTATCGATAGGATAGAGAAACTGGTCGAACACCCGCTGCACGTTGTCCAGATCCGTCGTGGTGTAGCCGCCGGCGGGCGCAGCGTCGTCAACGAATATGGCGACCCGCTGACCCACCGAGCGTGCCGTCGCGGTCGTCTGCACGAACGACTTGCAATCGGCGTTGGCGCACACCTCGAACGAGCGCTGCTCCCCGACGACGGGAGGCAAGGCCGCAGCACTAGTGACACGGCCCTGACTGAACAGCGCCACTCCCGGGCTCTGTGCGCTCTGTGACAGCGCTCGCTCCCGGGCTCGGAGCATGTCGTGGAACGCCTGAGGGGGGAGGGGACTCTGAAAGGCCGAGAGCCTGGGAGAAGGGATATTGCCAACGGCCGCCACCGCTGGCGCCGTCCCCTGGAACAGGTAGGACGCCGACACACCGTTCTGGGTCACGTTACCCGCAGTCGCGAGC
>JBJMPK010000011.1:0-4985 GCA_045803245.1 Gemmatimonadales bacterium
ACAACCCCTCCGTCGTCAAGCTGCACCTGAACCTGGATCGGGCGGTCAGCCGAGATCGCGAGCGGGCGAAGGGCCCCGTCCCAGGCCACCAGCACGGGTGACACGAGCTCCCCCTTCGTGGTCTCCCGGTGCGCCCGCAGTGCGACGGCGGCATCACCCGGCCGATCTATCGGGGCACCCAGCGCGGCGCAGACGCGCATCAGGGTCTCGGGTGCTACCGTGACGCGTTTGCCCAGACCGTTGATGTAGCGGGTATGGACTCCCATCGACCGGGCGAGCGAGCGCAGCGCTTTCAGCTCATCCATAACGGACACGCTCATCACTCATCAACAAGCAAAGCAAGTGGTGAGGCCCATCTGCATTGCTCTTCCGCAACTCATCGTACCGGAGTGATCCGAATCGCTTGGCCGCCGCCTGGCGCCAGTCTCACGCGGAGCCGAGTCGCGGAGGTCACCGGACGCTTGGTGATGGTGACCGGGAGGGGATTGGTCAGCCAGTTCGCCTTGGGGCCGTCGGCATAGATCTCGGCGACGTACCGCCGGCCCGGCGTGAGGAAGGAGAGCGGGACCTCCAGAGTACGGGCTTCCTCATCCGTGATCGCGCCCACGAACCAGCTCTGGCCCCCGCGCACTCGTCGCGCGACCGCGACGTAGTCGCCGATCCTGCCGTCGAGCACCCTGGTCGTATCCCAGTCTACCGCGACGTCGCGAATGAACTGGAAGGCGGGCTGGCGTTCGTAATTCTCTGGGAGATCGGCCGCCATCTGCAGCGGCGAGTAAAGCACGACGTACAGCGCGAGCTGCTTGGCCAGGGTGGTGCGCACCCGCGCCTCTTCGGGCCGGCGGGCATGTCCGCTGCTTCGTTCGAGGATGTCGAAGATCCCCGGCGTGTAATCCATCGGTCCAGCCAGGAGCCTGGTGAAGAAGAGAATGGTCTCGTGCTCCGGCGGGTTGCCCCCGTCGCCGCTCCAGGCGTTGTACTCCTGCCCCCGCGCGCCTTCGCGGCTCATCATGTTCGGGTAGGTGCGACGCTCTCCGGTATCGTGCATCGGCTCGTGGACGTCGAGCATGATGCCGTACCGCGCAGCCGCCTCGATCACCTTGCGGTAGTGCCGCACCATGTACTGCGAGTAGTGCGAGTGGCCTTCACTGGTCAGGTCGGTCACGTAGCCTGACTTGATGGCATCGAGCCCCAGCGACCGGTAGAGAGTGAAGGCGCTGTCCAGCTGGCGCTCGTAGTTTTGAATCCCGCCTGAGGTCTCGTTGTGTACGATCAGCCGCACACCCTTCTCCTTCGCGTACGCCGCAACGCCCGCGAGGTCGTAGTCAGGGTATGCCTGGGTGAATGAGAAGGCCTCCCGATTGGCGATCCAGTCGCCATCCCATCCCGTGTTCCATCCCTCAACCAGCACGCCGCCGAATCCGTTGGCCGCGGCGAAGTCGATGTATCGCTTGGCATTCTCGGTCGTGGCTCCGTGCTTGGGCCCGGAGCTCCAGGTCATGGTGCCGAGGTGCATGCCCCACCAGATCCCGACGTACTTCATGGGGTGGATCCAATCGGTGCTGGCCAGCGCATTGGGCGGATTGAGGTTGAGGCCGAGCAGCGAAGGCGCCAGGTCGGTGGCCTTGTCCGCCAGCTGGATGGTCCGCCAGGGTGTGACGAACGGAGTGCGGCCCCGCACCTTGATCCCGTCGGCCATCGGCGCCAGGGCGGCCGTGAGCACCCGGCTCTCGGTGCGGGTTCCCCGGAGGAACATCCGGGCGTAGTCGGCCAGGTTCGCCTCGTGGATCACCAGGTAAGTGCGGCCGTCCTGCGTCTGCATCGTGAGCGGGGTTTGTACGCTGTCGAGCACGCTTACCGGTCCGGACGAGTACAGCATCTCGGAGCGGTCCTTCCGGGCCCAGTTGGAGGGGATCCACCAGGCGCGCGCGTTGTCCGCCAGAGCGAACTCGGTGAGCTCGTCGCTGATCTGGAATTCGCCGAGCCCGGGCTGCTCGGGAAGCTCGTAGCGGAAGCCCACCCCGTCGTCGAAGGCGCGCACCCGGAGGGTGAAGCGTCGGGCGGTCGGGCGGTCGGGTCGGGCGGTCTCCGTAACCGTGACCGCAAGCTCGTTATGGTGGTCGTGCACCCGGGCCACCTCGCCCCAGGGCTGGGTCCACCACTCGTCGTGCGACTGTCGAGTGGTGTCCGTGATGCGGAGTCCGTCCCGGAGCGGGGGCGCCCCCCGGAACACGAAGCCCAGCTGCGAGGGGAGGATCAGCGAGCGCCCGTCGCGGGCAAGGCTGTAGGTCAGCCGGCCATCGCGGAGCTCGACCGTGACCCGGTTGCGCCCGTCGGGCGAGGCAACGCGAAGCTGACCCTGGACTGGGGTGGCGACGACGGTCAGTGCGATGAGAAACAGCGCACCACGGAGCCACGGAGAAACACGGAGGCTGCACGGACCGGTCAGCGCAGTACCTCTTGCATTCATGTGAACTAAAGGTTGCCCCACCACCCCGCAATAACAAAGAATCTTACCGCAGTGATCTTTTGCAGTTTCCGTGCAACCTCCGTATTTCTCCGTGTCTCCGTGGTGCGCTGTTGCAGTGGCTGTTGCAGTTGCGGACTGGCGCCCCGGTCGGCCGGTCGGCATACTTGGTGGCGCCTCAGACCTGGAGAGTAAGTGCTTCACGCATTGCGGCTCCTCGTTCCTGCATTGGTCCTGACAGCCTCCGCGTGTGCCCATTCGGGCGGCGGCGAGGCGGCCCCCACCGCCGGATCGGTCGAGGTGCGAGTCACCAATCAGAACGCCCTGCCGATGGAGGTCTACGCCACCGGGTCGGGGATCAACCATCGCATGGGCACCGTGCATCCTGGTATGGACGGCAGTTTCGTCATCCCGCAGAACCTGGTCGGCAACGGCTCGGTCCAATTCCTCGCCCGCCCCAGCGGCGGCGGTGAGCCGTTCCGCTCGGGCGAAGTCCTGCTGGCTCCCGGATCTCTCATCGAGTTTCTGATCGCGCCCCAACTCTTCAACAGCACCGTCATTCGGCGATAGTTTCCGCCATGCCAAGGTATGCCGCCTTCCTTCGCGGCGTCAGCCCGATGAACGCCAAGATGTCCGAGCTGAAGCGGACATTCGAGACTGCGGGGTTCACCGACGTGAGCACCTTCCTCTCCAGCGGCAATCTGGTCTTCACCGCCGCATCTGCCTCGGAAGCGACGCTCCAGCAGAAGGCCGAAGCCGCCATGACCAAGCGACTGGGCCGGACCTTTCTCACCATCGTGCGCCGGATCGACGCGCTGCGGGAGCTGCTGGCGTCCGATCCCTACCAAGCCTTCCGTCTGCCGGCGGACGCCAAGCGCATCGTCACGTTTCTCCGCGAGCGACCGGGCTCGAAGCTCACTCTGCCCCCGGAAATCCACGGCGCGCGGATTCTCGCGGTCGATGGCAACGCCGTCTTCAGTGCCTATGTCCGGACCCCCAAGGGGCCGGTCTTCATGACCCTGATCGAGAAGACATTCGGTTCAGAGCAGACCACGCGTACCTGGCAGACTGTCACTAAGGTTGCCCAGTAGGAGCTAAAGCAAAAGCGCACCACGGAGACACGGAGAAACACGAAGGTTACACGGACTGGTCAGCGTAGCACATCTAGTCTTTTGGTTCAGTGAAAAGGGTGCCCCACCACCCCACAACAACAAAAAAACATTACGGTCGTGATGCGCTTTTGCTTTGTCACTTCCGGTCGGTTGTCGGGACACTCTCGACTACTGCCCCGTGCACTACTTGGATCTTCATGCTCGCCGGTCGTAACCCGTCCGCGCTGGCGCTCACCCGCAGCACCCCAGGCTTCTCAGCCCGCAGAATCGCCAACCCGCGACCGTTGAACGCGTGCCGCCCGTCAGCGCGATAGGGCTCGAGATCCTGGAGATTGGCGTTGTCCACCAAGAGAAGCTTGCCGCCGGTCGCCGTAAAGCTCAGAAGGTTTGCCGCCGTGGGGACGACCGTGCCCGCGGAGTCCACGATCTCGAAGGCCACCTGCGCCACGTCGCCCGGTGCGGTGGTGATGGTGTCGTGGTAGGCGGAGAGGCGAATAACGGCAGGCGAGCCGGCAGTCCGCACTTCCGCTTCACAGGCCGGCGTGCCGTCCCGCCGCTTGCCCACCGCCCGGAGCACCCCCGGCTCGTAGGGCACGTCCCAGCTCAGGTGCAGATCGCTGGTCGTGGGATGGATGACTGGTTGCGCGTAGCTGTTCCAGCCGCCGGATGTCCCCTGGGCCGGAAACTCGAGCCGCTTTTCGCCCAGGGAGCGTCCATTGAGAAACAGCTCCACGATGTTGCAGTTGGTGTAAGCCAGCACCGGGATCACCTGCCCGAGCCGGCCCGGCCAATTCCAGTGCGGGAAAAGGTGGAGCACCGGACCATCGGTCCAGAGGCTCTGATACAGGTAGTACCCATCCTTCGGGATCCCGGTGATGTCCAAGGCCCCGGAGCCAAATCCCTTGAAGGGCCAGGTGCTCTCGCCCAGGTAGTCGATCCCGGTCCACATGAAGTTCCCGGCGAAGTAGTCGTTGAGCGTGATCCACTTCCAGAGCCGCTCCGCCTGGAGCATGCCGGAGGTGTAGTTGGGCCGCACCACCGCGGAGTCGTCCCCCAGGGAGTAGCGCTCGTCGAAGGACTGGAAGATGGTGCCGCTCTCGGTGCCGATCATTTTCCAGTCGGGATGCCGGTGCCGGTCCTCGCTGGCAAACAGCTCCCGCCGCTCATGCCAGCGGTCCACATAGTTGTAGCCCACGATGTCCAGCGCGTTCAGAAAGGCGAGCGTGGCTGCCGGGCCGTCGGCGGCGATCTTGTCGTTGCCGGTGGTGACCGGCCGCGTCGGATCCTCCCGGTGGAAGATCGCGAGGAGGCGGCGGAGCACCTGCACCCCGTCCGGCGTGCTCTGCTCCCCGATCTCGTTGCCGGCGCTCCACAGGACGATCGAGGGGTGGTTCCGGTCTCGACCG
>JBJMPK010000173.1:0-22462 GCA_045803245.1 Gemmatimonadales bacterium
ATGACCAATCACAGCGTGATGGTCTCACTCGTCTGGCTCACCGTCGCCCTGCCGCTGCTTGGCTTCATGGTCAACGGCGCCCTCTCGCTGCGCCGCCCCGGGGCCAAGAACGCCGTGTCGGCCGTAGGAGCGGGGGTCCTGGTGGGGGCGTTCGTGGTCGCCGCGGGCGTCTTCCTCGAGCTTCTGCGACACCCGCCTCACGCACCGGTCATCGTGAGCTTGTGGCGCTGGCTGCCGGTCGGTCCGCTCCAGATCGACATGGCGTTCCAGGTGGATCAGCTCTCCGCGGTCATGCTGCTGATAGTCACCGGGGTGGGCAGCCTCATCCATCTATTCAGCGTGGGGTACATGCGCGAAGATCCGGGTTATGCCCGCTACTTCGCGTACCTGAATCTGTTCGTCGTCTTCATGCTGGTGCTGGTGCTCGGATCCAGCTTCCCGGTCATGTTCATCGGATGGGAGGGTGTCGGTCTCTGCTCCTACCTGCTGATTGGCTTCTGGTTCAACGACAAGGTCAACGCAGACGCGGGAAAGAAGGCGTTCATCGTCAACCGGATCGGGGACTTCGGCTTTCTGATGGCGATGTTCCTGATCTGGCACACGCTGGGCACGCTGACGTTTACCGGCATGGTGGATCGAGCCCCCGCCGTACTATCCGCCGGCGGCCAAGTGGTGACCGCCATTACCCTGTTTCTGTTTCTCGGCTGCACCGGCAAATCGGCCCAGATTCCGCTCTACACCTGGCTGCCCGACGCCATGGCCGGACCTACGCCGGTCTCCGCCCTCATCCACGCGGCCACCATGGTCACCGCGGGCGTCTATCTGGTTGCCCGGACCAACGTGCTGTTCGCTCTGGCGCCGCTCTCGAGCACGGTTGTGGCCGGCATCGGGGCGCTGACTGCCCTCTTCGCAGCCACCATCGGCTTGCGCCAGTACGACATCAAGAAGGTCTTGGCCTACTCCACCATATCGCAGCTGGGCTACATGTTCCTGGCGGTCGGGAGCGGAGCTTACACCGCCGGCATCTTTCACTTGGCCACCCACGCCTTCTTCAAGGCGCTCTTATTCCTGGGGGCCGGCAGCGTGATCTACGCTATGCACCGCGCATATCACGCCACCCATTCCCATGCCGACGCGCAGGACATGCGAAACATGGGCGGCCTCAAGGAGTACATGCCGGTCACCTTCTGGCTCATGCTGATCGCGACGCTCGCGATAGCGGGGGTGCCACCATTCTCCGGCTTCTTCTCCAAGGACGAGATACTGGCCGCCGCATTTGCGCGCGGCGAATCGATCCCGATCTACTATCTGTTTTACGCCATGGGCATCGTCGCCGCGTTTCTCACCGCCTTCTACATGGCCCGGCTGATGACCCTCACCTTCCTGGACGGCAACCGAACCGGCGAGACCGAGCGGGGTCATCTCCATGAAGCTCCCTGGGTCATGACCGGCCCGCTGGTGGTGCTCGGAGTCCTGAGCGCCATCGGAGGTCTGATCAACCTGCCTCCCTTCCTGGGAGGCGGCGCCGCGCTCGAACGCTGGCTCGAGCCGGTGACCGCGCCGGCGGCCGGGATCTTCCGGCTGCAGATGCCGCATGGGCAGACCGAGTTCTTCCTGGTCGGAGCCGCCGTCGCCATCGGGGTTGCCGGACTGGTCCTGGGCTGGTGGGCCACTCTTCGGCGTCCTGCCCTCCCGGCGGACCAGGCTCCGGCCGACACCGGCCTCGCCCGGGTGGTGTACCGTAAGTATTACGTGGATGAGCTCTACGACCGGGTGATCGTGCGCCCGGTGGTGTGGCTCTCCCGGTTCGTGCTCTGGCGCGGCGTGGATCAGGGACTGGTGGACGGCGCAGCGGTGAACGGAACGGCCAGGCTCTCCCGCGGCCTCGGCTGGCTGGGGAGCCGGCTGCAGACCGGCCAGGTAGGCGTATACATCGTTCTGTTCCTGGTCGGAGCGTTGTGGGTGCTGCACAGCATGATCCGGTAACGTCCCGATGACTGAGCTTCTCGCCGCGATCTCCTACAGCCGGTGGATTCTCCACGCGCTGATCCTGCTCCCGCTCGCGGGCGTGGTGCCCGTCCTTCTGGGGGACGAGCGGAGCGCCAAGCGCATGGCGCTCGCCGTCACCATTCTCGAATTCCTGCTTTCGATCGGACTCTGGTGGGTATTCGACCCGAGCCGGGGCGACATGCAGCTGATCTCGTCCGCCCCATGGATTCCCCGCTGGGGGATCAGCTATCAGGTGGGGATCGACGGTATCTCGCTCTTCATGGTCCTGCTCACCACGGTCATGATGCCGCTGAGCGTGCTGGCCAGCTGGAGCTCGATTACGAAGAAGGAGCGCGCGTTTTACGCCTTGATGCTCACGTTGCTGACCGGCCTGGTCGGGGTGTTCATCGCGCTCGACCTCTTCCTCTTCTATGTCTTCTTCGAGATCATGCTGATCCCGATGTACTTCATCATCGGGATCTGGGGCGGTGCCAACCGCCTGTACGCGGCCATCAAGTTCTTCATCTATACCATGGCCGGCTCGCTCCTCATGCTGGTGGCCATCGTGGTGATGGCCTGGAAGATTGCGGCGGCCACGGGAACCCTGTCGTTCTCCTATCAGCATCTGCTCGCCAACGCCGGGACGCTAGGATCGGCCGCACCGTGGCTCTTCGCCGCATTCGCCCTGGCGTTTGCAATCAAGGTCCCGATCTTTCCGCTCCACACCTGGTTGCCCGACGCGCATGTGGAAGCGCCCACCGCCGGCAGTGTGTTGCTGGCCGCGGTCATGCTCAAGATCGGCACCTACGGCTTCCTCAGGTTTGCGGTTCCGTTCTTTCCCCAGGTCGCGTTATCGCCCGCGGTCAGCCATTTGATGGTGGTGCTTGCAGTCGTCGGGGTCATCTACGGCGCGTTGGTCGCCATGGTGCAGCCCGATATCAAGAAGCTGGTAGCGTATTCCTCGGTGAGCCACCTCGGCTTCGTGATGCTGGGGATCTGGGGCGTCAGCGTGATCAGCGTCCAGGGCGCGCTCATGGTCATGATCAGTCACGGGATCTCGACGGGCGCGCTGTTCCTTCTGATCGGCATGATCTACGAGCGGCGCCACACCCGCCTCATCGATGCGTACGGTGGTATCGCCCGGGTGGTGCCGATTTTCAGCCTGGTGCTGACCGTTGTTGCGCTTTCCTCGATCGGGCTGCCCGGTCTCAACGGTTTCGTGGGAGAGTTCCTGGTGCTGCTGGGAAGCTTTTCCGCTTATCCGTGGGCCACCGGCCTCGCCACCACCGGGGTGATCTTTGCCGCGGCGTACCTGCTGTGGGCCTTGCAACGCATGATCTTCAACCCGCTCGACAAGGCCGAGAATGAGGGCCTCACCGACTTGACGGGGAGAGAGCTGGCGGTCCTCCTCCCTCTGATCGTCGGGATCGTGTGGCTCGGCCTCTTTCCCGGCCCCGTGCTGCGCCGCATGGAGCCGGCCACCCGGCGCTACGTCGAGCTGGTCAGCCCGAGCGCAACGCCCACCACCGCGAGCGTCGAGGCAACTTCGTCCGCAGGGCAGGGGAGCCGCTGATGGAGTTGGACCTGAGCAAACCGCTGGACATCGTCATCGGCCTCCTCCCGGAGATTCTCCTGTCCTGCTGGTCGCTCCTCGTCCTGCTCTTCGCGAGCTGGCGGCACGAGACGGCAGAGGACAGCCGGCTGGCGGGCTGGCTCAGCCTTGCCGGAGTGATAGTGGCGGGGGCTGGGCTGGCGGCACTCTGGGCCAACGGGGCGAGGCCGCTGGGGCTGGCCCAGATGATTGCGCTCGACCCGTTCCGCTATGCCGCCGTGGCCCTCTGTCTCTTCTCGGCCGCCGGGACCATCCTGCTGTCGCTCGGCTATATGGAGCGCGAGCGGCTGTTCGCGCCGGAGTACTACCCGTTGATCCTGCTGGCGACTACCGGGATGATGTTCCTGAGCGGAGCGGAAGACCTGATCGTGCTGTTCCTGGGCCTCGAGCTCATGTCCATTGCGGTGTACGTCCTGGCCGGCTACAACCGGGGGAATGCGTCATCGTCCGAGGCCGCGCTCAAGTACTTCCTGATCGGCGCTTTTGCATCGGGATTCCTGCTCTACGGCGTCGCGCTGGTCTATGGGGCGACGGGAACCACCAATCTTTCCCTCATCGGTGCGCAGCTCGCCGGGGGCCGGCTCTCGATCATGGCGGCGCTGGGCCTGGGACTCCTGCTGATCGGGTTTGGATTCAAGGTGGCCGCCGTGCCGTTCCATATGTGGGCCCCCGATGTCTACGACGGCTCGCCCACTCCGGTCACTGCCTTCATGGCGACGGGGGTCAAAGCCGCCGCGTTCGCGGGCCTGGTTCGGGTACTGCTGGAGGCGTTCCCCGCGGCGGGCGGACTGTGGCAGCCGGTCGTGGCGGGTCTGGCCATCGCATCGATGGTAGTCGGCAACCTGGTGGCGCTAGCCCAGCGATCGCTCAAACGGATGCTGGCCTATAGCTCCATCGCCCACGCCGGCTATCTCCTGGTGGCGGTATGGCCGGGAACCCGCATGGGCGCCGGCGCGGTGCTGCTCTATCTGGCAGCGTACGGCCTGACCACTCTGGCCAGCTTCGGCTTCCTGGCGGCATTGGGCCGCGACGGCGAGCGCAACGTCACCTACGACAGTATCGCCGGACTCGCCTCGACCCGTCCCTGGATCGCGTTCGGGCTCAGCGTGTGTATGCTCTCGCTGATCGGCTTTCCCGGCACCTTCGGCTTCATGGGGAAGTGGTACATTCTCTCCGCCGTCATCGCGGAAGGACAGGTGCTCCTCCCGATCGTTCTGGTAGTCACCAGTGTCATTTCGGTAGGGTACTATCTCCCGGTGATCATGGCGATGTACATGAAGAGCGCACCGGATGAACAGTCTTACCGCTCGCTTCGGCTGGCCCCGGCAGCGGCGGCGACAATCGCAGTGTCGGTGGCCGCCGTGGTGGTATTCGGGTTCTGGCCGCGCGGAGCCTTCGATGCGGCCCTGCGCAGTGCCGGAACCCTGACGCAGTCGCAGACGGAGATTCCGGTGGCGGCTGAAAGCGGAAACAATCGATAGGAGGTCGGGCCTGACTCCTGACTCTCGATCCGAGGAAGAATGAACGTCCCCAAGTCCGTATTCCGGCAATATGACGTGCGGGGGTTGGTCGACCGGGAGCTCACCCCGGCCTTCGCCCGGGCACTGGGACGCGCCTTCGCCAGCGTCGCCACCGATCGGCTGGGACATCCACCGGTCATCGCGGTAGGGCGGGACAACCGGCCTTCCGGTCCGGCTCTCTCCCAGGGTGTTCGGCAGGGCATCGCCGATGCCGGCGGCACCGCGATCGATGTCGGTACCCTTCCAACCCCGGCGCTTTACTTCGGCGTGTCGGCGCTCGGCACCGATGGGGGTCTGCAAGTCACCGGCTCGCACAATCCGCCCGAGTTCAACGGCTTCAAGATGGTCCTTGCGGGCGAGGCTTTCCACGGGGACGATATCCTGGAGTTGTGGGAGATCATCATGGCGGAGCGGTGGCGCTCGGGCCAGGGAAGGGAAACGGCGGACAGCTCGGTGCTGCAGCGGTATCGCGAGGGGATCATCAGCCGGCACCGGCTGGAGCGGGCCGTCAGGGTAGTGGTGGATTGCGGAAACGGTGTGGGCAGCCTCATCGCGGTGTCTACGCTCAGAGGGCTCGGCGCCGAAGTGACCCCGCTGTTCTGCGAGTCGGACGGGACTTTCCCCAACCATCATCCCGACCCCACCGTCCCGGAAAACCTGCGGGACCTTCAGATGGAAGTCAGGCGGACGGAAGCGGAGCTGGGTATTGCCTTTGATGGAGACGCCGATCGGATTGGGGCGGTGGACGAGACCGGCGAGATCATCTATGGCGACCAGCTCCTGGTAATCTTCGGGCGCGATGCCGTCCGGCGCTTCGGTGCCGGCACGCCGGTGATCTTCGACGTAAAGTCCTCCGAGGTGCTACCCCAGGCCCTCACCGCCGCGGGTGCGCGGCCCGTCATGTGGAAGACCGGGCACTCACTGATCAAAGCCAAGATGAAAGAGCTCAAGGCTCCGCTCGCCGGCGAGATGAGCGGGCACATGTTCTTCGGGGGAGACTACCTCGGTTTCGATGACGCCTTGTTCGCGGCCGCGCGGCTGCTCGAGATCGTGAGCCGGCAGCGTTTCGGTCTCGCCTCCCATCTGGCCGACCTCCCGCGAACGTTTGCGACCCCCGAAATACGAGTCGAGTGCGCCGAGGAGGAGAAGTTCGAGCTGGTCGAGCACGCGGCCGTCCATTTCGCCGCGCTCTATCCGGTGAACACGATCGATGGCGTCCGAATCACCTTTCCCCACGGATGGGGACTGCTCCGCGCCTCCAATACCCAGGCGGTGCTGGTGATGCGCTTCGAGGCCACCGATCCGGAATTGCGCGACGCGTACCGGGCCGAAGTCGAGGGCTGGCTCGAAAGTCAGAAAAGCGTAACCGGAACTGAAAAGAACGTGAGCGGTAAGGGTTAAATGTCTCGCCGCGGCCGTCGCGTCACCGCGGTGCTGGCCGCACTGGTCGTGCTGCTCTTCGTGGGCCGCTGGACCGCTACTCTCCTGGCCGACCGCTGGTGGGCGGCCGAGCTGTCACCCGCCGCCGCCACCTTCCTCTTCGATTGGCATCTGCTCCGTCTCACCCTCGAGCTCTGCGGCTGCCTGGTGGCGGCTGCCTGGTTCATCGGCCACCTGCTGCTGGTGTACCGCGCCGTGGGGACGGTCCAGGTCCGGCGCAATGTCGCCAATCTCGAGTTCAGGGAAGCGCTCACCCCGCGCGCGCTGCTTACTGTCGCGGTAGTCACCGGCGCTCTGCTCGGCATTCTGGTGGGGGCCGGAGCATCCGGCTGGTGGCGGCAAGTTACCCTGGCCTGGGAAGGGGTTTCCTACAATGTGAGCGATCCGCTGTTGGGTCGCGACCTCGGCCTCTACGTGGGACAACTTCCGGTCTGGCGCGCCACCCACGGCTTCCTGATTCTGTTGGTGCTGCTCGCCCTGACTGGTGTCACCGCACTCTACGGCCTCGTGGGTGCCATTCGATGGATCGAGCGGCGGCCGGCCATCAACGATCATGCGCGCGCCCACATCGGCTGGTTGCTGGCGCTGCTGGGAATCGGGCTCGCCTGGGGCTATCTGCTCGAGCCCTACGAGCTGGTGGCCGGGCCGGCCGATCTGATCGATCCTTCGGCCTGGCGCGCCGTGCTGTGGGTTTCGCCTGTCCTTGCCGGCGTTGCGCTCGCGGCCGGGGGTGTCTCCGCGGTGTGGGCCATGCGACCCAGGCACACGCTGGCCATTGGCGGATGGATCGTGCTGGCCGGCACTTCCCTGGTGGGCCACTTCGCCTTGCCCTCCTTCATGGGGAGCTCGGACACGCCCATCATCGACCCGAGAGCGCTGGAGCAGCTCGGACGAATGGGCTATGGACTGGAAGTGCTCCAGGATGTCGCGCTCAAGGGTGGCGGTTCACCGACTCCGCCAGCTGTGCCCTCGCTCTGGAACCCGAGTGCAATCGCCCAGGCATTGCCGGCTGACTCGAGCCGGCTCCTGGCGCTGTCTCCCACCATTCTCACTCCCACTGTAAAGCGCCGTCCAGTCTGGCTGCTGGTGCGATCGGCTCCCCCGGCAAGAATGTTGACCAATGCCATTGCCGACCATCGGGTGAGCCCGGCAGGAGAGCCGTTGTACTATCGCCTCGGTGACACGCTGCCCCGACCGGCGCCCTCGGTGGCGCTCGAGCTCCGCGCCGGAGTGAGCCCCGGAGCTCCCGACTACCTGATCCATCGGGGCGACGGCCCCGGCGTACCGGTGGGCGGTTGGCTCCGGCGGCTGGTTCTGGCCTGGGCGCTGCAGGCCGGTGAGCTGCTGGGCAGTGTGCGACCGGGGAGCCGCATCGACTGGAGACTCTCGCCCGAAGACCGGCTGCGGTGGCTGGCGCCGTTCGCGGACTGGAGTGCTCCCAACGCTCGGGTGGTGGAAGGCCAGCTCGTATGGCTCCTCGACGGCTACCTCAGCTCGACGACGTTCCCACTCACCGGGCGAGTGTCCTGGAAGGACCAGCGGGTTGGGTCGATCCGAGCCGCATTCCTCGGCACCGTGAATGCCGAGACTGGCGCTACCCGCGTGTATCTGCAGCCGGAGGCGGACGCGTTGGGAGAAACCTGGGCCCGCCTGTCGGACGGCGTGGTCGAGCCTGCCTCGTCGATTCCCGAGGCGGTGCTCGGGGTGGCGTCGTATCCCGTCGACCTGTTCCGGCTTCAGGCCAAGGCTATGGAACGGGTGCCCTGGAGAGCGGGAACGATGAGCGGCCAGCAGAGCGACCCGAACGCGCCACCTCCAGCTCCACAAACTGGATGGGCCTCGGACACATCGGGTCCGTTGGTAGTAACCACGTTCGAGTCGCCGGGCCAGCGGCGGTTGAGTGCTATTCTCGTGGGGGCCCGTAACGAGGGCCGTAGCCGCCTCCAGCTCGTGCGACTCGACTCCGCCACGACCCTGCCGGTCCCGGGAACGCTCGAGAGTATCTGGTCGAACTTTCCGTCATACGACGCGCTCAACGACTCGATCCGGGAGGATGGGGGGAAGCTGGAACGCGGCCCCCTGCGGATCGATCTCGGCGCCAACGGGCCGGTGGCGTATCAGGCCTACTTTGCGCCGCGTCCATCAGGTGGCATCGTGCTGGCGTGGGTGAGCGTCGCGGCCCCGGGCGATGGCCGCCCGCGAGTGGGTGCGGGCCGGACTTTGAAGGAAGCCTGGAGCAATCTGCTCGGCGCCACGGTGCCGTCGCCCCCCGGCGCGGCGCAGGCCGGGCGTCTGGACGAGGCTCGGCGCTGGCTCCAGCACGCCGATTCGGCCCTGCGCATCGGCGATTGGGCGGAGTTCGGTCGAGCGTGGGGAAGCCTGCGAGGCGTGCTCGGATTGCCACCCGACACCGGGCGGTTTTGAGCTTGCTCGCCCCTTGCGCTGGAACTAGCTTGGAGGACTTTTTTTGCCGACCGCGGTTCTAGCACTTGGTGGAAACGCGCTGGCTCGTGCCGGCGAGCCGGCCACGGTCACCAACCAGTTTCGCCATGCACGCGAGAGCGTCGCGCCCATCGTCGAGCTGGCGCGCCAGGGTTGGCGCATCGTGATCGTGCACGGCAACGGGCCCCAGGTGGGAGACGAGCTGGTGCGGAACGAGGCCGCTCGCAAAGTGGCCGAGCCCCTGCCGCTCGGCGTCCTGGTGGCGGAGACGGCTGGCTGGATCGGGTACATGCTACAGCAGTCGCTGCAGAACGCGCTTGCGGCGGCACGGGTGCAGCGGGACGTGATCACGGTGATCACCCAGACACTGGTCGATCGCTACGATCCCGCCTTGAACCAGCCAACCAAGCCGATTGGGCACGCCCTCTCGCGGCCGGAGGCCGACCGGCTCCGTGAAGCCGGCCGTGCCGTGGGGAAGGATGGAGCGGGCGAGTGGCGGCGAATGGCCACCAGTCCTGTGCCCCTCGGTGTCATCGAGCTCCCCGTCATCAAGCGACTGCTCGACCAGGATACCCTCGTGATCGCGGCCGGAGGCGGAGGTCCCCCCGTCTACCACGATCCCATTCTGGGATATGAAGGTCTGGATGCCGTGGTGGACAAGGACCGGGTTTCCGCCATTCTTGCAGGCCAGCTCGAGGCCGAGGTCCTGATGTTTTTGACGAATGTCGATGCGGTGTTCGAGGGATGGGGAACACCGAAGGCCCGTCCGATCCGCGGGATGAGCGTCGACCAGGCTGACAAGATGATCGCGGGCGGATCTCTCGACGCCGGGGGGATGAAGCCGAAAGTGGAAGCGGCGGCCAACTTCGTGCGCCGGGGCGGCAAACGGGCGATCATCGCCCGATTGTCGGAAGGGCCGGCCGCGCTTCGGGGCGAGACCGGCACCACCATCATGAGGTCAACGTGAACCTGCACGAATATCAAGCCCGGGCGCTGCTCGCGGCTGTGGGCATCCCGATGTTCGAGGGCGACGTCGCCTCGACCCCTTCGGAAGCCGAATCGATCGCCCGGCGGATCGGCACACCCGTGGTGGTCAAGGCGCAGGTTCACACCGGAGGAAGAGGCAAGGCCGGAGGCGTCAAGTTGGCCAAGAGTCCAGGCGAGGCGGGCGACGTCGCTTCCCAGATTCTGGGCATGAGCATCAAGGGGTTCACCGTCCACAAGGTCTTGGTGGTTCCGGCGGCGGATATAGCGAGCGAGAGTTATGTGGGGATCATCATGGATCGCGCCACCCAGCGGCCGGTCTATATGGTGAGCTCGGCCGGTGGGGTGGACATCGAGGAAGTCGCCGCCACAACGCCGGAAAAGATCACCCGGCTCCCGATCGATCCCGTTTATGGCCTGCTGCCGCATCAGGCGCTGACCCTGGCGTTCTCACTCTACCGCGATTTCACTCATGTAAAATCGGCGGCCCGGATACTCGATCAGCTGTATCGGGTCTTCACGGCCAACGGCGCTTCGCTCGCCGAGATCAATCCGCTGGTCACGACTCCGGAGGGCCGGGTGCTCGCGCTCGATGCCAAGATCGTCATCGATGACAACGAGCTCGACCGCCGCCCCGACCTGGCCCTGCTCAGGGACGAACGTGCGGAGGAGCCGAGCGAGGTGATCGCCCGCCGGGCCAACCTCTCTTTCATTAAGCTGGATGGGAACGTGGGCTGCGTCGTCAACGGCGCCGGGCTGGCCATGGCAACCATGGACCTGGTGAAATACTATGGGGGCGAGCCGGCCAACTTTCTGGATATCGGCGGGAGCTCGAACCCAGAAAAAGTAATTAACGCGCTCAAGATCATCACCAGCGATCCCAACGTGAAGGCGATTCTATTCAACATCTTCGGTGGGATTACCCGGACCGATGATGTGGCCAACGGAATCGTGGCCGCCACCCGCCAGTTCAAGGTCAAGGTCCCCATCGTCATCCGGCTCACCGGCACCAATGAGGCCGCGGCCCTCAAGATTCTCGAGGGAGTCGGAATGCGCGCCTTGAGCGACATGGATCAGGCGGTGGAGCAGGTGGTCCGCCTGGCGCGCGAGGCGGCGTGAGCATCTTCATCGACTCGGCAACCAGGCTGCTGGTGCAGGGGATTACCGGGCGAGAGGGTTCCTTCCACACCCGGCAAATGTTGGAGTATGGAACCAAGGTCGTGGCCGGTGTTACGCCGGGCAAAGGCGGCCAGCGTTTCGACGACCAGGTTCCGATCTTCAATGTCGTTGCCGAGGCGGTGGCCCAGACCGGCGCCAACACCAGCGTGATCTACGTGCCGCCGGCCATGGCGGCCGGTGCCATTATGGAAGCCGCCGATGCCGGGATCTCGTTGATCGTGTGCATCACCGAGGGTGTGCCCGTGATGGACATGTCGCGCACCATGCCGTTCGTACGCTCTCGCGGCGCGCGGCTCATCGGCCCGAACTGCCCCGGTCTCATCACGCCGGGGGCGAGCAAGGTGGGGATCATTCCCGGCAACATCTGCACCCCTGGCCGGATCGGGTTGGTCTCGCGTAGTGGAACGCTGACCTATGAAGTCGTCAATCACCTCACCCGCAACGATATCGGCCAGAGCACCTGCGTAGGGATCGGCGGCGACCCAATCATCGGCACCGACTTCATCGACTGCCTTCGCGCGTTCCAGGACGATCGCGGCACCGATGCCATTGTCATGATCGGAGAGATCGGCGGCACCGACGAGCAGAACGCCGCGGCATTCGTAAAGGAGCAGGTGACCAAACCGGTGGTGGGCTTCATTGCGGGCCAGACCGCTCCCAAGGGACGGCGGATGGGTCATGCCGGAGCCATCATCTCGGGGTCTTCCGGCACCGCGGAGGAAAAGCTCGGGGCATTCGAGGCGGCGGGAATCGACATCATGCGCCGGCCGGCCGACGTGGTGGAGCTGCTTCGAAAGCGGATCTAGCTGAGCCAACGATTGAAGGAGGATGCGTGGCTGCAACTTTGACCCTCGGCATCGTGAAACCGGACGCGGTCGAGACGGGAAAGACCGGTGCCATTCTGGCTCACCTGCAGAAAGCTGGATTCACCATCAGGGCGGCGCGCCTAGTGCGGCTCACCCGGGCGGAGGCGGCTGCTTTCTACGAGGTACACCGGGGGCGGCCATTCTACGACGACCTGGTGGCGTTCATGACCAGCGGCCCCTGTCTGCCGGTGGCGCTCGAGCGCCATGACGCGGTGGCGCACATGCGCGCTGTCATCGGCGCCACGGACCCGGCCGAAGCGGTCGCAGGCACGGTGCGCAAGCTCTTCGCCGAATCCAAGGGGCGGAATGCTATCCACGCATCGGACAGTCCCGAGAACGCCGCGCGAGAGGTGGGGTTCTTCTTCAGCGAGGGCGAGTTAGCCCGGTTGTGGGGGTGAGGAGTCTTTTTCACCCTGCATTCTGGCCCCTCGCTACGCTCAGCGTGACATAGGTTTGCTTGATTTAAGTCGTTGCCGTAACTACTTTAAGCGGCTATGCTGCGAGTGGACATCCGGGACCTTCAGCGGGGCCCGGTACAAACGGTGGGCCAGCTTCAGCCGGACGACCCCGCTTTCGAAGGCTTGGACTTGGACCTGGTGGGACCGGTGTCGGTTAAGGGCCAACTCCAGGCCAGCGGCGATGGTGAATACCTGTGGCGGGGCAGCTTGCACGGAGTGCTGCAGGGCGAATGCCGGCGTTGCCTGACCGAAGTGCGCACCGGCATTGATATCGATGTCGACGCCGCGGTGTTCAGCAGCGATCCGGACGCGTCCGACGATCCCGATTTTTACCCGTTGCTGGAGCGCGCCTCACACATCGACATCCGTGATGTGGCGCGGGAGGAATTGGCGCTGGCCATACCCGCGCGACTGCTGCTGTGCCGGGAGGATTGTGCTGGACTCTGCCTGAGCTGCGGAGCGGATCTAAACGCGGGACCCTGCGGTTGTTCCGCGCCCGCCGAACCTGCTTGAGGAAAACATGGCAGTCCCAAAGCGTCGGACCTCGAAATCCCGGAAGCGCCTGCGTCGTGGCCACCACACGGCCGCGGGGATCCGAACCCAAGCCTGCCCACGGTGCGGCTCGCCCAAGCTTTCTCATCGGGTGTGCGACTCGTGCGGCTACTATCGGGGCAAGAAGCAGGTCGAGGTCGAGGACGCCTGAGCGTGATCCGCGTCGCGGTAGACGCTATGGGGGGCGATAGCGCCCCGCAGGCGGAAATCGCCGGCGCGCTCCAGGCCCTGACCGCATTCCCCAACAAGTTCGTCATCCAACTGGTCGGCCGGTCCGACATCGTCGAGGCTGAGCTGGCCAAGTATCCCCAGGCCGACCGGGGCCGTCTCGAGATCTACGAGGCGCCCGAGGTGATCGGCATGGCGGAGAAACCGCTCGCCGCCGTGCGGAGCAAGCGGAAATCCAGCATCGTCATCGGCCTCGGCCTGCAGAAGACCGGCCAATCCGACGCTTTTGTGTCCGCCGGCAACACCGGCGCCATCCTCGCCGCCTCCACCCTTCTGCTCGGCCTGCACGAGGGGGTGGAGCGGGCCACCGTCGCTACCCTCTTTCCCACCGCAAGCCAACCGGTCCTGGTTCTGGACGGGGGGGCCAACGTCGACTGCTCCCCGCGCGAGCTGGTCGGCTTTGCCTACCTCGGCAGTGTGTACATGCGCGATGTCCTGGGCCGTCCCAGTCCCACGGTGGGCCTGCTCAACGTCGGCGAGGAGGATGAAAAGGGCAATGCCATCACCCGAGAGGCGCACGGCCTTCTGAAGCGGAGTCCCAGACTTCACTATATCGGCAACATGGAGGGTCGGGACATCATCGCGGGGCACCACAAGTTTGGGGCCGTGGACGTGGTGGTCTGTGATGGGTTCGTCGGGAACGTCATCCTCAAGTTCTACGAATCGGTGGGCCATTTTTTCGTCAATATCGTCAAGGAGCGCGCACCTGACGTTCTCGAGCGGCCCGAAATCAAGGATCTGTTTCGCCTTCTCGACTATTCCACCTACGGTGGCGCGCCACTCCTGGGAGTGAAGGGCATCTCCATCATCTGCCACGGCTCGTCGACGCCCAACGCCGTGAAGAACGCCATCCGGGTCGCGGTCCAGTCGGTCGAAGTCGACCTCGACGGACACATCGGGGCTGAGTTCGCCGAACGCGAAGCCGAGGCCAAGGCCTGATGCGGCGGCCTCTTGCGGAGATGGTCAGCATCGGTGTCGCAGTCCCACCCGGGGTGCTCACCAATCACGATCTCAGCCAGACGCTCGACACCTCTGATCAATGGATCGTCGAGCGCACCGGCATCCGCGAGCGCCACATCGCCAAACCGGATCAAAGCGTGGCAATGCTGAGCTGCGAGGCCAGCATGAGAGCGCTGGAGCAGGCCGATCTCACCCCGCAGGATCTCGACGCCATCGTGCTCGCGACCGCCACGCCCGACCGCCTCCTGCCCTCGACCGCGTGCGATCTTCAGGCCCTGATCGGCGCCAACAACGCGGTGGCGTTCGATATCTCCGCCGCCTGTCCCGGCTTCGTCTTCGCCACGGCGGTAGCGGAGGGGCTGATCGCATCGGGCCAGAGCGAGGTGGTACTCGTGGTGGGAGCGGAAAAGCTCTCGACCATCACCGATTTCAAGGATCGCTCGACCGCTATCCTGTTCGGCGACGGCGCCGGCGCGGCGGTGATACGGCGAGCTTCCAATGAGGACGGACGAGGGATCCTCTCGACCTATCTCCGGTCCGACGGAAAGCTGGCTCCGCTGCTGTACATCCCTGGGGGCGGGGCAGCCGACCCCATCAGCGACAAGGTGGTGCGGGAGCGTTCCCACTATATGAAGATGGCAGGACGCGAGGTGTTCAAGGCGGCCGTGCTGGCCATGTCCGAAGCGTGCGATGAGGCACTGCGGCGGGCCGGTGTGAGCGCCGATGAGGTGGATCTCTTGATTCCACATCAGGCCAACGTGCGAATCATCGAGGCCACGGCTAAGCACGCTGGGATGCCGATGGACAAGGTAATGGTCAACGTCGACCGGTACGGCAACACCTCCTCGGCCTCGATACCTCTCGCGCTGGACCAGGCCATTGCCGAAGGGCGGGTGAAGCCGGGCTCGGTCATCCTGCTGGTAGCGTTCGGCGCCGGATTCACCTGGGGCAGCGCCGTCATCCGGTGGTGACCGTGATCATGTGCCCGGGCCAGGGCGCGCAGCGAGTCGGCATGGGCAAGGATCTGGCCGAGCGGTTCCCGGCTGCCAGGGACACGTTCGCCGCGATTGACGACGCGCTGAGTGTCTCCCTCTCCCGGATCATGTGGGAAGGGCCGGAGGACGAGCTCACCCTGACGCACAACACCCAGCCGGCAATCCTGGCTCACTCGGCTGCGGTGTTAGCGGTGGTGCGAGACCGGCTCGGCGTCCCGGCCACGGCAGCCGGGCACAGCCTCGGCGAGTACAGCGCCCACGTCGCGGCGGGCACTCTGGCGGAGGTCGAGGCCGCCCGCCTGGTTCGCCGCCGCGGGGAGCTCATGTTCACGGCGGGCCAGGAGCGTCCCGGAGCCATGGCAGCCGTGCTCGGCCTGGCCACCGCCGAGGTGGAGGCGGCTTGCGATGAAGCATCCGGACCCGAGGGTATCGCGGTACCGGCCAACCTGAACGCGCCGGATCAGACCGTCATCTCGGGCGATCCAGCAGGGGTGACGCGGGCGGGAGAGGGGTGCAAGGCCCGAGGCGCCAAGCGGGTCATCCCACTCAAGGTGAGTGGTGCGTTTCACTCGCCGCTGATGGCGCCCGCGGTCGACGGACTGCGGGAAGCGCTGGCCGACGCAACCTTTGCCGATCCGGAGTTTCCCGTCATTGCCAATGCCAGCGGCGAGGCGGTGCGGAGCGGGGTCGATGCTAAGCGACTGCTCGCCGACCAGCTCACCGCCCCGGTCCGCTGGGTCGCCTGCATGCAGACAGCGGCGGAGCTCGCGCCCGGGGCCACGTTCATCGAGCTGGGACCGGGAAATGTGCTGGCGGGACTCTTGAAGCGGATCGTGCCCGGAGCGAAGACGGTAACGCTGGGGACTGCCGATGAAGTGGAGCGGTTTCTTCAGTGAAAGAGAGCCGACGCCATTCCTCATCCCGAGTGAAACGAGAGATCTTCGATCTCTCGCTACGTTCGGGATGAGGTGCTGAAGGCAGGCCTCGGTGGCGATCTCCATCGACCTCACCGGCAAGACCGCGTTCGTCACCGGCAGCACCCGGGGGATCGGTCTCGCCATCGCCCGCTCGCTGTATACCGCGGGTGCGAAGGTGGCAGTCGTAGGCCGGGATCTGGAGCGAGCCCGTTCGGTTGCCGCGAGCCTGGGCGATCGCGCCGCCGGTGTCGCGTGTGATGTAGCCCGGGCCGAGCAGGTCGATGCAGCCATCGCCGCGGCGGAGTCGGCCCTCGGGCCGATCGATATCCTGGTCAACAACGCCGGTCTCACCCGGGACAACATCCTGCTCCGGCTCACCGGCGAGGATTGGGATACCGTGCTGGCGGCAAACCTGAAGGGTGCTTTCCACACCACGAAAGCGACGATCAAGGGGATGATGAAGCGCCGGGCGGGGCGGATCGTCAACATTACCAGTATCGTGGGGTTGACGGGCAACAAGGGGCAGGCCAACTATGCGGCCAGCAAAGCCGGTCTCATCGGCTTCACCAAATCCGTGGCCAAGGAGTACGCCAGCCGCAATATCCTGGTGAACTGCGTGGCGCCGGGTTTCATTGAGACCGACATGACCGACGCCTTGCCCAGTGAAGCGCGAGCCTCATTATTAGAGGAGATCGCGCTCGGCCGGTTGGGCCGACCCGAGGACGTCGCAGGAACCGTGCTGTTTCTGGCTTCCGACCTGGCGGCTTATATCACGGGCCAGGTGCTGGTGGTCGACGGTGGAATGGTGATCTGAGGCGGACCCGAATCTCTGACGAGGACGACATGAGCAACGTAGACGAGAAGGTCAAGGATATCATTGTCGAAGAGCTCGGCGTCGAGCGCGAGAAGCTGACTAACGACGCCAGCTTCATGGAGGATCTCGGCGCCGACAGCCTCGACACCGTCGAGCTGGTCATGGCGTTCGAAAAGGAGTTCGACATCGATATCCCCGACGAGGAGGCGGAAAAGCTCCGCACCGTCGGCGATGCCATGTCGTATCTCCACGAAAAGATCGGGAAATAAGTTTGACTCATCGTGTCGTCGTCACCGGCCTGGGGCTGGTGACCCCAGTCGGCAACGACGTCGAATCGACCTGGCAGGCGCTGCTGGCGGGGAAGTCGGGGGCCGCTCCCATCACCAAGTTCGACACCGCCAGGCAGCAGGTCCGCTTTGCCTGCGAGGTGAAGGGGTTCGATCCTCTCCAGTACATCGACCGCAAGGAAGCGCGTCGCTACGATTTATTCGCCCAGCTCGCCCTGGCCGCCGCGCATCAGGCCATCACCCAGGCCGGTCTGGAAGGCCGGTTTCCGTCGGCCGAGAGAACCGGAGTGGTGATCGGCACCGGTATCGGCGGAATGCAGACGTACGAGGACAACTGCTCACTCTACCTCACCAAGGGGCCCGACCGGGTCTCGCCGTTCTTCGTTCCCATGTTCATACCCGACATCGCCGCCGGACTGGTGTCGATCCGGTATGGGCTCAAGGGACCCAACTACGCTACGGTGTCGGCCTGTGCCTCCTCCGCGCACGCCATCGGCGAGTCGTTCAACATGATCCGCCACGGCACCGCCGACGCCATGGTGACCGGCGGCTCGGAGGCGGCCATCACCGGACTCACGGTGGCCGCCTTCGCCAACATGAAAGCCCTCTCGACCCGGAACGATTCACCCGAGACGGCCAGCCGGCCGTTCGACAAGGACCGGGACGGCTTCGTGCTGGGCGACGGAGGCGCGATGGTGGTGCTGGAGAGCCTCGAGCATGCCGAGCGGCGGGGGGCCCGGATTCTCGGCGAGGTGCTGGGATACGGACTCAGCGCCGATGCCTATCACATCACCTCGCCGGCCGAGAGCGGCGAAGGGGCCCAGCGGGCGATGCGGGGCGCTCTTCAGGACGGGCGCATAGACCTGAAAGATGTGGGCTACATCAACGCCCACGGCACCTCGACCCCTCAGGGCGACATCGCCGAGACTCGGGCAGTGAAGGCGGTCTTTGGAGAGAAGGCTCGTAACCTCGTCTTCGGTTCGACCAAATCGATGACCGGGCACCTCCTGGGCGGAGCCGGCGCGCTCGAATTCGCGGTATCCCTCCTGACCTCGGCCTGCGGGGTCATCCCACCGACCATCAACCAGTTCAATCCCGATCCCGAGTGCGATCTCGACTCGGCGCCCAACCGCAAGGTGGAGCGTCGGGTAGATGTCGCGCTTTCGAACTCCTTCGGGTTCGGCGGGCATAACGTGACGCTCGCCGTACGGCGTTGGGAAGCTTAGCACGCACTAAGTGCAGGCTGGCAGAACCGGACTGAACTCCTACCCCCGACCCACAGCTAAGTTCGCTCCACCCCACCTCATCCAATAGCAGGGGATGGCAGCCACGAGGAGTGCTGGACCCTGGAAGGCGCGTCAGGGCGCGTTCAGCCTCTACGTGGTCTACTCGCACGCAGCACCCTGCAGCGCCGGGAAGGGTCCAGCACTCCCGCGCGGATGGGTGGTGGGGTCACTCGAACCGTTATAGGTTTCCCCGTGCGGGGAGTTTGTTACCTTCGGCAGTCTAAGGAGATACGATGTCTGGTGGGATCGACCCGACGCGCCTCCGTGACCCACTGCTTCGCCCGGTTGCCGACAAGGTAATTCGGGGTGAGCGGCTCGATGTCAAAGATGGTCTTGCGCTCTACGCGACGTCCGACCTGCTCGGCCTCGGTGTACTGGCCGACTTTGCTAACGCCCGGCGCAATGGCGATCGGGTCTTCTTCTCCGCCAATCAGCACATCAACCCCACCAACGTCTGCATTCTCCGAAACACCTGCACCTTCTGCTCCTTCGCGCGAATGCCCAAGGAGGACGGAGCCTATACCCGCTCGCTCGATGAGGTGTTTCATGAGGCCGAGCAAGCCACCGGCATGCCGACCAGGGAGTTTCACATCGTCGGCGGGCTGCATCCCAAGCTCCGGCTGAGCTATTACACCGACATGATCCGGGGGCTCAAGGAGAGGCACCCCACGGTCCACGTGAAGGCCCTCACCGCGGTCGAGATCGCCCACCTGGCGCGGATCGAGAAGCTCTCCGAGCGGGAGGTGTTACTGGCGATGAAGGAGGCCGGTCTCACCAGCCTCCCCGGCGGCGGCGCCGAGGTGTTCAGCACCGCGGTGCGCGCTACAATAGCCGAGCGGAAGCTGACCGGAGAGGAGTGGCTCCGGGTCCATCGGGTGGCACACGAGCTGGGCATCCCCACCAACTGCACCATGCTCTACGGCCACGTGGAGACCGCCCAGGACCGCATCGATCACCTCAGCATGCTGCGCGCGCTCCAGGACGAGACCGCAGGATTCCTGACGTATATCCCGCTCGCCTATCATCCCGATCACAACGAGCTGGGCGAAGAGATGGGGCGGGTCGGCACGGCAACGACCGGGTACGAGGACCTCAAGAACATCGCGGTGGGACGTTTGTTTCTGGATAACATTCCCCACGTGAAGACCCACTGGCCCATGGTCACGCCGTTCCTGTCCCAGATCGCGCTCAGCTTCGGCTGCGATGACGTGGAGGGAACCGTGGTTTACGAGCGCATCTACCATGAGGCCGGCGCCCACACCGCGATGCACATGCCTTATCTGGATCTGGTTCGACTCATCCAGGGGGCAGGGAAGCGTCCGGTCGAGCGGGATAGCCTCTACCAGCCGGTGCGGGAAAGCTTCGACCGCCTACCGCCGGAACCGTTGTTGCGACGGGGTGCGGGCTTGCCTGTGGTGCACGCCGCATGAGACTCGGCAGGATTCCCTGGATCAACTGTTATCCCATCTACGGCGCCATCGACCGGGGGCTGGTGAGCGTGCCCGCGGAGCTCGTGTCCGGCACCGCGTCCGAGCTCAACGATCTGCTTGCGGCGGGCGAGCTACAGGTAAGCGCGGTGTCCGCCGTCGAGTACGCCCGCAATGCGGCGATGTATCACTTGCTGCCCGACCTGGCGATCACCTGCGACGGGCCGGTGCACAGCGTCGCTTTGTTCGCCAAGCGCCCCATCCAGGAGCTCACCGACTGCACGGTGCTGTTGAGCGCGTCATCGCGGACTTCCATCCTGCTACTGGATCTGCTCTGCCGCCACCGCTGGGGAATCCGCCCCCGGTTTGCCACCGCACGGGCTGAAGCCGCGGACCTGGCCACGGTCGCAGCGCTTCCCCACGAGGGCGTCCTGGTCATCGGTGATGCGGCCTTGCACCTCTCAACCCAGACGGTCTATCCGGTCAGGGTGGACCTGGGCGAAGAGTGGAAAGCGTGGACCGGACTGCCGTTCGTGTTCGCGGTCTGGGCGGCCCGGCGCGATACCCCGATGACGGCCGCAACGGCGGTGCACCGGCGGCTACTCGAATCGCGCGCCTGGGGTCTTGCCCATCTGGATGAGCTAGCCGCCGATGCCGCTCGAAACACGAGCGTCGACGAGGCGGTCTGCCGGGCCTATCTCGGCGATCTGGATTATGCCTTGTCCTACCGGCATCTGGCGGGCCTCACCGACTTTTTCCGGCGGCTGGCCCAGGACGGCCTGGTGCCAGACGGATCCTTGTCCTTCATCTCGGCGGCATGATGCAGCACCAAGTTGTGGACCGCACCTCAAGTGAGTTCTTAAGCTATCTCGAGCTCTACGAGCGAGCTTCGCTGCTCGAGCTGGGCCAACTGGCCGACGCCGAGCGGTGGCGCCAGCACCCGGAGAACGTGGTCACCTACATCATTGACCGAAACATCAACTACACCAACGTCTGCGTCGCGGATTGTAAGTTCTGCGCCTTCTATCGCCGGCCCAAGCACCACGAAGGCTACGTGTTGAGCTTCGAGCAGATCGGAGCCAAGATCGACGAGTGCAAGGCCATCGGCGGGGTGCAGATTCTGCTGCAAGGCGGTCACAATCCCTATATCCCGTTCGACTGGTATCTGGAGCTGATGCGCTACATCAAGCGGCATCATCCCATCCACATTCACGGTTTCTCGCCCTCCGAAGTGGTGTTCTTCTCGGAGCGGTTCGGACTACCGGTCGCGGAAGTGGTGCGGGAGCTTCACGCCGCCGGCCTGGACAGCATTCCGGGCGGCGGGGGAGAAATTCTGGTCGACGAAGTACGCGAGCGGGTTGCCCGGAAGAAGGCGCAGACTGAAGAATGGCTGGGCGTTCAGGAGGAGGCTCACCGGCAAGGAATGAAGACGTCGGTGACGATGATGTATGGTCTGGGCGAGACCAATGCGGATCGGATCGAGCATCTGTTTCGGGTACGTGAGCTGCAGGCCAGAACGGGGGGATTTACCGCCTTCATCTGCTGGCCCCTCCAGCCCGAGGGCACCGGCATGGCAGATCAGCCCAAGACCGACGCGGTGACGTATCTGCGCACGCTGGCCATGGGGCGCATCATCTGCGGCAACGTGCCCAACCTTCAGTCCTCCTGGGTCACGATGGGTCTCAAAGTGGGCCAGGTGGCCCTCCGCTTCGGCGCCAACGATTTCGGCAGTCTGATGATGGAAGAGAACGTCGTCTCATCCGCCGGGACTACCCACCGAGCCACGATCGAGGAGATGGAGCGCTCGATCCGCGATGCCGGTTTCTCGGTCCGGCGCCGCCGGCAGGACTATTCCATCATCGACGAGCCCGCGACCGCCGCCGCATGACCCGCGTCGGCATCGGCTACGACTCGCATCGGTTCGAGGAGGGTCGTCCGCTGGTGCTCGGCGGCATCCGAATTCCCCACCCGCGCGGCCTGGCCGGACACTCCGACGCCGACGCCGTCGCCCACGCGCTCACCGACGCCATTCTCGGAGCCGCGTCCGCCGGCGACATCGGCCAGCATTTCCCCGACAGCGATCCCAAATGGAAGGACGCTGATTCGATGGAGCTCCTGGGCACGGCGCACGAACTGATTCGGGGGCGGGGTTTTGTGGTAGCGCAGGCGGACCTCACCATCATCACCGAACTGCCACGACTGGGTTCCCACCTCGGCGCGATGGCGGAGCGGCTGGCCCAGCGGCTGGGAATCCGGCCCGGCTCGGTGAATCTCAAGGCCAAGACCAACGAAGGGATGGGGTTCATCGGGCGGGGAGAGGGGATCGCGGTGATCGCGGTCGCCACCCTGGAGGCTCGCTGATCGAGTCCCTGCTGGCGTGGGTATCCCAACTCCCGCCCGCCGCCGTGTACGCTGTTCTCGGCCTGCTCGCCGCGGTCGAGAACGTGATTCCGCCGGTCCCGTCCGATGCGGCCGTTGCCCTGGGTGCCTTCCTTTCCAACCGGGG
>JBJMPK010000174.1:0-4276 GCA_045803245.1 Gemmatimonadales bacterium
GCCGACAGCTATTCCTGACCTGCTGAGCCGGGTCGCCTCGGGCAACGATGCTGCTCTGGTCACGCCCGAGTTGAGGTCATTCACGGCCCGAGAGAGACGGGAGCAGATCGGCGGATGGCTCAAGGTCATATACAGCTGGACGCCGCTAGGTTGCGAGAGCGTTGGCACCCGCGGAATATCCCGGCTGCGTTCCCGGATCGAGCAGATCTGTTATGCCAAAGGAACAGCGAAGGAGGGGCGGCTGCTTATTACCGTCCTTTATGGGAGCGACTGGCGGGCGGCAGGCGTCGACGTGTACGCCTTTTGAAGCGGGAGATCGGACTTCCGTGCGCGGCCTTCTTCAGAGTGGCATCAGCTTCGCGTGCCGCGCCGAGTGGAGCGCGGGATCGCGGAGCTTGGCACAGGCGCGGCACCGCTGCCGGCACCGGTGCCCCGTCCTGCGGTACTTCTGATCGATCTCCTTTGCCACCGGGCATTGATCGTCGTCGTGATAGACCTTCCCGTCGCGTTGCCGAATCGAATGCCAGGGTGGAGTCTGTGCCATTAGTCCGTCGAATAAGAGTCTCGGTCAGCAGCACCGAGGCCTGATCCAGGCTTGGGCACCACAGCGTCTGCAACCACAACCTATCACAAGGGAGGCACCGGCGATGTGACCCAGGACTCCTCACCAACGCAGTAACCAATCGTCGTTCGGCCGGTGGCCTGTCTCACGACATTGAGCATCCAGCGCTGTACGAGCTGGACGCGCGATCCGGCCACCGCTTCCAGGATGGCGCTGCTTCAGTCCGGGCTACCGTCGCCGGCTGCGACACCGGGGTGAGCATGAGCTGGACGACCTCGATCAGCTGGTGGGCGGAAAACGGTTTGGCCAGGAGGGGCCCGGGCAGGTCCAGATAGCCGTAAGCGCCGGATACGAAGAGCACCGCGGGAGGATACGGCTCGTGGGCGACGCGACCCGCCAGTGTGGGACCGTCCATGCCCGGCATCTCGATGTCCGTAATCACCAATTTCACTGGGAGCCGGCTTTGCCGCAGCAGGCCCAACGCGTCGATACCGTTGCCTGCGAGAAGGACGTTATACCCGGCGTCTCTCAGGATCCGGCTGGTGTAGCGGCGCAACATCGGCTGATCGTCCACCACCAGCACCGTGACCTCGAGCTGCTCGCAGGTGTTGGTGGCTCAGGCAAGGAGACATAATCCAGATCACAGCCGGTTCTCCGGACCCGTGATAGACTGATCCAGGAGTCATCACCAGATATCGATTTCTTGGCGCCCACCACTGGAGCCGCTGTGCCGCAACTCGCCCTGAGCCAGCGTCTTACGCTGGTTGCCGCCGCACCAGCCCTCGTCGCGTCGCTGCTCTCGTCCTGCGGTCAGGATGGCGGTGACGTCCAGCCCACGCCGGTCACCGTCAGCGCGGTTACCGTTACGGCCCCGAACCCGAGCGTACCGGTTGGGCAAACCCTGCAGCTCACGGCCACGGCGCGGGATGCTGGCGGCACAGTTGTCGAAGGCCGCACCTTCGAGTGGACCACCGCCGATGCAACCGTGGCCTCGGTGTCGCCGGCCGGTCTCGTCACCGCCGTCAAGGAAGGCCAGGTCGAGATCCGGGCGAGCACGGAAGGCGTCACCGGCAGCATCACGCTTACGGTGACAGCGGCTCCGCCGGTCGGCCCCGTCACCCTCGCCCTGCAGCAGGTCGCTACCGGGCTCAAATTTCCCACCACCCTGGCCTCGCCCCCGGGCGACGACCGGCTGTTCATCGTGGAGAAGGCGGGCGCGATCCGGGTGATCAAAGGCGGTGCGGTCCTGGCGACGCCCTTCCTCGATCTGACCCCGAAGGTGGTGAGCGCGGGCGGCGAGCAGGGCCTGCTGGGCCTGGCCTTCGCTCCCGACTACGCGACCAGCGGGCGGTTCTTCGTCCACTACAACGATGTGTCGGGCGAGAACCGGGTCTCCCTCTTTCGCGTGTCGGGCGATCCCGACCGGGCCGATCCGGCGAGCGAGTCCGTGGTGCTCGCGGTTCCCCAGCCGGGTGTGGCCCACAACGGCGGCCAGATCGTCTTCGGACCCGACGGCTTCCTTTATATCGGTCTGGGCGATGGCGACGACAACGATAACGGACGGGGCCAGTCGGTGGCCGAGCTGTTCGCTTCCATCCTGCGGATCGATGTTTCCTCCGGAGCTCCCTACACGGTTCCGGCCGACAATCCCTTCGTGGGAACTGCCGGCGCCAGTCCCGAGGTGTGGAGCTACGGCATCCGCAACCCGTGGCGCTTCAGCTTCGACCGTGCCAATGGTGATCTCTACATCGGCGATGTGGGGGAGAGCCAATGGGAGGAAGTGGATTTCGCGGCTGCCGCAGGCGGGGCGGGCCGGGGCGTCAACTACGGCTGGAGCAAGATGGAAGGGCAACATTGCTTCGGACAGGTGCAGTGCGATCAGACTGGACTGGCTCTGCCCATCGTGGAGTACGACCATTCAACCGGGTGTGCCGTGACCGGTGGCTACGTCTACCGGGGCGCGGCGATTCCCAGCCTTCAGGGGACCTATTTCTACGCCGACTATTGCGCCGGCTGGGTGCGAAGCCTCCGGGTGGAAGGCGGTGTGGCAGTGGACCAGACCGACCGGCCCGAGCTCATGCCCAGAGGTCAGGTGACGAGCTTCGGGGAAGATGCCGCCGGCGAGCTGTACATGGTGACACAGCAGGGCGGTGTATTCAAGATCATTCCGCAGTGACGCGCGGGCAGTGGCTCCGGTAAGTAATCAGGACTCCGCTGCGCTTTCACCACGAAGGCACGAAGGTCACGAAGGACACGAAAAAGGCTCGTTGCTAGTGTAACCGGAACTCGGGCGGTGTGCTGTTGACCAAAAAATGCCTGCGCAATTTCCGAGGCGTCCCTTCGTGTCCTTTGTGGTCTTCGTGCCTTCGTGGTGAAAAGCGCTTGAATTTCAGCCTATTTTGGGGTGGTCGTGCCCAACCGCGGCGCGATGACTAGCGCCTGGCAGTTACCGTCACCAGCCGCCTCACTCGCACCGGACGCGAGTACGACGGAACCTTCTTGGTGGCATCCAGCGTCGAGCGGGCGACGCAGTTGGCAAAGTAGGTCTTAATCTCGTCGGCCGTGCCGTGGCTGTCCGCGCTGTAGGACAGTTGATACTGCGGTGGGCTGGTGCCGGCCACCAGCGTGCCGTCTCCGATGTATTCCGGCGCAACCGCCCCGCTTTCCTTATAGAACTCGACCCGGTCCACCTCGGACGACCCGGCCCCCTCGCGGGGGTCGACCACGATCTCGGCGGCGAGGTCGATGGTGGTGACGTCCGGGGCGCTGTCGTACACATCGGTGGTGGTGTCGACCGCCGCGCCGGCCGCCGACGTCATCCGGCAAAACGGCGGCGGGAAGAAGAACGCCTCCTGCAGCGGCTCCAGGACCTTCTTGCGGGGGCCGACGTCGGGCCAGTTCTGGATCTTGGTCGATACGCCCCAGTTGTTGGTCCAGTCGGTCCCCGCGGTGCAGGTGGGCGCCGTGCCGGTCCATCCCGCGAGGCAGCCGTTCTTGGTGAGGTACGACGCGCCGGTAGCGTTGTTCTCGCCTTGGCGCACCACGATGGTGCCGGTCAGCGGGTCGTTGAGGAAGACGGTGCTGTAGTTGCCGCCGTGGCCGAACATCTCGAGCGAGAGCCGCCGGTGGTTGGCCGACAGGGTCCAACGGTTGGTCGAGTTGTTCTCGTACACCACGCCAAACCCCTGGGCCGCGGCGGCGGCGACGTTACCAACGGTCTTGGTCACCGCATACCAGTAGCGCACCGGCTCGACGTTCAGGTTGTCCCAGATCCCCCACCGGCCGGCGAGCCGGAGGACGGCCGCTCCGTCGAGCCCCTTCCACTTGGCGACGCCGGTGCTCTGATTGAAGACCTGGTTGTCGTCGGTGTAGATCTGCGCGGCGCCGAAGGGCGATCCCATGCCCGCCTGTTTGATATAGGTATCGAATATGTCGGTCAGCTTCTGGCCACAGGCCTTCTGGACCACGTAGTTCATTAAGCCGTGGCCGACGTTGCTGTACTCGAAGATGCTGCCGGGGAGCGGCGGCTCTCGGTTCTGTTCCGCTTTGGTCCGCGCGATGGTGAAGGCGTCGTTGGGATAGAGGTACTTGGTCCCGCCGAGGTCAGCATGGTCGTAGGCCAGCTGCCAGCCCGGGTTTTCATTGTGGCATACTGCGCTGGTATTACCGTAGTCGCACACCCCGCTGGTGTGGCTGGCCAACTGCTCCACGGTA
>JBJMPK010000012.1:0-10977 GCA_045803245.1 Gemmatimonadales bacterium
GACGATCTCTCTGAAGGCTCGCATCACGCTGTCCGGCCGGCGGGTCTTGAAGAAGTCGATGGCCCAGAGCGCTCGGCTCCAGTCGGCGAAGAGCTCCTCGAGCTGCGTCGACGTGGCCGGCTCGGCCTGGTTCCTGGGCGGCTTGACCGGCAGCGATTCTCCACCCTGCGCCTTCCAGACCTCGTAAGCCATGATCGCGACCGCCTGCGCCAGGTTGAGCGACCGATGCCCGGGATCGGTCGAAATGGTCACCAGCGCGTGGCAGAGATCCAGCTCCGCGTTGGTCAGCCCGCTGTCTTCCCGCCCGGCGATGATGGCCACCGGGCCGGCGGCAGCTTCAGTCAGCAACGCCGTGGCGGCCTCAGCCGGCCGAAACACGCGCCGCTTGGCGGCCCGCTCGCGGGCGGTAAGGACGGCGGTAAAGACGCAGTCGGCGACGGCCGCTGAGAGCGAATCGAGGATCTCGATCCGCGCGACCAGGTCGGCGGTGTTATGGGCGATGCCCTCGATCCGATAGGGATCGAAGATCTCCGGATTGACCAGCCGTACCTGCTCGATCCCGAAGTTCTTCGCAATGCGTACGGCGCTGGCGATGTTGACGATGTCCTGGGGGTTTACTAAAACCAGGATGGGAGGGCGGACGCCCAAGGCTCATCCTTCTCCCAAGAACGACACGTCATGCCGCTTGGCCTTCAGCCCGGCCACGAACCCGGCCTTCTCC
The DNA here is from genome assembly GCA_045803245.1 of Gemmatimonadales bacterium. GTDB lineage: Bacteria > Gemmatimonadota > Gemmatimonadetes > Gemmatimonadales > GWC2-71-9 > CAVVWJ01. The sequence goes on from JBJMPK010000012.1 coordinate 722, forward strand.
ACCGACTTCATGTACGCCTCCTTGGGCTCGACCAGCTTGCCATCCACCAGCTCGAGGAGCGCGTCGTTCAGGGTAACCATCCCGGTCTTGCGGTTGGTCTGCATGATCGAAGGGATTTGAAAAGTCTTGCCTTCGCGGATCAGGTTGGAAATTGCCGGAATCGTGAGGAGCACCTCTCGCGCGGCTACCCGGCCGCCCCCGATCTTCTTGCAGAGGGTCTGGGCGATGACCCCGCGCAGCGACTCGGACAGCATGACCCGAACCTGTGACTGCCGGTCGGCCGGGAACTGATCGATGATGCGGTCCACGGTGGAAGACGCGGTGGTGGTGTGCAGGGTGCCAAAGACGAGGTGCCCGGTCTCGGCGGTCTCGATGGCGATGGAGACGGTTTCCAGATCCCGCATCTCGCCCACGAGAATGATGTCCGGATCTTCCCGAAGCGCGGCCCGAAGCGCCTGCTTGAACGACCGAGTGTGCACTCCCACCTGGCGCTGAGTGACCAGGCACTTCTTGCTGGGGTGCACGAACTCGATGGGGTCTTCGATAGTAATGATGTGGTCGGTGCGGGTCCGGTTGATGAGATCGACCAGGCTGGCGAGGGTGGTGCTCTTGCCGGATCCGGTCGGGCCGGTGACGACCACGAGGCCCTTGGTGAGATAGCACAGGTTCTGGATCTCCCGGCTCAACCCCATTTCGTCGGCGGTACGAACCGTGGCCGGGATAACTCGGAAGACGGCGATGGCGCCGTGGCGGTCGCGGCCGGCGTTGCACCGGAACCGGGCAAAGCCCTCGATCTCGTAGGCCCAGTCGGTATCACCGGTTTCACGGAATTCACCGGTCTCCTTTGCCGTCATGATACTGAGCAACATGGTCTCGACCCGCTCGGGGCTAAGCGCCGCATGCTCTAACCGGCCGAGCTCTCCATGGAGCCGAAGCATCGGCGGCTCGCCCGAGCGGAGGTGGAGGTCGGAGGCCCCCGACTCCACCATCGTCCGGAACAGCGCTTCGATTGCCTTGCGGGGCTCGCTCAGGTCCTGGGTCGAGCGGGCTGGGGAGGGCGGCGACGGCGTTGAGGATGGCAACGACGCCGAAGACGGCATGGCCGGCGAGGCTGGCAGGCCCAGCGAGGCGGCTGGAGACACCGGCCGCAGCACGGTGGCCCCGCTGGTACCTCCCTGACGCTCCACCCGCACTTCGCCCGTTGGGGAGCGGTATATGAACGGCTCCGGCTCGACGGCGCCGAGCTGAGCGGCGGCGTCCCCGGCGGCAATCTCGCGGAGCAGACCCTGGATCTGGGGATCGGTCAGCGGATCGCGGGTGATGGGACGGATCGCGCCGTTCTGCATCAACGACACCGGCTTCCCCACGGACAGCTGGAGAGCATCGGCGCGTTGCTCGTGCATCACTTGGATCAGTTTATCGAGTCGTGCCACATTGGTCTCAATCGAGAGGGCGGATCAGGCGAACCATAGACTTGTTGAGATACCGGGTGAGATCGTCGGTCCAGAGCACGAAGAATGAACCAGGTCCATTCACGTAATCCAGGGCTCGCGCGCGCGAGGGCGGCAGCTCGAAGGTAGAGCGTCCCTGGTACTTGGTACCATCGGCCAGCTCCACCTCGAGTGCGACGAGTTTGGCGGCCGAGAGTCGTTCCGGGTCGCGCAGGGGATTCTGGCCCCAACACGTGAGCAGCGTGACCTGGGCCTTGGAGACGAAGACCGCAGCCCCCTCCGCCAGCATCAAGGCGAAGAACGGTTCGGGGCGGTTGAGCATCTCGAGCGGATTTTCGGGGTCCAGCGGGTAAGCGGTGCGCGCCAGGAGATGCAGATCCCCGACCAGCACACCGCCTCTGGCAAGCACGACTTCGGCCGGCACCCGCTGGGTGGCGCCCCAATCACTCATTGAGATGGTCGTGTCATGGCGCCGAAAACTGAACGACCCTCCCAGCGGCGGCAAGTGGTGGACCGCGGTCAGCCACGGATTTCGACGCCGGCCCCCTCCTCGATCACCCTGATGATCTCGACGTGATCGGCTTGCTCGCCAAGCCTGCTTCTGGCTTTCGACAGTAGCGTGGCGGCGAGATCGAGGACCGGCGCGTCCACCCCGGCTTCGCGAACGAAGGCCCGCGCGATCCCCACGTCCTTGTCGAGCAAGGCCAGCCGGAACGTCTGGGGATAGGTACCGCTGAGGACCCGCTCGGGGACCAGGACCTCGGTCACGAAGGATCGGCCACTGGAGGCATTCAGGACATCGACTGCGGTGCGGGCGGGAACACCGGCCTTGACCAGTGCTGCAAGACCCTCACCCACGGCAACCAGGTTTACCGCGAGCAGCGCGTTATTCACGGCCTTGAGGGCGTCCCCCGAGCCGACCGGGCCCACATGCTCGATGCGCTGCCCGAAGGCAGTAAGCACCGGTTGGGCCCGCCGGAACGTATCTGGCTCAGCTCCCACCATGACCGTTAGCGTGCCGGCCATTGCGCCGCTTACGCCCCCACTGACCGGCGCGTCGGCAAAGGCAACGCTCCGCTGGGAGAGGCGGTCCGCGATGCGTCGCGATGTAGCGGGATCTCCCGAAGTGCAGTCCAGCAGCAATGCACCCGTCCTGACTCCGGCAAGCAGGCCCTCGGGACCATCGAGCAACGCCTCCACTTCGTGCGACGTAGGCAGGCAGGTGACGACAACGTCGGCCTCCGCCGCCGCATCCCGGGGAGAGCTCGCCACCTGCGCCCGGTGAACCGCAGCGAATTCGGCCGCTCGTGCATGGGTGCGGTTCCAAACGATCAACGGGCCTCGGGCGGCCAGATGAGCCGCCATCGGCCGGCCGATCGCCCCCAGGCCCAGGAATGCGATCTGCATGGACCAACTTAGCCGAGTTAGCTGGCGGAGGCAGCCCTCGACAAATGGTATGACCCGAGGCACGATTGGCCATGGCAACGCGCTCCGTCTCGTCTCGCATCGCGCTCGCCGGCGCCGGGGCTCTGCTGATTCTGTTCATCGTCGGCCCCCTGCTCCGTCTGCTGCTTCTCGCCTCACCGCAGAGTCTGGCTGACGCGCTCCGCGACGCCGACCTCCGAGACTCCATTGCGCTCACAGTCTTGACCGCCAGCCTAGCGACGCTCATTGCCGCCTTGCTGGGAGTTCCCCTGGCATACCTGTTGGCCCGCCGCTCCTTCCCTGGACGGCGGCTGGTGCAGGGGCTGGTGGACCTTCCGGTGGTGATCCCCCATCCGGTGGCCGGCATCGCTCTCCTGCTTTTTCTGGGACGCCGCTCTCCGGTCGGCGGAGTCTTGGCCCAGCTCGGCCTGGAGTTCGTGAGTCACGTGCCCGGCATCGTCGCGGCCATGCTGTTCGTCTCCGCTCCCATACTGGTGAGCGGGGCGCGAGAAGCGTTTCGCAACGTGGATCCTCAGCTCGAGCGGGTGGCCCGGACACTGGGGGATACGGGGTGGGATGCCTTCCGCCGGGTCACTCTCCCGATGGCGCGGCGGGGCATCTTGGCGGGCTCCATTCTGGCATGGGCCCGAAGCGTCAGTGAATTCGGGTCGATTGTCATACTCACTTATAACCCCAAAGTCGCGAGTATCTACATATTCGACCGGTTCACCGCCTACGGCCTTCAGGCAGCCGTCCCCGCCGCGGTCATCCTGCTGTTGGTGGCGCTGGGAGTGTTCGTCATCATTCGCCTGCTGCAGCCCGAGGAGGGTGGGTGATTCGGCTGGAGAACCTCCACGTGCGGGTGGGTGCCTTCGATCTCCGCGACATCTCACTCGAAGTGCCCAAAGGCGGGTACGCGCTCATCATCGGTCCCACTGGCTCGGGCAAAACCACATTGCTCGAGGCGGTGGCGGGACACGCGCGGCTTCGCTCGGGACGAGTGTTCATGCACGACGATGAGGTCACCGCTCTGCCGCCGGAACGGCGCGGTCTCGGCTTCGTGTATCAGCAATACCACCTGTTCCCTCACCTCAGTGTCCGGGAGAACATCGGATACGGGGTGGCCCGAAACGGTGCCGCGCTCCGGCCGCGGGTGGCAGAGCTGGCGCAGATGCTGGCCATCGAGCCTCTGCTCGACCGGCCGGTTCGCGGCCTCAGTGGTGGAGAGCAGCAGCGGGTTGCGCTGGCGCGAGCCCTCGCCCCCAGGCCCTCGATCCTTCTGCTGGACGAGCCGTTTGCCGCCGTTGACCCCGCCACCCGCCAAGTACTGCGGCGCGAGTTGCGGGAGCTCCACGAGCGGGAAGGAATCACCACGCTCCAGGTGACCCACGACTTCGATGAGGCGCTGCGGCTGGGCGACCTGGTGGCGGTGCTCTCAGAGGGACGGATCGCTCAGAGCGGCACGCCGGAACAGGTGTTTCGTTATCCCAACTCCGCCTTCGTGGCTCGCTTCGTGGGTACCGGCAATGTGATCGCCGGAGAGGTCGAGCGGGTCGAGCCGGGCAATCCGTCAGGTCCGTTCCGGGGACGTTTTCGGGGCGGCAATCTTACCCTGGACGTCGTCGCGGAGCGGGAAGGCCCCATCCACGCAGTCATCCGTCCCGAGGACATCGTCCTCAGTCTGACCCAGCACCCCGATTCGGCCCGGAACCACATGGATGGCCGCGTCGTGCGGCTGGAGCGTACCGGGCCGGTCACCCTGGTGCATCTGGATGTAGGCCGGCCGCTGATTGCCTCGGTGACGAGCGCGTCGGCTCAGGAGATGGGCCTGCGGAGTGGAGCGCAGGTAATTGTCGCCTTCAAAGCAACCGCGATCCTCCTGGTGTAAGCTCTGTCATGACCGCGCGGATTATTCATGTGGACCTGGATGCCTTCTTCGTCGAGGTCTGCCGCCAGAATCACCCCGAGTTACGAGAGCTGGAACTGCTGGTGGTCGGCGGCCGGCGCGATCAACGCGGTGTGGTGCAATCCGCCTCGTACCCCGCCCGTCGCTTCGGGATTCACGCCGGAATGCCGATCGCGGAGGCCGTCCGGCTGTGTCCTCAGGCCACGTTCTTTCAGGGCTCGTTCGCCAACTACACCCGGGCTTCCCGGGCCGTCAGAAAGGTGCTGGACGAGTTCTCACCCGCCGTGGTCATGAGCTCGCTGGATGAGGGATATCTGGACTTCGGAGGAACCGAGCGGCTGTACCCCGTCTCTCTCCTACCGGTGGCCGAACAGCTCCGGGACCGGGTGAAGCGCGCCACCGGTCTCGACACCAGCGTGGGGATCGGACCCAACCGCATGATCGCGAAGCTCGCTTCGGACTGCGCCAAACCTCGCGGGCTGATGGAGGTGCGGGCCGGATGGGAGGAAGGTTTCCTGGCGGGACTTTCATTGAGAGCGCTCCCGGGCGTCGGGCCCAAGACGGGCGAGCGTTGGGCCGAACTCGGACTCACCGATGTGTATCAAATCCAACAGATGGATGACCGGGCATTGGAGCGGCTGATCGGCCCCGACGCCCGCGCGCTCAAGCTCCGGGCCCACGGGCAGGGAGGCACCACCATTCGGGCCGATCGTCTGCCGAAGTCGGTCAGCCGGGAGACGAGTCTCTCGCGAGACCTCCGGGATCCCCACGAGCTCGAGAGGATTTTGGCGCTGCTCACGGCGCGCGTCGCGGCCCAGCTCCGGGATGAGCAGATTCTGGCGAAGGCGGTGACGATGAAGCTGCGGCACGATGATTTTCGGACGGTCACCCGGCGGCGAACCCTGGAGACGGCGACCGATCTGGATGGCGAGATCTACCTTGCGGCTCGATCGCTCTTCCGGGACGCCTTTGAGGAGGTGCGGAGACGGGATCGTGGCGTCCGGCTCATCGGGGTTGCGGCCACTAACCTCGGGACCGCCGCGGAGGAAGACCTGTTCGAGCCACCGGCCAGGAGCCGTTTACGTCAGCTTACCGCCGCGGTGGACAAGCTGCGCGGGAAATTCGGATTCGACGCGGTGACGCCGGGATCCATTTTCGAGCTCCGCCGGAGACGCCCCAAGGACTGAGTCCGGCCCGGGCCTGAACTAACGCAGGTCGGCGCTTTCAAAGCGAAGGCCGACACTGCCATCCGCTGCGGTTACGTTGGGCCCCAAATTGCGGAAGGTGGCCGCCCGTCCGTCAGGCGTGCGGGCCCGCACCGTGCTGTTCTGAAAGAGCGGGTAGTATCCGATGAACACCCGATGGGCTCCCGGCCGAACCGCACAGCCGCAGTCCAGCGATCCTTCCAATCCGGCATTGACGACAATCCGCAGCAGATCCGCACCCGCGTTGGTAATCAGCGGAGCGAAGTAGTCGGCGTCCGAACCCCGGGCCGATGCGCTCCGCCGCACCGTTCCGCTCGGCGCCCGAACCACCACCGATCCCCGTACCTCACTTCCCATCGGCCGGCCATCAGCCGACAACGGCCGGATCAGCTCCCACTGGGCCACGAAGGCCCTGCTCCCGGACATCGTCTTTCGGATGGTTTCGCCCGGCGCCAAGGTGAGGGGAGTGTCCTCCCCACCGGCGATTCGAATCGGCGCCGCGAGTTGATTGGTAAAGACCAAACGAGGCCGGGTGAAGAGGTACCAACCGGTGCCCGCAGCCAGCAGCAGGAGCACCAGCAGGAAGAGACCGATCGGACCATAGGGTGGCCGCGCGACCAGCGTGCGTCGGAATGGGGGCCGGGAGGGAACGTCGGCGGGACCGGAAACGGGAGCAGTCATGGGGCGCCGTGAAGGTTAACTGCTTGGGAACAAAGCACTAGCCGGGCTGGCTGGACCGCTGTGGTGCGCAGGACATATTGCATGAAGTGCAGCTTTATCCGCCACAGTGGCGTGCAGGTCGCCTGAAATTGCAGGAGTGTCTTGGAAAATGTGCATATAATGCACATTTCTCTTGACAGCAGAAAGGGCGTGATGTATACTATTGCTCGGTAGGACAGCGGTAGCCAGGCATTCAACGGGAACTTCCATGCGCCACAACACTTCGCCTCTTACAGATCAGCGGCCGCCCAACGCGGTGGCCCGGCGAAACCGGCGCCTGCCTCCGATCGAACCGCCTGGACCAAGGCCTGAGTAGATGCCGTACTCATCCGATGCCCCTGCGTTCGATCTCCCGACGCAGGGGCCTCTTCTTTTTTAACCCGAACCTCCGCGAGAGCTCCATGGCGACAACCGTCCGGCCCACTGCCTCCGAGCGCAAGTCCACGAGCAGTGAAGTTCAGAAAGTTTTGGATCTGATCAAGCAGAAAAACATTCAGGTCGTGGACGTGAAGTTCTGCGATCTCCCGGGAACGTGGCAGCACTTCTCCATTCCTGCCGCCACGCTCAACGAGGAGGTCATCCGTGAGGGCTTGGGCTTCGACGGCTCCTCCATCCGCGGCTTTCAGGCCATCAACGAAAGCGACATGCTGCTGCTTCCGGACGTGTCGACTGCGTTCGTCGATCCGGTGCTCTCGGTGCCGACGCTCTCGCTCACCTGCGACATCTACGACCCGGTGACTCTGGAGCCCTACTCCCGCGACCCGCGCTTTGTGGCGTTCAAGGCGGAGGAGTACCTCAAGACCACCGGCATCGCCACCACATCCTATTGGGGGCCGGAAGCCGAGTTCTTCATCTTCAACTCGGTCCGCTACGACCAGAACGCCAATGAGGGCTACTACCACATCGACTCGGAGGAGGGCGTGTGGAACTCCGGACGGAACGGGGTTCCCAACCTGGGCCATCGTCCCCGCCATAAGGAAGGGTATTTCCCGGTGCCCCCAGTGGATCGGCTGCAGGACGTGCGCTCGAAAATCATGCTGGCCTTGATCGAGGCGGGGGTGCCGGTCGAGGTGCAACACCACGAGGTCGCCACGGCGGGACAGGCCGAGATCGATATCCGGTTCGGGTCGCTGGTAAAGACCGCCGACCGGCTGCTGGCCTACAAGTACATCGTCAAGAACGTGTGCCACAACCTGGGCCTCACGGCCACGTTCATGCCCAAGCCGCTGTTCGGCGACAACGGCTCGGGGATGCACGTGCACCAGTCGCTCTGGAAGGGAGAGCAGCCGCTCTTCTTCGATGAGAACGGCTACGCCCTGATCTCCGAGACCGCGCGCCACTACATCGGCGGCCTCATCGCGCACGCGCCTGCACTTCTGGCCCTGTGCGCTCCGACTACCAACAGCTACCGCCGGCTGGTGCCGGGCTTCGAGGCACCGGTCAACCTGATGTACTCGGCCCGGAACCGCTCGGCTATCTGCCGGATCCCGATGTACACGAGCAACCCCAAGGCCAAGCGGGTGGAATTCCGCGCGCCCGACCCGACGGCAAACCCGTACCTGGCGTTTTCCGCCATGCTGATGGCCGGATTGGACGGCATCAAGCGCAAGCTCGAGCCGCCCCAGCCGATCGACGAGGACCTCTACGAGATCGACGATGAGCGGAAGAAGCTGATCAAGCAGGTGCCGGGGACTCTGAGTGAGGCCATCGACGCGCTGGAGAAAGATCACGACTTCCTGCTGGCCGGAGACGTCTTTACCGCGGATGTCATCGACACCTGGATCGCGATGAAACGGGCCAAGGACATCGCGCCGGTCGCGCTGCGGCCGCATCCGTACGAGTTCTTCCTGTATTACGACGCGTGATGGCAGTCGCCGGTCGCCAGTCGCCAGTCACTACCCCAGTTGTGAGGCGGGGACTGACGACTGGTGACTGGTGACTCGACTCTAGACCCTTTCAACTTCGGAGTGATGTCGTGACGATCCTGCCCCTGCTGCTGGCCTTACAGGACGCCGCACCGCCGCCTGCCATCGTCCCGGCCGACACGGCCTGGATGCTGATCTCGACCGCGCTGGTCCTGCTCATGACCCCCGCGCTCGCCTTCTTCTACGGCGGCCTGGTGCGGAACAAGAACTCGCTCAACACCATGATGATGAGCTTCGTGGCTTTGGGTGTCGTCGGGGTTACCTGGGCCATCGCGGCGTACAGCCTGGCCTTCAGCGACGGCGGCCCGTTGCTCGGTAGCTTGACCAACTTCGGCCTGAATGGCGTTGGGGTGGAGGCGAAGGGCACCATCCCGCATGTGCTGTTCATGGCCTATCAGGCCACCTTCGCCATCATCACCGCGGCGCTCATCTCCGGTGCGGTGGTGGAGCGGATGCGGTTCGGGCCCTACGTCGCCTTCATTGCGCTCTGGACCCTGTTCGTCTACGCGCCGGTGGCGCACTGGGTCTGGGGTGGTGGGTGGCTCATGACCCGGGGCGCGCTCGACTTCGCCGGCGGCACGGTGGTGCACATCAACGCCGGTGTGTCCGCGCTGGTCGCGGCGCTGGTGCTCGGCTCCCGGAAAGACTACGGGCGCACGGCGGTCCTCCCCCATAACGTGCCGTTCGTTCTCTTGGGCGCGGGGCTGCTCTGGTTCGGTTGGTTCGGGTTCAACGGCGGCAGCGCGCTCGCGGCCAACGAGCTCGCGGGCCTCGCCTTCACCAACACCTTCCTGGCCCCGGCAGCAACGCTGGTGATCTGGACCCTGCTGGATTACTTCCGGACCGGCCGGGCCACGGCGGTGGGTGCGGCCACCGGAATCGTCGTGGGACTGGTAGCCATCACGCCTGCCGCCGGCTTCGTCAGCCCGGCCAGCGCCCTTCTCCTCGGCGCCGTAGCGGCGTTGCCGAGCTACTTCGTGATCTCGATCCGCTCCCGTACCAGGATCGACGACTCGCTCGACGTCTTCGCCGGCCACGGGATCGGCGGACTCACCGGCGCCTTGCTCACCGGGGTGCTGGCCCAAAAAGTGTGGAACACGGCCGGGAACGACGGCCTCCTGTTCGGCAACCCTCACCAGCTCGCGATTCAGGCGCTGGCCTGTCTCAGCGCCGCGGCGTACGCCGGCATCATGACGTTTGTGATCCTCAAGGTGCTCGGCCTGGTGATGTCGCTCCGCGCAGTGCCCCGCATCGAGGGCATCGGCATGGACGTGAGTCAGCACGGCGAGGAGGCCTATGCCAGCGGTGAAGGCTCGATCCTAGTGCCCCCCGAGGCGGTGCTCGTGTCCGAGCCGCTGGCCGCGTTTACTCCTCAAGTCGCTTCACGGTAAGGGGGATACCATGAAACTGATCGTAGCGATCATACGCCCTGACCGCCTCAACGAGGTGCTCGAGGCACTGTACCGCACCGAGGTTCGCGGGCTTACCGTGTCCAGAGTCTTGGGGCACGGTGGCGAGACCGAGCACGTCGAGACCTACCGCGGCACCACCGTCAAGATCGAGCTGCAGGAAAAGGTCCGGCTCGAGATTGGTGTATCTGAGCCGTTCGTGCAGGTGACGGTCA
>JBJMPK010000175.1:0-7499 GCA_045803245.1 Gemmatimonadales bacterium
CGTGACCCGATTCGATCTGCCGCTCTTCGTGAGCCGGCCCGAGCTGGCCCAGGACCGGAACGCTGGGGACGAGAAGCTCGCGTTTCGCTGGACCTTCAGTTTCGAGGAGTAGGCGAGACTTCGCCCCTTCGCTTCGCTCAGGGTGACAACTTCTTTGCTTACCGACTTACCGACTTACCGACTTACCGAGTTCCCCGCTTACCCGCTTACCCGCTTACCCCTTTCCCCGCCATATTTCAAACGCATGCTGACGCCAGGCGATTCTACTCGACGTGATTTGCTCCGTTCGGCCGTGGGCGAGTGGCTCGAACGGCTGGTGGCGCGGACCGAAGAGCGCGTCGTCGTCCGGCGTTACTTCCGTCCGCCGGGTGCGCTCCCTGAGATCGGATTTCTGGCGGCCTGCACCCGCTGCAGCGCCTGTGCCGATGCGTGTCCCCCGCACGCCATCATCAAGGTGCCGGCGGAAGGCGGTCTCGCCGCGGGGACGCCGCATCTCGATTTCGCCACCGAGCCGTGCACCGCCTGTCCCACGATGCCGTGCGCCGCAGCCTGTCCCACCGGCGCCCTCACCGTTCCGGCCAGCGCCTGGTCCGGCTACCGGATCGGCGATGTCGAGTTCTATCCCGAGCGCTGCGTCACCTTTCAGGGAACGGCCTGCCGAGTCTGTGCGGACGCGTGTCCGATCGGTGAGGCTGCGCTGGTCATCGACGGGGCCGGCCATCCGCTATTGCGTCGCGAGGGGTGTGTAGGATGCGGCGTGTGCGGCTACGCCTGCCCGACCACTCCGTCGTCGTTCGAGCTCGCCTATGCGGGGGGCTGATGGCTGAGGTGCCGTACCGGGTGGAGAAGCCGTGGGGCTACGAGCTGGTGTGGGCCCGCACCGACCGTTACGTGGGGAAGGTTCTCCACGTGAAGGCGGGTCACGTGCTCAGCCTGCAATATCACAACCGCAAGGACGAGACGATGCACGTGCTGCGCGGCGAGCTGATCCTCAGAACCAAACCCGGTGAATCGGTGATGTCGCGGCCGTTCAAGGCAGGTGAGACGGTACATATCCCCCCCAAGCTCATCCACCAGATCGAGGCCGTGGTGGATAGCGACGTGCTGGAAGCCTCCACACCTGAGCTGGACGACCTGGTGCGGCTGCAAGACCGGTACGGAAGGGACTGATATGCAAGTGATCATTCCGCTCGCCGGCAAAGGCACCCGCCTGCGGCCGCACACGCACCTGGTACCGAAGCCGCTGCTGAAGGTGGCGGGACGCCCGGTGATGGACTGGGTGATGGACCGGCTCGAGGGGCTGGACATCACCGAGCTGATCTTCATCACCGGCCATCTGAAGGAGCAGGTGGAGGCGTTTACCCGCTCGCGCTATCGGATCCCGTCCCGGTTCATCGAGCAGAAGGTGCAGGACGGCACCGCGGGGGCGATCAACCTGGCACGTCCGTACGTGGAGGGGCCGGTGCTGATCATCTTCGTCGATACGGTGTTCGAGGCCGATCTCACGCTCATCAACCGCACCGACGCGGATGGAATCATCTGGGCCAAGGAGGTGGAAGACTATCAGCGCTTCGGTGTGGTCGTCACCGATGCCAAGGGCTACATGACCCGGATCGTAGAGAAGCCCTCGACGCCGATCTCGAAGCTGGCCAACATCGGTCTCTACTACATTCGCGCGGTAGACAGCCTCTGGCAGGGCATCGACCACGTGCTCGCCAATCCGGCCAACAAGGGCGAGTGGTATCTGACCGATGCGTTTCAATGGATGATCGAGCATGGCAAGCGGATCCTGACGGCGGAGGTAGGCGGCTGGTACGATTGCGGCAAGCTCGACACGTTGCTGGAGACCAATGAGATTCTGTTGCGGAAGGGTGCGGCCCGGCGGAGAGAGTTTCCCGGGGTCACCATCCGCGATCCGGTCTATATCGAGGATGGCGTGACCATCGAGCGCAGCGAGATCGGTCCCAACGTGTCACTGGAACAAGGGACCAGGATAACCGGCAGCCGGATCAGGAACACCATCGTGGGGCGGGATGCCAAGCTCAGCCACGTGGAGCTGGACGGCGCGCTGCTGGGAAACCGGGTGATGGTGGATGGGCTCCAGGGCAGCGTCACGCTGGGCGACGACTCGGAGGTGACGGCGAAGCTGACCGCGGAGCGGTCATCCCCTCGCGCTGCTCGGGGCAAGCTCTGAGCGAGCGCAGCGAGCGAAGGAGCCAGAGCTCGATGACATCGGTCGACGATCTTTGCCGGTCCTATCTGGACCTCAAGTATCACTTCGATCCGGCCGCGGCCAGTGCTGCCGGACGAATCGATCTCGATGGCCGGCTGGGGAGCTTCGATGCCGAGACGACGCGAGCCCACCTGGCCGCGCTCCGCTCGATGAGTGGCGCGGTGGAGGAGCTCGAGCCGGAGCAGCTGGACGAGGAGATCGATCGCACCGCGCTGCTGGGCGAGATCCGCAGCTCCACCTATCGCCTGGAGCACGAGCAACCCCACGTCCGAAATCCCGGCTTCTGGCTGGGGCATCTGTTTCAGGGGCTCTACGCGCTGATCGCCCGCAATGGCAACGACTCCGCGGCTCGGGTCTCGGCCGTCGTCGCCCGTCTGGATGGGACACCGGCGTTCCTGGAGCAGGCCGGCACCACGCTGGCCAGTCCTCCGTCGGTCTTCGTAGACACTGCCCTGGGAATGCTCGGCGGCGGTGGCGAGCTGGTCGCCCAGATGGTGGGAGTGTTCAGCCGGGCGGCACCGGAGCTGGCCACCGAGCTCAGCAGGGCGGGTGAGACAGCGCTCAAGGCGCTGGTCGGTTTCGGTGCCGCCTTAAGAGGCGAGATCGAGCCCGACCCCGATCCCCATGGCTTTGCCATTGGCGAGGAACAGTTCACCCGTCGCCTCCATCACGAGCACGCGCTGATGGCCGGCCCGCCGGAGCTCTGGCGCTACGGCCAGCACCTGCAGGAGGAGGTCACCCAGGAGATCGTCGCGCTGGCCCGGCGGCTCGACTCACGCCCCTGGCGCGAGCTGGTCGAGGAATTGCGCGACGACACGCCGGGAGACGATCAGCTGCTCGAGGTGTATCGCTCGGAGCTGGATGGCGCCCGTGAATTCGTGGAGATGCAAGATCTCGTGGGCGTCCCCGTTGGTGGAGTGGACGTGGTGCCCACGCCCGCCTTTCTGAAGGCCCTGGTGCCGTTCGCGGCCTACGAGCCGCCGCCGATCTATCTGGCGCAACGGACCGGCCGCTTCTATGTGACGAGCCCGGACTCGTCCCAGCCGGCCGAGATTCGTGCGCGCCAGCGGCGGGGCCACTGCCGCCACGCCATTCCCGCAATGGTGGTTCACGAGGCGTACCCGGGACATCACCTTCAGCTGCTGACCTCGCAAGAGCTTCCCTCCGAAGTGCGGCGCCACATCTGGACCCCGATCATGGTGGAGGGGTGGGCGCTCTACTCCGAGCAGCTGGTCGAAGAAGCCGGGTTTTACCGCAGCGACGAGGCCCGCCTGTTTCGCTTGCTCAACCTGCTCTGGCGCGCCATCCGGGTCGTGCTCGATGTAGGGCTGCATACCCGGGGCATGACGCCGGAAGAGGCGGTGGACTACATGGTCGACCATCTGCCGATCGAGCGGCCGAGCGCTGAGGCCGAAGTCCGGCGATATTGCGCTTGGCCAACGTACCAGCTCTGCTACGCGGTCGGGCGGCGCGAGCTGCTGCGCCTGCGGGACGCATACCGCGAGCGCAACCCCTCCGGATATACCGCCCGGAGGTTTCACGATGAGGTGATGAGATTCGGAGGAATACCGGTAGCGCTGGCGCGCTGGGGCATGGATCTCGCCGAGTGAACGGCCGGAACTGGAAAGGACCGACCGCATGAAGATCACCGTCTTGACCTATCTCGACAGCGAAGACGAGAACTCCAAGGATTACGAAGCCGTCGTTCCCCAAGTCGCCAAGGCGCTGCGGTCGCTGGGCCATCGGGTCTCCGTCCTGGGGTCGCACGGTGACGTCAAGCGCCTCATCACCGGTCTTTCCCGCCGGCGGCCGGATCTCGTATTCAACCTCATGGAGATGTTCGGCGAGAATGTCTTCGGCGATATCCCGGTAACGGGGCTGCTCGACCTGCTCGGGGTCAAGTACACCGGCAGCGGGCCGGGCGAGCTCTATCTGAGCCAGGACAAGGGGCTCACCAAGAAGCTCCTGGCCTTCGAAGACATCCTGTATCCCCGGTTCCTGGTTTTCTCCCGGCAGCAGGCGTTCGAGACCGGCGGCAACCTGCGGATGCCGCTGTTCGTCAAACCGCTCCGCTCCGACTCCTCGCTCGGCATCGGCGGCAAGTCGCTGGTGCACGACGCGGTCCAGCTGATGGAACGAGTGGCCTTCATCAGAAAGGAGCTGAACGACTCGGCGCTGGCGGAGGAGTTCATCGAAGGCCGCGAGTTCTTTGTGGGCGTCCTCGGGAACGCCCAGGCCAAGGCCCTGCCGCCGGTGGAAGTGGATTTCACCGGCTTCCCCGAGGGCGTCCCCAAGGTGCTCGACAGCAAGGCGAAGTGGGACGAGGAGAGCAAGGAGTTCAAGGGGACCAAATCCGTGATGGCCAACCTCCCCGACGAGCTCCGTGCCCGGCTGCAGAAGGTGGCGGTGGACGCGTACCGGGCGCTGCGAGTGCGAGACTACGGCCGGGTGGATCTCCGGCTCACCGATACGGGCGACATCTACGTGCTCGAGGTCAACGCCAGCTGCTACCTGGAGCGCTCGAGCGAGTTCGCCATGTCGGCCGCCGCGGCGGGGATCGACTATCCGAAGCTAATCGAGCGGATCGTGCAGTTGGCCTTGGAGCGTTACGGTAAGTAAGGGACTTCGGTCCCTTCGCTGCGCTCAGGGTGACAGCGCGGTCTTTTCCATCTTTCCCTTATGGCAGGTAGCTACCTCGTTGAACGTGATTCATGGCCAATCCGGTCACCAGTGTCGTGAACGCGATGATCGCGGAATGCTCCCGGGTAGCGGGATACCCCTGGCTCAGCCGGCGAGCACGGTCGGCCAGGTAGCGCAGCAGCACCCGGGTGCGCTCGGGGAAGTGGCCGGTCCAGCGGAAGACGTTGGCCATGAGCTCGGGCTCGAGCCGCCGGATCAGGTCGGCCGCCGGACGAAGTGGGCCGTCGAGCGAGAGGCCTTCGCTGCCGCCGAGATCCTCGAAGATCGCCTTCAAGGCGCCGTCGAGTCCCGGCGGCAGGTCGCCGGCCGAGACGGTTGCCCTTCTATAGTACTGGTCCAACGAGTACTCGATGTCCCCGACGTCCTCGTCCAGCTCGCTGTTGGTCACCTGGGGGTCCCGGCCGCGTAGCTCGGCCAGGGCCCGGCTGCAGTAAGCGAGCTTGGCGTAGGCCACGGGCCAGGCACCATATTCCGCCCGCCAGTCGAGTCCGGGGGTCATCCACACGGCAAAGGTTTCCGCCCAGTCTTCGTCGGGATGCTTCTGCGCGTACCAGCCAGGCAGATGCCTGACGTACCGGCGGCTGAAGGGCTCGGGACTGTACTCTTCAGAGTAGGGCTGGGTTATCGACCCGAACTGTTTGACCCACTCCTCCTGGTCGTACAGCCGGTAGGCGTAGTTGATGACGTGCCCCATCTCGTGCCGGAGATAGCGGAGGATGTCGGCCCGATCGAACCCTTCGACCAGGCCCACCCGCTCGGCGTGGAGGGCCGTGAGATCGGGCCGGGCAAGGTAAAACGGTATGGCGATGGCGACGGTCTCGAACGGTACGCCCCACTCGCTCGAGAGGTAGAATCGGGGCCGAACCCGGGTAATTCCGGCCCGCTGGAGCTCGTCCTGGAACTCGGCCAGGATAGGCTGCAGGCGGGTTCCCTCGATGGTCAGCCCGAGATCGCGGATCGGCGTGGACCAGAGATTCGACTCATGAAACCGCAACGGCTCGGACGCCATGGCCCCAAACATACATGACGCTGGAAGGGGTGCCATTCAGCCCGCCGGGGTGCCTCGGACCGTCAAAGGCCTCGCGCTGGTCTCGCTCTTCAATGACTTCGCCAGCGAGATGGTGTACCCGCTGCTCCCCGCTTTCGTCACCCGCACGCTCGGGGGCGGGGCGCTGCTCCTGGGTGTGCTCGACGGCGCCTCGGAGCTCACTTCCTCGCTCGTCAAATGGATCAGCGGACGTCTGGCCGACCGGCCCGGGTGGCGCAAGCCGCTGATCCTGGGCGGCTATGCGGTGGCGGTCCTGGTCCGGCCGTTGATCGCAGTGGCCAGCGCCGCCTGGCAGGTAATTGGGTTCCGGGTAATCGATCGGATCGGCAAAGGCACCCGGACCCCACCTCGGGACGCAATGATCTCCGAGGTGACGTCTCCAGAAGTACGGGGACGGGCCTATGGGTTCCATCGGGGAGCCGATCATCTCGGTGCGGTAGTGGGATCGCTGGCGGCCTGGTGGCTGCTCCAGCGCGGGGCGGATGTCCGCAGCGTGATCGGCTGGAGCGCACTGCCGGGAGTGGTCGCCGTGCTGGTGTTGGCGGTGGTGTTGAAGGGAGTCGCCAGTCACCAGTCACCAGTCACCCGTCACCCGTCATCCGTCACGGATTCGGAGCTGCCAGAGACTGGCGACCGGCGACTGGCGACTCAGAACTCTCCCGATTCCCGACTCCCGACTCCCGACTCCTTCTGGCCCCCCATAGCAGCCCTCACGGCCCTGACTTTTTTCCGTCTCCCTGAGACGCTGCTCATCCTTCGGCTCCAAGACCGGGGGGTTACGATCCCGGCGATTCCGCTGGTCTGGGCCGGACTCCACGTAGTGCGCAGTGCCAGCTCCTACCCGGGTGGCTGGCTATCGGACCGGCTGGGGCCCCCAAGGCTGGTGGCCGCCGGTGGCTTTCTCTTCGCGCTGGTTGCGTTCCTGCTCGGGACGGGACTGAGTGCCGCGGCGGCGGTCGGAGTCTTCCTGGCGTTCGGTCTGGTGGCGGGGCTGACCGAATCGGGTGAACGCGCGGTCGTGGCTCGCCTGGCGCCGGTGCGCACCGGGCGGGGGTTCGGGGTCTATCATGCGCTCACCGGCGGAGTGGCCCTGCCGGCCGGCCTCATCTTCGGCTGGCTCTACCAGTCGAGAGGCGGGCCGGTTGCGCTCTGGGCTGCGGCAGCAGGGATGGCCGTTGCGGTACTGGTTTGGCTTACGGTTTCAGCACCGCGCGCAGACAGGTGACTGTCGTATGAGAAAAACGAAAAGGTAAAAATCATGAGGGGCGTTGTTCTTCGGGACCTTCGTGTCCTTCGTTCCTTCGTGGTGAAGTTTTTTGGGGTGGGGCTGGTCGGGGTGGCGGGTGCGCTTCTTCCTACCGGTGTGATGGGCCAGGTCCAGGTTCGCGTTGGTGAGCCCGGCCGGGCCACCTACTCCGAGCTGCACGAGGCCCTGCGCCCGGGAACACCGGCCGCCGACTCGGTGTTGGCGATCCTCCACTCGACCTCGCCGGCCCGCCTCTGGCGCCAAATGCGGGC
>JBJMPK010000176.1:0-5424 GCA_045803245.1 Gemmatimonadales bacterium
CAGCCGCTCCTGCTCGATCGGGTTAGGCGGCTCAAAGGCCATCAGGCCCCGGCCAAGAAACACCGCGGCCACCGTGTGCCCACCGATGGGGGTAAGCAGGTAGAACTTTCCGCTCTCGAAGGTGAACTGTCCCACATCCCGTTTCAGAACCAACCCGTTCACCGTTGCCACCCGGTGCGGTTCCGCCTTGAGCTCCTTGAGCTCGGCGTATCGCTGCTCATAGGAGGCGTCACCACCGGAGGCCCCCGACCCGCCCTGGGCCGATGAGAGACAGGGCAGCAGGGTCAGGCAGAACGATAGAACGGTCGCCGAGACCGGTCTCATGGAGTCCTCCGCAAGACATGAGGCGACCTGGGCACGCATGCAAAGACGGCGGAGCGAGCCCGGCTGCCAGGTGTTTTCGATTCTGAATGGAAAGGGGGTGAGACTATGGGTGAAGTTGCGAGATCCGAAGCGACCGGTCAAGTGGACTTGCGGGATGGGCCGACTTCGCTTCGGGAGCTCCCCGTGGCGTTGCGTGTCGCATTTTTACTTCAACCGAGCTCTTGTGCGACACGCGTCCTCACGTCTCCACGGTTATCGGCTCACTTCTACGGCTGAGCGTATACGACTCTGCCACTCACCACCGTCGCCCGGACCCGGGCCCGCTCGATCGCTTCCGGCGGTATGGCGGTCAGGTCCCGATCGAGCACCGCGATATCGGCCAGGTATCCGGGCGCCAGCTTGCCCCGCGAACGCTCGGCGAAGACCGCGTAGGCGTTTCCGCCGGTGTAGGCCCGTAGCGCTTCCTCCACCGTGATCTTCTGCTCCGGTACCCAGCCGTTGGGATTCTTGCCGTCCAGCGTCCGGCGGGTCACCGCGGCATAGATGCCGAGGATCGGATCCATGGGGGCGACGGTCCAGTCGGAGCCGAAGGAG
This sequence comes from Gemmatimonadales bacterium, assembly GCA_045803245.1. Taxonomy (GTDB): domain Bacteria; phylum Gemmatimonadota; class Gemmatimonadetes; order Gemmatimonadales; family GWC2-71-9; genus CAVVWJ01. Next base: position 919 of record JBJMPK010000176.1, read on the forward strand.
AGGTGGGCACCCCGGTCGAGGAGGGAGCGGAAAGCATAGGTGGTCTTGATCCGCCCGGGTCCGATCCGCTTCTGGGCCCAGCGGCCGTCGTCGATGGCGTGGTAGGGCTGCATAGAGGCGATCACGCCAGTCGCAGCCAGGCGCTCTATGTCCTGCTGCCGCAGATGCTGGGCGTGCTCGATCCGGAAGCGCCGGTCACGGGGACCATGAGCCTGGGCGACGCTGTCATATATGGAGAGAAGAACACCGTTGGCGCGCTCGCCAATGGCATGGACGGCCACCTGGAGTCCCGCCGAATCGGCGGAGCCGATCCAGGTCCGGAGTGACTCCTCTGGGGTGACGAAGAGTCCGGTGGTTCCCGGCGCGTCGTCATACGGCTCATAGAACAGCGCCGTCTTCGAGCCCAGGGAGCCATCCACGAATCCCTTTACGCCGGCGGAGCGCAGCCAGTCGTCACCGGGGCCCTGAGCCCGGAGAGTGTCGGCCATCGCCCGCCAGGCTTCCAACGAGACATAGGCCGACACCCGGGTCAGCATGGTGCCGTTGCGATGGGCTCGTTTCAAGGCGGCCAGCTCGCGCCACGATTCCGCGATGGCCAGGGTCCCCGGATCGTCGGCCACGGTGGACACAGCCGTAACGCCATGGGCTGCCGCCCAGCGCATTGCCCGGCTCAGCGCGGAGTCACACTGCGCCGGAGCAGGGACCGGTTTGACCCGCTCCACCAGATCTCTCGCGTTGTCCTTGAGCACGCCGGTGGGCTCACCGGTTCTGGGATCACGCACGATGGAGCCACCCGGTACCTCCGGGGTTGTGCGCGTGAGATGGGCCAAACGAAGGGCGGCCGTGTTGGCGAGGCTGGCGTGGCCGTCCACCCGGTTCACGAAGACCGGGTTGTTGGGCGTCACCGAGTCGATCCAGCTTCGCTCGGGCAAAGGCGCGCCGGGCCACCGCTCGTGATCCCAGTCGCCTCCGGTGATCCACTCACCGGGCGGGAGGGCGGCGGCGTGCTCCTTCAGGCGCCGGATGAATTCCTGGGGAGAGGACACGTCTCGCAGCTTCACCCGGGCCAGCTGGAAGCCGCCGCTCAGGAGGTGCACGTGGCCATCGGTGAATCCCGGGGTGACCATCGCCTTCCCATTACTGATCACCCGGGTGTTGCTGCCGATCAGCTTGGCAATCGAGCCACTGTCGCCCACCGCTACGATCCGGTCGCCCCGGGTCGCGACCGCCTCGGCCCACGGCCGCGCGGAGTCGCCGGTCCAGACCCGCCCGTACACAATGAGGTCGGCAGCGCGGGATGAGGCGGGAGCCGTACGGCAGGAGATCATCCCGGCCAATGCGATGATCGCGAGGCGGGCAGGGCGTGGCGGCGGCAGCGGGGAAGAGTCTCTCAGGGGAACTTGGTCAGGCGGCGGATGGCCTCGAGCTTCTCCAGCGCGCTGCCGCCGGAAGCCGCGGGAGCCACCGAGAAGAGGTCGCGTATGTCGAGCAGAATCTCCAGCATCAGCTGATCGCGCATGTACGCGCTGTCGAGGTCGATCATCCGGCCCTCGTCCGCGGCCTGCTTGGCCCGGTCGTAGGACTCACGATAGATCGCCTCCAGATTGGCGAGGATCCGTTCGCGCGAGCGCATCACTTCCAATAATACTGCAGCGTTCGGCACATTCTAGCTGCAACGGCTGCTAGCGCAACTCCCTCGTCGCACTTGCATTTCACGCTGCAGCGTTTGAGCGCCGGCGCGTTGGCACCAGTAAGCGCTCACTCTCCCGCGGTCGGCGGCCGAAATCGCCCATCGGCATCCTTCCTGCGCATCCCCAGAAGCGATGCGCCCCGGACGTTTGTTGCACCACCCCTTCGGAAGAATCGTGCAGTCGCGGTCACACCCCGGTACCCGTGTCCCTTTGGTCTGCCAGCCTGATCGGAGGCAGTGTATGACACACCAGCAGCGTGGCTTTTCACTGGTCGAAATGCTTGCCGTGATCGTGATCGTCGGCATGATGGCGAGCATCGCCCTCCCGAAGTCGGGTATCGCCTCCTACAAGGCGAACGGCGCGGCCCAGACCGTGGCCAGCACCCTGACCTACGCCCAGCGGCAGTCGATCAGCCTGCAGACCGATATCCGGGTGGCCTTCGACCCGGCGAACAACGAGCTGCGGATCCATGAAGACGCCAACAACGACAATGTGATCGACTTGGGCGAGCGGGTGACGGCAACGCCCCTCCCCGAAGGCATCACCTTCGGCCGCGGCGCCGCGCCGGCGCGGGCCATGGGCGCCGCCACGGTCACTTTCACCCGCACTCAGGGCGGCCTTCCTATCGTGATCTTCCGCCGGGACGGAAGCGCGAGCGAGAACGGCGGGGTGTACCTCACCACCATCTCGGGGCTCAGCGTCGGCCGCGCGGCGGACGTGCGGGCCGTGGAAATATCGCGTGCCACTGGACGAGCGATGTGGTTCTCCTACGGAACGGGAGCGTGGAAGGAAGGCCGCTGAGTGAATCGTCGCGGCTTTACGCTGATCGAAGTCATGCTCGCGGTGGTGCTCCTCGCCATCGTGCTCGTGAGCATTGCCCGCTACACCGGCCAGTTCCTCCACACAGTCTCCACCTCGAGCGTCCGAACGGTGGCGGCCGAGGTCGCGCGCGAGCGCATCAGCCTGGTCGACATGGACCCGAGCTACAACACGCTGGCAGCCACGTGGACCGGAATCGAGACCGGCTTTCCCGGCTATCCCAACATGAGCCGGGTGACCACCGTGTCCCGGATCAGCGGCATCGCGCCCCCGCGGGACTACACCGTGGTCACCGTACGGGTGACGGAGCCGACCATGGGCCAGGCCATCGACGTGACGACGGTGGTAGCCCAGCCATGACGCCAAGGGCCGGGAGCCGCTCCGGCGGCTTTACCATGGTCGAGATGATGGTGGCCCTGGTGATGCTCTCTGTGGTCATGGGCGCCACCATCTCGCTCCTGCGCTCGCAGACCCGCACCTTCAGGATCAGCGGCGAGCGGATGGAGCTCTCCCAGAACATGCGCTATGCCGTCGGCACGATCGATCGGGCGCTCCGGACCACGGGCTCGGGCGTGGCCAACCAGCAGCCTATGTTCGTCTACGGCGGCAACGACGTCGTCGCCTTCAACTCCAATTACACCCATGTGAACCAGGACCGCTGCGCGGTGAACGTGAACCCCGACGCGCCGGCCGGTTCTTACGAGATCCTGCCGCAGGCCTCCGCCTTCGTGCTGCCGAACACGGCGTTCACCTATCCATCGATGACGTACGTCTCGACTACCTGCCAGGCGGAGACCATCGTGTTCTATTTCCGGCCGGACTCCTCCACCACGGCGGTGGCGAACGATTTCGTGCTGATGGAGCGCACCAACGCCATGCCGGCGGAGCTGGTGGCCAAGAACATCATGGCCTATCCCGGGCGGCCGTTCCTCGAGTACTTCGTGCATCCGCAGTCTCTGGTGGTTCCCCCGGCGGCGCGTGACTCCAACGTGATAGCCGGACTGGCCGGCAGCGGCATCGTGCTCCCGATCCGGCACAGTGCCGCCATACACGGCAGTCCCACGGACGTCCCCGGCGACCCTTCCAACTCGTATCTGGCCGACAGTGTGAAGGCGGTCCGGATCAACATCCGGGTGAGCAATGGGCTCACCGGCCCGGACCAGCGGGTCAAAGACGTGTCTACTGTCGTGGGTCTGCCCAATAATGGCCTGGTCCAACTCAAGGATTGTGGCACCGCGCCGCTCTTGACTGGTGCTCTTGCGGTTGCTTCCAACGCCGCGGGCACGCCACCCTCCCTGACTCTCCAATGGCCGGCCTCGTACGATGAGGCGGCCGGCGAGACCGATGTGAACCAGTACAACATCTATCGCCGGGTAGTGGCCGACCCTTTGTTCGGGAGCACGCTGATGACGATCCCGGCAGGCCAGCCGTCGCCCTATGTGTTCGTCGACAACGGGGTGGACCTCGGCACGGACTACGTGTACGCGGTAGCCGCCCAGGACTGCACCCCGTCGGAATCGGCGCGGCTGGTGAGCGCCCCCCGTAGCCCGAACTAGCACTGACCGGAGGTATCGAGGTGCCTATCCGACTCCAGGCGATCCGAAACCAACGCGGTGTGGCGCTGTTCGTCGCCCTGCTGCTCCTGACCGTGCTCGCTACCCTGTCGGTTGGGGCGATCATGCTGTCGGGAAACGCCAGCCTGCTTGGTAAGTACCACGCCAAGGATGCCGAGATGCGGGCGGCAGCCGACGCCGGGCTCGAGTGGGCCAGAGACACCATCAACGGAACCCCGGGGATTCTTCCGGCCACCAGCTTTCAGATCCTGCAGTTCGAGCAGCCGGTACGCGACGCGGGCGGGACGGTGATTCCCGGCTTCACCCGCTCTGTGTTTGCCGGCCGCAGCGGAACGACCACGGGCCAGTTCGGCGTCTTTGCCAGCGTGATCTCGAGAATCGACGACGCGGCCGGCCGTGCGGTGGTGGTCCGGCGCGCCGAG
>JBJMPK010000177.1:0-5463 GCA_045803245.1 Gemmatimonadales bacterium
ACGCCCGGCTGCGCCGGGCCGTTCATGATCATTTGGGCGTGACGCCCAGGCCACCCTTACGGGTGGCCCTAATGATTGGCGCGGTCCTCCGGACCGCGGATGCTCCGTTCTCGGATGGGATCGGCTTCCAATGACTGATCATGGAGCTCCGGTCGGCCCCGCACCCACCTCCTACGCCGGGAATGTCCTACCGTGATGATGGTTGTCACTGGCCGTCGGATGAAAACGGTAGCTGATCAAGCACGATAAAATCGCCGGAACCACGCCCGGCTGCGCCGGGCCGTTCATGATCATTTGGGCGTGACGCCCAGGCCACCCTTACGGGTGGCCCTAATGATTGGCGCGGTCCGCCGGACCGCGGATGCTCCTATGCCGTTCGGGGCTGTCCTCCAATGACGGCCAAATGGATCCCGATTCCTCAATCCGACCGACTTGATATCTTCGTCACGCCCGACCGCCCGACCGTCCGACCGTCCGACCGTCCACCCGGCCGCCCGGCCCCCACCGCCACGAGCGTCCGCACCATCTCGCCGGCCCGTTTCAGAACTCCACGCGCGTTGTCATAGCTCAGGATTTCGAGCGCCTGGCCCAGAGGCCGCCATTGGCATGCGGTGATGCCCTCATCGACCTGGGGGCAGGCCTCCCCATCGGGACTCTCGAAGAGAAAGAAGTGGCAATACTTGTGGATGTGACGGCCGCGGAAGCGGAAGTGCCAGTCGATGACCCGGATCGGCCCGTGAAGGACCAGCCGGTCCAGTCCGGTCTCCTCCGCCGTCTCGCGGGTGGCTGCCTCTGCCGGCGACTCATCACCCTCCAGATGGCCCTTGGGAAAACCCCAGTTGCTGTAGGAATCGCGGATGAGCAGGTACCGCGCCTCTGCCCCGGGCAAACGGCGAAAGACGATCCCTCCGGCGCTGACCTCCAGCTCGGCGCGGCGCTTGCTCATCAGAAGACCGAGATCTTGAGATATTTCTTCGGATGCGCCTGGATGTCGGTCAGGAGCTCCCGAAACTGAATCACCGTTCTGGTCGTCTCGCGGTACAGCGTCGAGTCGGTGGCGAGCATGCCGAGTGAGCCGTTGCCCGATTGAATCTTCAGCATGAGTGAGTCGGCCGACTGCAGCACCCGGACCAGGCTCGCCTGGTTGGCCCGGGCGGCCGCCATAACCGAACGCAGGTCGGCCGCTGCCGCCCGGATGTCGACGCTGGAGCTGCGCGAGTTGTTGAGGATGTCCGCCAACTGGTTGTCGCTGGTGGCAGTGTCCAGGCGTTCGACCGCATTCCGGAACGTCCGGGCTACGCCGCTGAACGCATCCGACGTTGTCACCACGTTCTGCCCCACCCGGTCCATGCGATCGGTCTGGGCATTGGCGAACTTGACCAGCCGGCCCGAGATGGCAGCCAGGTCCTTGACGCTCTGCTGCAGGTTTTTGAGCGCGGTGCTGTCGAAGGCCTGGCCGATCCGCTGAGTGATGTCACCCACGTCACCGGCGATCCGGCTCGCCTGAGCGGTGAGCTGCCCGATATCGGGAAGGGTGGCACCGGGCCAGGCCTCACCCCCGGCGCGGTCGGACTCGACAAGCGCGTCACGCAGATTGGGATCCACCGGCAGCGGTTCGTAAGGAACGATGTTGGCACTCCACTCGCCGAACAGGCTGGCCGACGCCGAGATGACCGCCGGCTTGCGGGGCAGCTCGACCCGCCGGTCGATGCTGAACTGGGTCTCCACCCATTCATTCTCCACCAGCCGGATGGCTTCGACCCGGCCAACTTTCACTCCCCGGAGGGTCACCGGGCCGCCCACGCCAAGACCACCCACGGTGCGAAAGCGTGCGGTATAGGAGATCTTCTTCTGGTTCACGTCGGTCTCGCTCAGCCAGAGCGCACCGCCGATCACCAGTCCCAGGGCGGCGAGCACCGCCAGTCCCACGGCGAATTCGTTGCTGCGCTTCACCCGACTGACCTCCGCGCCGCCGGCGCGACGATGGCCGGCGTGGGGCGGCCTTCGATAAACTGCCGCACGATGGGATCGTGCGATGCCTGGATCTGGTCCACGGTGCCGACCTGCTGGATTGCGCCTTCGTGCAGCATGGCTACACGGTCGCCGACAGTGAAGGCGCTGCGCATGTCGTGGGTGACCACGAGCCCGGTTACCCCGAGGTCGCGGGTGCGCATGATGAGCTGGTCCATTACCGCGGAGGTGACGGGGTCGAGGCCAGTGGTCGGCTCGTCATAGAGAATGTAGCGCGGCTTGAGGGCAATCGCTCGGGCAATCCCGACCCGCTTTCGCATGCCGCCGGAAAGCTCCGCTGGATACTTGTCTTCGGTTCCACTGAGGTCCACTACCGCCAGACTCTCTTCCGTGCGCTCCCGAATGGTGGCCTCGTCATAGCCCCGCTTGACCAGCCCCAACCGGATGTTTCCAGCTACGGTCATCGAGTCGAAGAGCGCCGCAAACTGAAAGACGTACCCGATCCGGCCCCGGAGGGCCGCCAGCTCCTCTCGATTCAGCTCGTGCACCACCGCGTCGTCGACCAGAACCCGGCCCCCATCGGGCTCCAGCAGCCCGACGATGAGTTTGAGGGTGACACTCTTCCCCGCCCCGGACTGGCCGATGATCACGGTGTTCTGGCCGTCAGGAACCTCGAGTGAGACCCCGTTCAGGATGGTCCGGGAACCGAAGGCCTTGGTGAGGCGGTCGATGATGATCATGGGGCGGACAGTCGGACGGTCGGACGGATGGATGGGTAGGTCCGAACCGACGAGTGAGCTGAGCCGAAACTTCGATTCGAGTCAACCGACCGCCCGTCCGTCTGACCGCCTGTCCGTCTCACAGAAGCACCAGCGCCCAGAAGGCGTCCAGCACCAGGATGGCCTCGCAGCCCAGCACCACCGCGCGGGTTGTGGCCTGGCCCACTCCTTCGGCACCGCCCTTCGCTTCCAGACCCATGAGACACCCCATGAGGGCCACCGCAGCGCCGAAGCTGGCGCTCTTCACCAGGCCGAACCAGACGTCCTTGAACTGATAGAACAGCTTGAGACCCTTCAGGAACTCGGCGGTAGAGAGATCCAGCAGGTTGATGGCGGTAAGCCAGCCCGAGGTGACGCCCAGCGCGACGGCGAATGCCGTGACCACAGGGAACATCAGCCCAGCAGCCAACACCCGGGGAACCACGAGATAGGAGTATCGATCATAGGCCAGCGTCTCAAGGGCATCGACCTGCTCGGTAACCTTCATCGTGCCGAGCTCGGCGGCTATGCTGGCCCCGACCCGGCCGGCCAGCGCCATGCCGGTCAGCACCGGTCCCAGCTCCATCATGATCGTCTTCCCGACCAGCGCACCCACGAAGTACATGGGGACGGTTCCGGTGAAGATGTACGAGGCTAGGAGCGAGAGCACGATGCCGGTGAAAACGGCGATGAAAAGCGCGATCGGTACCGAATCGACGCCGAGACGCCGCATCTGCACTAATAAGAGGGGAAGCCAGGTTCTGACGTCGGCCAGGGCCCGCCCGGCCTCGATGCTTCGGCGGCCCAGATGCGCGATGAAGCCCTCGCGGGCGGGAATACGTGATGTTATGGAAGGGGACACGGGAGGAATTAAGCGGGGAAGCAGGGACGGGGGGAAGCCGGGTTCACGCCGCGAAGCTCGCCAAGGCGCGGCCTACCGGCCCCTCCCGCAACCGTTTCAGGGCGCGATCCCGGAGCTGACGAACCCGTTCCCGGGTGACGCCGAGCATGCCACCAATCTCCTCCAGCGTGTGTTCGCGGCCGCCGTCGAGACCAAAATAGAGCCGGAGAACCTTGGCATCGCGCGCGGGCAGCGTCCGGAGAGCCAGGTCGATCTGCTCCGAAAGGAAGCGCTCCATCGCGCGATCCTCGGGATGCCCCTGCTCGTCCGCGATGAAGCGGTCCATGAGGGACCGTTCGCCCTCGGGATCGAGCGGGGAATCGAGCCGGATCTCCGCGGTGTTGAGTGCGGCCAGGGCTCGCACGACGTCCACCGAGAGACCGAGATTCGCCGCGATCTCTTCCGGTGTCGGCTCGCGCCGCAGCTCCTGCCGCAGCGTCTCCGCCATGCGGGTGATGCGGGACAGGTCGGCCGTGCGGTTGAGGGGCACCCGGACCGTCCGCCCGTGGCGCGCCAACGCGGCGAGGATCGCCTGACGGATCCACCAGACGGCGTAGGAGATGAACTTGACGCCCTGATCGGGGTCGAACTTCCGGGCGGCGGTAAGGAGTCCCAGATTACCTTCGCCGATCAGGTCACTGAGGCCGAGCCCGCGGTTCTGATATTTCTTGGCCACTGAGATGACGAACCGGAGGTTGCGCTTGATCAGCTCCTGCATGGCATCGGCATCCCCGGCCTGAACCAGGCGGGCGACGGCCATTTCCTGTTGCGCATTGAGCAACGGGGTCTTGCTGACCTCGAACAGATACTGATCGAGAATGTCCCGGTCGGAGTCGTAGACGCCGAGATTTCGGGCCCCTCCTCCCCGGCGCCGGCGCCCCGGCTTGGCCGGCGAGGTGTCGGCCGGGATCTCGTCGGGTCCCGGCTCATCCGGTAATGCACCGTTGGAAATGTTCTTGGCCATAGCTTACAAGTACCCTTCGGTTTCCGCGCCAATGATGGCGAGCGGCCTTCGGTCCTCGTTGACACTCGCGAGTGCGCGGGCTACGTTACCGTGCTGTCGCGGCGCCGTTCGAGGGCGGGAAATACATCCGGGGGCGTAGCTCAGTTGGGAGAGCGCGTGAATGGCATTCACGAGGTCAGGGGTTCGATCCCCCTCGCCTCCATGGCTCCCCCTTCGATCGATTATGACCCCGAGATGCGGGTCGTTGCGCCGCGGCGGGCCGGACACTAGAATCCTCTCCGCTTCGCGGGAATAGCTCAGTTGGTAGAGCACAACCTTGCCAAGGTTGGGGTCGCGGGTTCGAGTCCCGTTTCCCGCTCTACGAGGCAGAGCTGACGCTCTGCCCGCCTCAAATGATTATCGGCGCAGAGGGTCGCATTTTTCAGGTCCGTGGTAGTGCAAATCACTGCGGTACCACAACAAAGCACCCGGGTCGGAGTATCGGTCCCGGGTAAAGACATCTGAAGCACACGTCGCGGGGTGGAGCAGTCTGGTAGCTCGCCGGGCTCTTAACCCGGAGGTCGTGGGTTCATATCCCACCCCCGCTATGGCAGGATGGGAAGACGGGAAGGTCGGGAAAGACGGGAAGGTGAACAGGTAGGGGATAAAGGCGGGATAGATCGCTCAGGGCGCGGAGTCCCGCCGGCTCGGAGCAGACCTTCCCGCCTTCTCTTTCCCGTCCTTCCCGTCTTTCCCATCCTTCCCGTCCTGCGAAGCCGGGCGGTTAGCTCAGTTGGTTAGAGCGCCACGTTGACATCGTGGAGGTCACAAGTTCGAGTCTTGTACCGCCCATGAGCGCCCTTAGCTCAATTGGATAGAGCATTTGACTA
>JBJMPK010000178.1:0-15142 GCA_045803245.1 Gemmatimonadales bacterium
AGAGGTTCGGGAGCGGCTCGAAGAGTACGAGGAAGCCTATGCCTTCATGTCTCAAGCCATTCGTGAAGCGCTCACCCATTGGCAGACCACCCGGAGTGATCGGCTCGCCAAGGTTGGCGCGGAATGAGCATGCGGCCCGGTAACGTCGTCGTGCTGATATCACTGGCATGCGGGGCCTGCGTGGGGACGCCATCCGTGGAGGGGGTTGCCGGCGTGGCCCCGTCCCCGAGCACCGCCTGGGCGCCCCCGCCCGAAGCCCACCTGAGCGACACGACCCCTCGAAGCAAGGTGCCACCAGACCTCCAGCAACGGATCGGCCGGCTTACCCTGGCCGAGGTGGTGGACCTGGGGCTCAGAAACAACGCCGTCACCAGGCTCTCGTGGGCCAATGCACGCGCCGCGGCAGCCGCCTACGGCTCGGCCCGGGGCGCCTACTTCCCGACCATCGACGGCGATGTGACCGGCACTCGACTCAAGACGGTGGCCTCCCAGGGCCGGTCTGCCGTTACCCAATCGGTACTGAGTCCGAGCCTGAGTCTGACGTACCTGCTGTTCGATTTTGGGGGACGTTCCGGGAACGTTGACGCGGCCCGGAATGCGCTCCTCGGCGCCAACTACAGCCACAACGCAGCCCTGCAGGGGGTGGTTCTTCAGATTCAGACCGCCTACTTCGAGTACGTGGCCAATCGCGCGCTGTTGGAGGCTCAGCGCACGACGGTGCAGGAGGCGCGTACTAACCTGGCAGCGGCAGAGGAGCGCAACCGTGTGGGTGTAGCCACGATCGCGGACGTTCTCCAGGCCCGTACGGCCGCGTCCCAGGCCGAGCTTGCGGCCCAGGCCACCGAGGGGGATCTCCAGACGTCCCGGGGTGCGCTGGCACTGTCCCTTGGGATTCCCGCCAACCTCCCCTACGATGTCGACACGGCGGCGGGGCAGACCCCGGTTGCGGTGCTCACGGACAGTGTCGACACTCTCATAGCCGGAGCGATCAAGGCTCGGCCGGACCTGGCCGCTTCGCGGGCCGAGTTCGAAGCGTCGCGATCGCAGATCTCGATCGCCCGTGCCAGCCGGCTTCCTTCTCTGGTGTTGAACGGAACCGGAGGGCGAACCTACACCACGACACTGCCCAACGGGGGCAACAATTACGCGGTATCACTCGGGCTGCGAATCCCGCTCTTCGCCGGCTTCTCGCGAATCTATGATCAGCGCCAGGCAGCAGCGCTGGCCGACGCGGCAGCCGCACGGACCGATCTCCTGGGTCAGCAGGTCGTTTTCCAGGTCTTCAGCTCGTACTACGCCCTCCAGACTGCGGCCCGGCGGGTGCGCACCGCGAGTGATCTGATCGCCAGTGCTGAGCAATCGAATGAGGTTGCCTTGGGCCGCTACAAGGCGGGAGTTGGGTCGGTGCTCGATCTTCTTTCGGCTCAGACCGCGCTGGCCGACGCCCGGGCGCAACAGGTCCTCGCCCGGTTGGAATGGAATACTTCCCTGGCTCAGCTGGCTCACGATGCTGGCGTGCTCGAGCCGCAGGGTGGAAGCTCGCTTCATCTTGCGCCAGACACTTCCTCTCAGAAGCCCAGATGAAACCCGATCGTAGAACCTCGACCCCGGTGGCCCTGGGACTGTCGATCCTGACGCTGCTTTCCGCATGCTCCAAGAAGGATCCGGCTCCCACGCCTCCGGTTCCGGTCACCATCGGCACCGCCGAGCGGCGCGATGTCCCGTTCGAGCTTGCCGCTACCGGCACCGTCGAGCCGCTCCAGACGGTAGTGGTCCAGGCTCAGGTGAGCGGACTGCTCCAGCGGGTGGCGTTCAAGGAGGGCGAGGAGGTAAAACAGGGCCAGGTGTTGTTCGAACTCGATCCCCGGCCGTACCGCGCGGCCCTGGATCAGGCGCTCGCGGTGCTGGCCCGTGACCGGGCTCAGGCCGCCAACGCCACCCTGGAGGTGAAGCGCTCCGAGGCCCTGATAGAGAAGCAGTACGTTACCGCACAGCAGAACGATCAGGCGAAGACCACGGCGGCCGCCGCCGAGGCGACCTTGGCCGGAAGCCAGGCCGCTGTGGAACAGGCTCGCCTGAATCTCCAGTACGCCACCATCAGGGCACCCATCACCGGCCGTTCCGGCAGCCTGCTGATCCGCCAAGGGAACCTGGTCCGCGCCAACGCCACCGAGCCGCTCGTTGTCATTAACCGGCTTCGGCCGATTCTGGTGCGGTTCGCCGTGCCGGCCGGCAACCTGCCGCTGATCCGGGAGCACCTCAACACCGGCGTCATCGTGCGAGCCGTGCCATCCGGCGCGGGCGGTCCCAGTGAAGGTGCCCTCAGCTTCGTTGATAACGCGGTGGACAGCTCGACCGGCACCATTCTGCTCAAAGGGAGATTTCCCAACGACGATGGGTCGCTCTGGCCGGGAGGGTTCGTGGATGTGAGGCTGCAGCTATACGTTGAGCCGAATGCCCTGGTGGTCCCGGCGGCGGCAGTCGTGGCCGGACAACAAGGGAGCTACGTCTTCGTCATCCAACGGGACAGCTCCGCCTCCACCAAGCCGGTGACAGTCAGCCGTACCGCCGGCGACCTGGCGATCATAACTGGGGAGGTGCAGGCCGGCGATCGGGTCGTGGTGGATGGCCAGCTCCGGCTCCGCCAGGGCTCCAAGGTTCAAATCAAGGCGGCGGCGGACACCGCCAGGCTGGGGGCGTTGTGAACTTTACCGAACTCTTCATTCGACGGCCGGTAATGACCACGCTGGTCATGGCCGGCGTCCTGATCTTTGGGTTGGTGGCCTATCGCCAGCTGCCGGTGAGCGACCTCCCTGCGGTCGATTATCCCACCATCTCGGTGAGTGCCAGCCTCTCCGGGGCCAGCCCGGAGACCATGGCCTCCTCGGTCGCCACGGTACTGGAGAAGCAGTTCTCCACCATTCCCGGCGTCGAGACCATGACCTCGACCAGCACTCAGGGCAGTACGTCCATCTCCCTCCAGTTCGCCTTGAGTCGGAACATCGACGCGGCCGCGCAAGACGTTCAGGCGGCCATCTCGCAGGCGCAGCGCCAGCTTCCCCTTGATGTGCTGCCCCCCAGCTTCAGGAAGGTGGACCCGTCTTCGTCCCCAATTCTGTATTACGCCCTGCGCACCACCACGCTTCCCCTGCCGCAGCTGAACCAGTACGCCGAGACTTTTCTGGCCCAGCGGCTTTCGACTGTCGACGGTGTGGCCCAGGTACAGGTCTACGGGTCCATGAAGTACGCGGTACGGATCCAGATCGATCCCCAGCAACTCGCCGCCCGTAACATCGGTATCGATGAGGTCTCGACCGCAATCGAGAACGGCAACGTCAACCTGCCGACCGGCACGTTGTGGGGCACCGACAAAGCCTTCTCGGTTGAGAGCCAGGGACAGCTGAACAATGCGGCGGACTTCGGCGCCTTGGTGGTGACCTATCGGGACGGCGCTCCGGTGCGGCTGCGCGACCTCGGCCGGGTCATCGACAGCATTCAGGACACCAAACGGGCCAGCTGGTTCAATGGACAGCGTGCCGTAGTGCTCGCGGTTCAACGCCAGCCGGGAACCAATACTGTGGCAGTGGCGGGGCGGGTCAAAGCTGAGGTCGAGGAACTCCGCGCCCAGATCCCACCGTCCATCGACATCGCGACGCTGAACGACAGGTCGTTGACCGTGCAGGCGTCGGTGAGGGATGTGAAGTTCACCCTCTTCCTGGCGCTCTGCCTGGTGGTGATGGTGATCTTCCTCTTTCTGAGGAATCTGCGCGCCACGCTGATCCCGAGCCTGGCGCTCCCGATGTCTCTCGTCGGGACTTTTGCAGTGATGTACCTGCTGGGGTACAGCCTGGACAACCTCTCGCTCATGGCGCTCACCCTGGCCGTGGGCTTCGTGGTGGATGACGCAATCGTCGTGTTGGAGAACATCGTCCGGCATATCGAGGGCGGCGAGCCGGTGATGCAGGCGGCGATTCGGGGCAGCCGTGAGATCAGCTTCACGGTTCTCTCGATGACGCTGTCTCTGGTAGCGGTGTTTATCCCCGTCCTCTTCCTGGGCGGCCTCATCGGGCGCCTGTTTCAGGAATTCGCGGTCACCATCGGCGTCGCGATTCTGGTATCCGGCTTCGTCTCACTGACGCTCACTCCGATGCTGTGCAGCCGGTGGCTCAAGCCTCACCCGGAGAATGAACAGCACGGCCGGTGGTACCAGGTCATCGAAGCCGCCTGGGTCAAGTCGCACGGCTTTTACGACCGCACACTTCGATGGGTCATGGACCGGCGGCCGCTTATCATGGCGTTTGGGCTGGTCATCTTGATAGGGACCATCGTGCTTGGCCGGGTGGTCCCCAAGGGCTTCATCCCCAGCGAGGATCAGAGCCAGCTGTACGCCACCACCGAGGCAGCCGAGGGATCCAGCTATGATGCGATGCTACGGTATCAGCAGGCGGCCGCGGCGATCGTGCAGGAAGATCCCAATGTGGATGGATTCATGTCCTCCATCGGGGCGGGCGGGGGCGGCGGCTCGATCAATCAGGGCCGACTCATCATGCATCTGAAGCCACCGAGTCAGCGGAAGATGGACGCCGACGGAGTGGCCCGTTCCCTCACCCGGAAGCTCGGCGCCGTACCAGGGCTTCGGGTCTACATCCAGAACCCCCCGATCATCAACATCGGGGGCCGCGCCTCGAAGAGTCTCTATCAGTTCACCCTTCAGAGCTCCGACAATCAGGCGCTCTACCAGGGTGCGGCGGCCCTGGAGCAGCGGCTGCATGACATACCCGGCGTGACCGATGTCACCAGCGACCTGCAGATCAAGAACCCGCAGGTTCAAGTGAACATCGACCGGGATCGCGCGGCGGCACTCGGCATCGATGTCAACCAGATCGAAAGTGCCCTGTACAACGCCTACGGTGCCCGGCAAGTGAGCACCATCTACACCCCGAACGATCAGTTCTGGGTGGTGATGGAGCTGCTGCCCCAATATCAGCGCGACCTTTCCGCCATGAACCTGCTCCACATCAGCGGCCGGAATGGCGTGGCCGTGCCGCTCGGCAGTCTGGCTCGAATAACGCCGGGCACCGGGCCGCTGACGGTGAATCACTCGGGGCAACTACCCTCGGTGACCCTGTCGTTCAATCTCACGCCTGGCACGTCCATTGGAACGGCGGTGGATCGGGTCCAGGCCGCCGCCCGCCAGGTGCTCCCCTCCACCATCAGCACCAGCTTCGCTGGAACGGCACAGGCGTTCCAGGCGGCTCAGCAGGGACTGCTCGTGCTTCTGGTCCTCGCGATCCTGGTGATCTACCTGGTGCTCGGTATCCTCTATGAGAGCTTTGTTCATCCGCTGACCATTCTTTCCGGCCTGCCCTTCGCCGGCTTCGGAGCTCTCCTGGCACTGGTCATCTTTCGACAGGATCTCAGCATCTACGCTTTCGTCGGCATCATCATGCTGATCGGCATCGTGAAGAAGAACGCGATCATGATGATCGATTTTGCCATCGAGGCCGAGCGGCGGGGCCGGCTCAGCGCCCGAGAGGCCATTCTCCAGGCCGCGAGCGTCAGGTTTCGGCCCATCATGATGACCACCATGGCAGCCCTCGTCGGTACCCTGCCGATAGCCCTGGGACACGGGGCCGGCGCCGAGTCGCGACGGCCATTGGGCATCGTGGTGGTAGGAGGTCTGCTCTTCTCGCAGCTGATAACTCTGTATATCACGCCGGTGGTCTATACCTACCTCGACGCCTGGCAGCATCGCATAGCGCATCGCAAGGCAAAAGAGTCCCGCCCGGTCCGGGAACCGAGCCGGGGTGAGGTTACAGCGGCCGGGGCCGCACCATGATTCCTCAGTCAGGCGCTTCGGTAGCTGATCTTCGGCCCGAAAGTGTTTCCGACGGGGCTCGGTTGGCGGAGGAGAGCCGGGTGCTCACCGATCTGATGCAGGAGATCGGCCGGGTGGTGGTGGGCCAGCGTCACATGCTGGAGCGGCTGCTGATCGGCCTGCTGGCCGACGGCCACGTGCTGCTCGAGGGGGTGCCGGGTCTGGCCAAGACGCTGGCGGTACGCACCCTTGCCGCCACCATCGCCGGAGGTTTCCACCGGATTCAGTTCACGCCCGACCTGCTGCCGTCCGACCTGATCGGCACCATGATCTATAACCAGCGGAGTGGCGACTTCGGCGTTCAGAAGGGACCCATCTTCACCAACATTCTGTTGGCGGATGAGATCAATCGGGCGCCGGCCAAGGTTCAGAGCGCCCTGCTCGAGGCCATGCAGGAGAAGCAGGTCACCATCGGGGGCCAGACCTTTCCCCTCCCCGATCTGTTCCTGGTGCTGGCAACCCAGAACCCCATTGAGCACGAGGGCACCTATCCACTCCCCGAGGCGCAGGTCGACCGGTTCATGTTCAAGCTCCTGGTGACCTACCCCGGCCGGCAGGAAGAGCGTGAGGTACTGGACCGCATGACGGCGGGACCGGAGCCGGCCGCGCGGCAGGTGCTGGATCCGGAGCACATCCTGCGCGCCCGCCGGCTGGTGCACGAGGTCTACGTCGATGGTCGAATCAAGGATTACGTGCTCGACCTGGTGGGAGCCACTCGCCAGCCCGCGGCAGCGGGTCTGCCCGACATGGCGGCCCTCATCGAGTACGGCGCATCCCCCCGGGCGGCCATCTTCCTCGTTCGGGCCGCCAAGGCGCACGCTTTCCTGGCGGGGCGGGGGCACGTCGTCCCCGAGGACATCAAGGCGCTGGGGTTGGACGTTCTGCGGCACCGCATTCTCCTGACCTACCGGGCCGACGCAGAGGGAGTGGGGGCCGATACATTGCTGCAGCGAATCTTCGAGCGCGTCCCGGTGCCATGACCCCGGACGAGGTCATGCGAGAGGTGCGGCGACTCGAGATCACGACCCGCCACCTCGTACGCGACATCGTGGCCGGCGAGTACTCCAGCGCGTTCCGGGGCCGGGGAGTGGAGTTCTCCGAAGTACGCGAATACCAACCGGGAGATGACGTCCGGACCATCGACTGGAACGTCACTGCCCGGCTGGGCGCAGCCTACGTCAAACGGTATCTCGAGGAGCGGGAGCTCACCGTCCTGTTCGTCGTAGATGCCAGCGCCTCGAGCCGATTCGGCACCCGGCTGCGGACCAAGCACGCGCTCGCGGTGGAAGTGTGCGCCGTGCTTTCGCTGGCGGCCGCGAGGAACAACGATCGCATCGGTGCGGTGTTGGTGACTGACCGCGTCGAGCGCTTCGTTCCTCCGCGCCGGGGCCGCCGCCATGCGCTCAGGGTCATCAGCGATCTCCTGTCCTTTGTGCCCGAAGGCAATGGGACGGACTTGGCTGCAGCGCTCCGGTTCATCCAGCCGATCCTGCGGCGCCACGCCGTCATCTTCCTGGTCTCCGATTTTCTCGCCACGGGATATCTGCCCGACCTGGAACGCCTTGCCGGTCATCACGATCTCATAGCGCTGCAGTTGTACGATCCCCGTGAGCGGGAGCTACCCGACCTGGGACTTGTCTCCCTCTACGAACCGGAATCGGGCGCGTGGTCGTGGGTCGATACCGGCCGCAAGGAGGCGCGCGACCGGTTCCGGCGGCGGGGCACCGAGTTCGACCGGCAGTTGCAGCAGGATATCCGGCAGCGCGGGGCAGAGCTGATTCGGCTGGAGACCGGCCAGTCATACGCCGAACCGCTCCTCGCTTTCTTCCGGCGGCGGGAGCGCGCTCAGCGGCGCTGATCATGTCTGAGATTACTCGGAAACGCACCGCCGTTGTCATCCTTCTAACCCTGGCTGTCGCCGGTTCCGCTCTCGCCCAGGTTTCAGGCCAGTCCTTCGAAGTGACCCCCGACGTCCAGCATGCCACGGTGGGCGACTCGGTCTCCATTCGATTCCGCGTACGCCTCGACGAGCGCGACCTGCTCTTCGACACCATCCCCCAACCGATAAGCGCGATTCCGCCGGGCGTCCGCCTCCTGGCAGTCGAGAAGATGAGCCGCACCCCGGACCGCATCTTTCATGGTCGCGCGCGGTTGGTCTTCTACCGCCCCGGCCGCCGTGCGGTACCCGTCTTCGGCCTGCCCTTCATGCGAGCCGTGAAAGGGGTTCAGCGGGCCACCCTCGCCAGCGATTCCGCCTTTGTCGAGATCGTTCCCCTCCTGCCGGCCGGTAATCCCTCGCTCAAGGACATCCAGGAAGTCGACATAAGCTCCGGAACCAATCCGGTTTTCCTTGTCGCCGGAGCTGCGGCCGCCTTGGCTCTCCTGGCATTCTATCGCTATCGGAGGAGACGGCCGGTACCTCTGGCCGCTCCCGCACCTGGCCCGGTCCCGTCACCCGCGGCACCGTACAGCGACGCGCTCGAGCGGCTCGAACGTATTGCGCGAGCCAACTGGCCGGCGCAGGGACTGGTGGAACAGCACTACGAATCCATCGTGGACGTGTTGCGGAAATACCTGGAAGCCTCGGAAGGGATACCGGCAGGGGAACGCACCACCGAGGAGCTGCTCTGGAGTCTCCCGCCTTTTCTCAGTCAAAACGGCCAACGAGAGACGCTGCGCGATCTTCTCGAGGAAGCCGATCTGGTGAAGTTCGCCCTGTTCCGCCCGGCTGCCGCCGCTGCCGGACTTTTCCTCGACGGCTCGCGGGATCTGCTGCGCCAATGGCACGAAACAACGGCGAGCTCCGAGTATGCGGTTCGCTGACCCTCTCGCGTTGGCGCTCCTCGTCATACCCGCCGGGTATGCGTGGGGACTCTGGCGCAACCGGCGGCGCGCCCCCGCCGTACGGTTCAGCCTCCCGGCGCTCGATTTTCTCGCCGATCTGCCGGTATCAGGGCGGGTGCGCTGGCGGCGCCTGCTGCCGCCGCTTCGGATCGCTGGGATGGCCCTGCTGGTGCTTGCGCTGGCCCGGCCCCAGACCCCCAGAGATATCCGTGAGATCCGGCTCCGTTCCCGCAACATCATGCTCGCGCTCGATATCTCCAGCAGCATGAAGGCGGGAGACTTTCGGCCGGGCAACCGTCTCGCCGTGGCCCGCCGGGTTGTCTCCCAGTTCGTCGCGCGCCGCCAGGGCGATCTGGTCGGCCTGGTCATCTTCGCCGGCCGCGCTTTCCTTCAGGCACCGTTGACCCCCGATGTCGGTTTGCTGCAGCGCATCCTGGGGAAAGTCGAAATCGGCATGTTGCCGGACGGGACCGCCATCGGCACGGCCCTGGCCATGAGCCTCGGGCAGCTGAAGGATCTCCCGGTCAAAGCGAGCACCATCCTGCTCCTCACCGATGGCGCCAACAACACCGGACAACCCACGCCACTTGTAGCGGCGGAAGCGGCCCGGGCATTGGGCATCCGCATTCAAGCGATTGGCCTCAGCACCCGCGATACCGGCAGTGTGGCGTTGAATGGGGTTTGGCGAGTTGGCAGCACGGCACCCCGCCTCACCACCGGAGACGAGCTTGCGCTGCAACGCATGGCCGAACGGACCGGCGGCCGCTACTACCGGGCCACCGACCCCGACGCGTTGGACGGAGTGATGAGCCAGATCGATCGAGCCGAGCGGGTGGAGGTGCACGTGGGCGAGACCCGCGATTACCGCGAGCTATATCCCTATGTCCTCGCTCCTGCCCTCCTGCTCCTGGCACTCGAGCTGGGACTCGGGCTGACCTGGCTCCGGTCGCTGCCATGAACGGCCTGACCTTCGGCTCTCCTATCGTCCTGCTGGTGGCCGCGCTGTTTTCGACTGCCGCCTGGTGGGCCATCAATCGGGAGCAGCACAGGCGGCGGCGGTTACTCGGCAGTTATGGGGACGAGTCGCTGCTCTCGCCCTCCTCCTCCGTGCCTTCGACGCGGGAGTACCTGGCAGCGCTCAGTCTCAAGACGATCGCGATCGCCCTTGGCCTGGTTGCACTGGCCCGCCCGCAGCTCGGCGACCGTCCGGCAGCACTGGCGCATTCCGGGGCGGACGTGCTGGTGCTGCTCGATCTGTCGCGGTCGATGAATGCGGTGGACGACTCGATCCCCCGGTTGGCCCAGGCAAAGCACGGCATTGGTCAGGTGCTTGCGGCCGCTCCGGAGAACCGGGTCGGTCTCATCGTGTTCGGTGGAAGCGCGTTTCTGCAGTTACCCCTCACGACCAACCAGGCCGCGTTCCGCCGCTTCCTCGACGCCGCCAGCACCGACGACCTGGGCGACCCGGCGACCAGCCTCGCCAGTGCTCTGACTGCCGCCGCCACCACTTTCGAGCACGATGGCGAGCGGGGCTACCAGTCGGTGCTCATCGTATCCGATGGCGAGAGTGGGAGAGACGACGTGGGGCCTCCTCTCACCCGACTCCGGCGGGCGGGGATTCCGGTCTTCGCCGTCGGCGTGGGCTCACCTCAGGGGGCGCCGGTGCCCGCGGATAGCACCGAAGCGCCGGAGAAGTGGCACCGCGACCACATCGGCCGCATCGTGGTGTCTCATCTCGAAGAAAGCGATCTGAAAAGGGCCACCCGGGAGACCGATGGCGTCTACGCCCGCTGGACTCCGGCAGGTCTGGCAAGTGTGGCGAGGGCGTTGTCGCGGCAGGACAAGAGGATCATCTCGTCACGGGAGTCGCGGGAGAGAGTGGACCGGTTTCAGTGGCCACTCGCACTTTCCATGGTAGCCTTGGGGTTAGTGCCCCTCGTGGGACCGTCTACCCGGAAGCGACGAAAGTGAGGCAGCCTCTCTTGCTGGCCGGGGTACTCGGGGCGGTCCTGGGCGCCTGCAGCCCAGCAATGCGCGAGCTGCGGCGCGGCCAACGGGAGTACCAGTCCGGCCGGTTTCGAGAATCGTCCGAGGCTTTCCAGCGTGCAGTTGCCGCCAGCGGCGATCCGGCATTCCAGTTCCCCGCCGGAACCGCGCTGTACCGGCTTCACCGTTACGAAGACGCTGCTCGGAGCTTCAGAGTGGCTGCCGGGGTGCCTCGGCTGCGACAGCAGAGCTATTACAACCTGGGCAACGCCTATGTACGGGCGGCGGAGGAAACTCCTGAGCCTGAGGGGCTCCTGCGGCAGGCAATCTCCGCTTACGAGGAAGCGCTTCTTTTGCAGCCGGCCGATTCAGCCGCCAAGTGGAACTTGGAGCTCGCATTGAGGCGCCGGGGCGAGGATCGGGAGTCGGGGGGGTCACCCGGAAGGGGCCGGTCAGCGGATTACGGGCGGGGGAACATGCACGATCCGGGCTACGAGGGAAATCCCGAGGCAGCGGTGGGTGCGATGGCGGGTGGGGGCTACGGATCGGCCGAAGGTGAATCGGCCGAAGAGCTCAGCGAGAGCCAGGCCCGCCAATTATTGGAGGCTGTCGAACGGGAGCAGCTCCGGAGTCATTCGGGGCGACCCTCGATGGGCGGGGAGTCGGGAGACCACGACTGGTAGCACGAGCAGACGGCCCCCGGATCGTTCAGTGGGGCTTCCACTCTATGTTGACCAGGGCCACGCCAACCAGGATGACCAGAGCCGCCACCAGGGTCCGGGCCGTTATGGTCTCGCCCAGGATGGCCCATCCCAGAAAGACCGCCACGATCGGATTTACGTAGGCGTAGGTGCCCGCCTTGGCTATGGACGTGACCCCGAGCAGCCAGATGTAGGCGGTGAAGCCCACCAGTGACCCGAAGATCACGAGAAACAACCAGGCGAGCACCGCGTCGGCCGAGACCTTCGCCGGCTGGAAGTGGTTGAGCTGGCCGGCCAGTATCGCGACCAGCAGGATGATGGCTCCGCCTGCCAACATCTCCACACTGGTGGCGAGGAAGGGCGATCGGGGCAGCGGCGCCGACTTGGACACGACCGACCCCCATGCCCATGACGCCGAAGCCAGGACCAGCATCACCGCCCCCACGACGCTCACCTGGGTGGAGGAATCGTGGTTCGGAACGACCAGGAGCGCCACTCCAATCAGCCCGAGCAGAAGTCCGGCCACGACTCGTTTGCGAGGCCGGGGCCCGCCGCGAGCCCACTCGAAGACCACCATCCAGATTGGGGCCACGGCGATTAGCACAGCTGCCAGACCGGAGGGCACCTGCTGCTCCGCCCAGGCCACGGTTGCATTCCCGCCGAGCAGAAGGAAGGCCCCGACCATGGCAGCAGCACCCCATTCCTTCGCCCGAGGCGCAGGATCGCCGCGACTTCTGGTCCATAGATAGAGCACCATTCCCGCGACCAGAAACCGCGCCCCCGACATCAGATGCGGCGGGATGTCCCGCACCGCTATGCGCATCGCGAGATAGGTCATTCCCCAGCACAAGTACACCGCCAGGAATGCCAGGGGAACCTTCCAACGCATGCCAATGCGCACAGCAGTCTTCCGGTGAGTGGACCGGTAAAGTAAGCACGCACCTCATCCGGAATCCTTTGCTTTCGCTCAGGATGAGGAAGAAAGCGTCCTGGTGAACGGTGTTAAATCCAGAGGAAGGCCGGATGGTCGTGGCCGGTGACGGCGACGATGACCCGTTCGTAAATGCGGGGGCCGTTTTCGCTATTGGTGAATACCACGACGGCCCGGTGGTTGATCTGATCGGCGATGACGAAATTGCGGAAGGAGTTGTTGGCTCCCCAGTGCCAGAGCACCTCGCCATGCTCGTCGCGCTGGATGCCCCACCCGAGTCCCCAGTACAACGCGCTGTTCAACCGCACCTGCGGTGTCGCCATGGCGTGCCGAGTAGCCTCGCTCAGGTCGAGCCGGGGAGCGTCCGATGAAGCCACCAGCCGGGCAAGAAATTTAGCGTAGTCTCTCGTCGTGGTGAGAAGCGATGATGCGGCATTGGGCACCATGTACAGCGGCAGGATCGGCCACTGCGGGTTGACCAAACGAACCGCTCGTGAGGCATCCTCGTAGCGCCAGTCGGTCAGTGGCCTGCCCCAGTCCTGAGCTATGGCGAGCGTCCTCCTGCCGATGACCGACTGCACGTCGAGACGTTGCTCGTGCGTATCGTACCCCGCGGCCATCCGGGACTCGAACTCCGGTAACCAGACGTAGCTGGTCTCTTTCATTCCCAGAGGATCGAGAACTTGCTCCCGCATGACCCGGGGGAAGGCCTTCCCGGTAACGGCTTCCACGACGCGCTGGAGATAGAAGTAGGCCTCTCCCGAGTAGCTGAAGCTCTTGCCGGGTTCGGCGGCAGGCTCCAGCGGCCCGGGCTGTTGGCGCCAGTTGGGTAGGCCGGTCGTGTGACTCAACACGTGCCGCGAAGTCACCCGTTTCATTCTTGGATTATTGGCTTCGGGGATAGGCAGGTACTCGAACAGCGGCCGGTCGAGATCGAGGATCTTCGCATCGACCAGACGGAGGACCGCGTAGGCAAAGATCGGCTTGCCGAGCGATGCGGCCTCGAACACGGTCTGGTCCGAGACGGACTCTGATGGCTCTTCGATGGCTCGTCCGAACCCGCGGATCCATGTCTTGCCACCGTCCACGACGGCAATCCCGAGACCCGGCACCGAAGCTAACTCCAGCAGCCTTGGCAGATTCCGCAGCAGGTCCGGATTCGGCAGCCAACGAGGCCCCGCCTCAACGAGAGCAGCCTGTGCCGGCCATGCCCTTCCCGTCCGCGTGGCAGCCACCACGAGACCCGCACTCCCCCAGACGAAATGGCGGCGGCTCAAGAACATTTGCTGAAGCCTCGACCCTCGGGTGCCGGCCGCCCATCAGGATGCCGGACAAGACCCTACGTAGGATGGGGCTATGCGTTTCGGGCCGGACGCTCGCGTCAACGTCACCAGCCATCCTCTGGTAGATACCCGGGTCGGAAAAAGGGTTGCGCGGGTACGAGCGTAGACCCACTTATAGCGTATGGATTCAGCAACCACAGCACCGGTCGGTGGCGCCGCGCGACTTCCGGCCGATACGCGCTTAGGGCGGGTACGGCTCAGGGTGGGTGACTTGGAGCGGTCTCTTCGCTTCTACCGCGATGTGCTCGGCTTCCGAGTGGCTCGGGACGAGGGCTCCAGGGTAGCTCTTGAGACCAGCGCGCCCGCCGGTGCCGAGGAATCCGTGGTGGGGCCAGAGCTGATCGTGCTCGAGGAGCGGCCCGGGATCCGCCGTCGTCCGCCGCGTCCCGTGACCACCGGCCTGTATCACGTCGCGCTCCTGCTGCCCAACCGGGCCGAGCTGGGCCGGGCCTTCCTCGGTCTGCGTGCAGCCGACTATCCGCTGCGGGGGATGGCCGACCATGCGGTCAGCGAGTCCCTTTACCTCGATGATCCGGACGGCAACGGGCTCGAGATCTATGCCGATCGGCCCCGCGCGTCGTGGCCGATCCGCGATGGCGTGGTACAGATGACCGTCGATCCGATGGACCTGGCAGGCGTCGTCGCCGCCGCCCAGCCGGTGCCGGGGCCGTGGCGAGTCCCGGGGCAAACCGTGGTGGGGCACCTGCATTTCACCGTCTCGAATCTCGAGCGGTCAGTGCGATTTTACCGCGACGTAATCGGGTTCGATCTCATGATGAGAGTCCCGTCGCTGGTCGCCGTCTCGGCGGGTGGCTATCACCATCACGTCAACCTGAACACTTGGGCCGGTGACGGCGCTCCAGCCGATTCGGAAGAGGTGGCGGGACTCGCAGGCTGGGAGCTGCAGGTCGCCGGCAGCGACGCCCGGCGCGCTCTGATCGACCGGCTGGGACGGGCCGGTTTCCTGGCCGCCGATGGGATCGCCGGTGATCCTGACGCCATCGCACTCCAGTTTAGCTCGGCCGCAGCCGAAACTCACTGAGTCTCGAGCCCGTAGTCATCGGAACACGTGGTATGCTCCCGAAAAGGCACACCCGTCGAAAGGCGGGGCCGCAAAGCCAGGAGTCCTGGGCCAGTCCAGGATTGTCCGGCCGCCGAAGGAGATAGGTCTCCTGGGAGCTGTTGCCGGTCGAAGCCGGATCATCCATTTCCAGGAGCTTTTTCATGCCCCGTAGTGTCGCACGCTGGTCTCTTACCATTCTCGTCCTCGGGGTGGCGGCCTGTAGCGGAGATGCCTCGGCCGCCCCGACTCCAAATCCTAAAGCGCACTTCGAGCCACCCCGCTCTCTAGGCACCCCGCTGGCCGAGGTCAGGCGGGTCTCGAAAGTGATAGCGCCAAAAGAGAAGTTCGGCAGGTAGGCGGGGAAGCGGGGAAGCGGAAGGCGGGGAAGCGGGGAAG
>JBJMPK010000013.1:0-5098 GCA_045803245.1 Gemmatimonadales bacterium
AGGGATGAGGGCCAGCGCCAGAACGGGAGAGGCCATAGCCCACCGGCTGGTGGCGGTGCCACGGCCATTCAGGAACACCACGATGCGCTGCATCAGCGCTCCCAGGCCGACAGCGACGAACGCGCCGTACACGGCAAAGGAGGCCAGAAAGAAGTAGTCGCGCTCGCGAACCTCACGGGGCAGCGACGGCTCGCCCGGATACTGGGAGAAGCCGTACTTGAAGTTCATGTAGTACACCAGGCCCACCGTCAGAGTGCCTAGCAGGGCCAGGCCGGCGATACCCGCCCGCCGGTCATTCTTCCAGAGGGACCACAAACCTCCCAGGCCCAGGGCGGTAAAGATCCCCGTTGCCAGGCCGGACATGCGGCCCCAGTCCCGGGCAAACTGCCACGAGAAATACTGCCAGAAATTGGCCAGTTGCGAGGTGAAGGCAGCCTGGCGTTGGGAGAGTGGCGGCTTCCCGTATTGCACCCGATTGAGGACATCCTGTAAGGCCTGACTGAGAAACCCGACCGGCTCGCCTTCGTTGATTGCCGGGTACTGCGCGGCTCGAAGCGGGAGCCACAGGTAGTTGAGCGAGATGCCCACGACCACCGCCGCCAGCCCGAGATAGACCAGGGGATCCCGGGGGGTTTTCCAGAGGGCAAAACCCAGCACCAGAATCGAGAGCATGATGAGGATCGTTCCGGCGGGTCCGCCGTGCAGCATTGCGATCCATTCGCCGCTGACCGCGAGAAGCAAGGCGTAGAACGTCACGATGGCCCAGGGCCGCAGGACGGTCCGCCAGTCGGTCCAGAGGACATAGGCGGCCAATGCGGGGAGGGCGAGCACTCCCATCAGATGGTTGGTGGAGGTCAGCGCCAGGACGTACGCGATCAGCACCAGCCAGCGGTCGCGGTGAGTCCCGGGCTCATCGTCGCCCCATCGGACCACCAGCCACATGACCAGCGCGATGGAAAGCAGGGAGACGGTGTAGACCTTCTCGTTCACCGTCGACTGGTTCCAGACGGTCCACGATGTGGCTCCGACGAGCACCCCGCCGAATGCCGCCCCGTAGCGGGCCCACCGGTGCGGCACGACCGTGCGAAGCCACCGCTCCGCCACCAGAAACCAGAGGCCGGCAGCGGCTGCGCTGGTGGCCGCGGCAAACAGATTGATGCGCACGGCATAGGCCGCGGCGAGCGGCAGCAGGCCAAAGGTGTGGGCCATGATTATGAACAAGGGGTTCCCCGGCGGATGGGGAATGCCCAGCACTTTGGCCGCCGCGATATACTCGGAGGGGTCCCAGAAGGCCGTGGTCGGAGCCAGGGTGGCGAGGTAGATCGTAAACACCACCACCGCCGTCAGCGCTGCCCACAGATATGGAGGACGTTGGAAGTCCACCGCTGCCACTTCCCGCGCACCGCTCACCGCTCACCTCGCACCGATTAGTGTCTGAACTGCCGCTTGCCGGTCATTACCATTGCCATATCGTGGCGGTCGGCCGCCTCGATGATCTCGCCATCCCGCACCGAACCGCCCGGCTGAATGATCGCTTTCACGCCCGCGGCGGCCGCCTGTTCCACCCCGTCAGGAAAGGGGAAGAATCCATCGGAGGCGAGAACACTGCCGGCGGTCTCGTGGCCTTGCTGCCGCGCTTTATGTACCGCGAGGAACGCACTGTCGACCCGGCTCATCTGACCGGCCCCGACCCCGATTGCCATCTCTTCCCGGGCCAGCAGGATGGCGTTGGATTTGATCGAGCCGACCGCCGCCCACGCGAACCGCAAGTCGTTCCATTCCGGACCGGTCGGCTGCCGCCGAGTGGCCACCTTCCAGCTATGCTCCGCCGGATCAAATTGAAATTGATCTTGAACCAGGAATCCGCCCCGGACCCGCTTGAAGTCGAGCGTGCCGGCGCCGGCGCTGACGGGGAGCTCGACAACGCGGAGCTGCTTCTTCGCGGCGAACACCTCGAGCGCCTCGGCATGGAACGATGGTGCCGCGACGACCTCCACGAAGAGATCGCTCATGGCTCGTGCCGTGGCCTGGTCCACCACCGTATTGAACGCGATGACCGAGCCATAGGCGGACACCGGATCGGTGGAGCGCGCCTTGTGAAATGCCTCGGCAGCGGAGGCCGCCACAGCGATGCCGCAAGGCGTGGTGTGCTTGATGATCGCGCAAGCCGGCCGGTTGGCCCAGCACGCCACGGCCCCCATCGCGGCGTCGACATCGAGGAGATTGTTGAAGGAGAGCTCCTTCCCTTGCCGCTGAGTCAGGTCGCGCATCCCTCGCGGCTCTTCGGTCACATACAGAGCCGCGCGCTGTTCCGGGTTCTCGCCATAGCGCAACGGCTGCATGCGTTCCATCGCCACGCTCATCCGGACCGGCAGGCCCTCCGCCTTGGGCGTAAAGTAGGCGGCGATGGCGGCGTCGTAATCGGCGGTGTGGGCAAAGACCTTGGTCGCAAAATCCCGCCGGATCTCCGGGGTCAGCTTCCCGCTCCGGAGCAGGTCGAGCACCACCGGATAGTCGGTGGGATCAACGACCGGAAGGACCGACTCGTGATTCTTGGCGGCCGACCGGAGCATCGAGGGTCCACCCACGTCGATGTTTTCCACGGCGTCCTCGAACGAGGCCCCCTGGCGGGTGACGGTCAGCTGAAAGGGATAGAGATTCACCGCCACCAGATCGATCGGCACGATGCTGTGCTTCTCCAGCGCCGCAACATGCTCGGGAAGATTTCGGCGGGCTAATAGCGCGCCATGAATCGCCGGATGCAGCGTCTTCACTCTGCCGTCGAGCAGCTCGGGAAACCCGGTCACCTGGCCCACCGGCGTCACCGGCACATCGGCGTCGCGCAGAGTCTTGGCGGTTCCCCCGGTGGAGATAATTTCCCAACCGAGCTGCACTAATCCACGGGCAAAGGCTACCACGCCACGCTTGTCGCTCACTGAGATCAAGGCTCGGGGCATGGGGGTCGGGAGTCGGGAGTCAGGAGTCACGAGTCACGGCAACAGGGTGTCCCGCCGCCGCAGCGGCGAGCACCACGGCCGGAAGTAACCGATGCTCCACCTCCAGAACGCGTCGCGCCAGCAGCTCCGGCGTGTCGCCCGGGAGGACCGGGACTCGGGCCTGGGCCAACCGGGCTCCGTGGTCGTAGACCTCATCCACCAGATGCACGGTTGCACCGGTCTCGGACGCGCCGCTCGCCAGCACGGCCTGGTGCACCCGCTGGCCATACATGCCCTGGCCGCCGAACGCCGGCAGCAGAGCAGGGTGCACGTTGATGATGCGTCCCCGATAGGCGGTAATCACGCCGGGCGGGACCAGCTTCAGATACCCGGCGAGCACCACCAGGTCCACGGCGTGCCGGCGCAAGAGCCCAAGCCAGAGCGCTCCGTCCGCCGGATTCGGCAGCACCTCGGTGGGGATCCTCCACCCCCGGGCCCGGTCGAGCCCCGCGGCATCCGGCCGGTCACTGACGACAACCACGATCTCGGCCGCCGCACCAGTCTCCAACGCGCGGTGTAGCGCATCCAAATTGCTGCCGCGTCCGGATATGGCCACGGCTATCCGCATGGTCATGGCGGGGGAAGCTAATGGGGGCTATGACGCGGGAGCTAGGAGTTGGGAGTGGGAGCTGGGGCCGCGGCGTTGTCACCCTGAGCGAAGCGAGGGGACCAGAACTACGGTTTGACACGCCCCTAGCTCGAGAGAATGAGATCGACGGCCTCTGCCAGATCTGCGGCCCGGAGGAAGCGGTCGGTATTCGCGCGAGCGGCATCCGTCTCTCCCACCAGAATTCCCCGGCCACCGGACGTTGCTGCCGGCAGGACATCGCGCACCCGGTCTCCCACCCACCAGCTTCGGGCCAGATCGATCCCGAACCGCTCCGCAGCCTGCCGATAAAGCAGCGATCCGGGCTTCCGGCAGTCGCAAGGTCCATCCAGCTCAGGGAGGTGCGGGCAGAAGTAATGGGCATCCAGCCGGGCGCCTGTGAGAGCCAGCAGCTCATCGAGCCGATGCTCGCTGGCCTGGTACTGGTCGAGGGTGAGCAGCCCCCGGGCAATGCCGGACTGATTGGTGACGACTATTGCGGACACTTCATTCTGGTTGAGCAGCCGAATCGCGCTTGCCGCGCCCGGCAATAGTCGGACGTCGGCCGGATCCCGTAGGTACCCCACGTCCTCGATGATGGTGCCGTCGCGATCCAGAAAGGCGGCGCGACGCCCGCTCACGAGGTCAGCGCCTGCTCGATGGCACGTACCACCAGAGGGAACGCGTCTTCGGGGAGGGTCCTCGGGTCCAACACCAGCCGGCCGCTCACGACTCGCGCGATCACCGCGGGCTGGCCGAGCCGAAGCCGCAGGGCCAGACCGTCGGGACCAAGCGTTCCGGCATCGAGGGCCACCAGCGTGGTGGGCAGCACCGCTCCAGGGAAGGACCCGCCTCCCGCAGCCGATTCCCCCGGCTCCATGCGAGCCCGTAGCACCGGAGGAAGCAGTCCGGCCAGCCGGGCCGCGCGACGGGCCAGCTCGGCCGCGTCCAGGGTGAGCATGGCAAGCACCGGGATCGATTGGACGGCGGTATCGCTGTCGCGGTACAGTCCCAGCGTCGCGGCCAGGGCGGCCAAAGTGAGCTTGTCCGCTCGCAGCGCCCGGGCAAGCGGATTGGTCCGGCAATGGGCGACGAGGTCGTCGCGCCCAACCAGACACCCGGCCTGGGGGCCACCCAACAGCTTGTCCCCGCTGAAAAGGACCAGATCGGCCCCGGCTCCGACCGCCTCAGGCACCCTCGGCTCTCCGCTGAGCCCCCATGGAGCAAGGTCGGCCAGAAGCCCACTTCCGACATCGTACACATAAGGAATGGCGGCCTCGGTCGCGAGCTCGGCGATGGCGGCGGGCTCCGGCGAGGTTACGAATCCACGCTGCTCAAAGTTGGAGCGATGTACGCTGAGAATCGCGGCCGCTCCGGCGTCCAGCGCGCGCCGATAGTCGTCGAGGTGAGTCCGGTTGGTGGTGCCGACCTCGTGGAGGCGGGCCCCACTCTTGGCCAGGATATCAGGAATTCGGAATGAGCCGCCGATCTCGATGAGCTCCCCGCGAGAGATCGC
>JBJMPK010000014.1:0-8822 GCA_045803245.1 Gemmatimonadales bacterium
CAATCACCACTACGACCGCTCCCTCGACGACGTGCGCACCAAGGTCCACTACGACCTGGAATACATCCGCCGCCAGTCGGTGGCCGAAGACTTCCGCATCATGCTCAAGACCGTCCCCGTCATCCTCCTCCGCCGGGGCGGCTGGTAAGCGATAGACTCATGTACCTCATGAATGGCCCGTCGATGTTGGGGGATCTCAGATTCCTCGAGCGAACCTGTTGACCGAAATCTCGATCCCCGTACGGGCAGTGAGGAAACACATGGAGTCGGAGAGCTTAGCGAAGAGCGAGACGGTCGATCGGCGTCAAGACTCCGCCGCTACTCTTCTCCTGATCGGCCTTTCTGTCCTCGCCCTGGTGCTTCGCTTCTGGCGGGTAGGGGCCTGGAACTTTCAAGCCACCGAGATCTTCACCCTCCGTGACTCGATGACCCCGGCCTTCGACAACCCCCGGCCGCTGGGATATCTGCTCAACTACTATCTGGTGCGGCCCTTCCACCCCTTGGACGAGTTCGGGCTCCGGCTCTTTCCGACCATCTTTGGCATCCTTGCGGTTCCCGCATTCTACTGGGTGGCTCGTCGTCTGGTGGGAACCCGAGCGGCCCTCTTCGGCACGCTCCTGCTCACCGTGAGCCCGCTGCTGATCCTGTATTCTCAGCTGGCTCGCTACTGGTCGCTCGTATTCCTGTTCTCGACGATTTATCCCTACTATCTCTATCTCGGGATTCGTGACCACGATCGCAGGGCGCTCATCATTGGCATCGGGTGCGGCATCCTGGCGGCGCTGGCGCACCCCGTCTCGGTACTCCTGGTAGCAGGGCTGGGACTCTGGCTGGTGCTGAGCCACATTCGTCCCGGTCGTCTGCAACGGCTCTGGGGCCAGAGGAGATTTCGCTGGGGCGTCGGGATTGTCGTCGTGATTCTGGTGGTCATTGCCCTGCGGTTCGTTCCCCTACTGGAGGGATGGATCACGCAGCATGACCAGAACCCCGGCTCGGGACAGTTTCTGCTGCGGCCTCCTGCAACCAAGGGGCTGAAGCAGATCTTTTTCCTTCTGGCCTTCGTGGACAGCCTGACAGTGCCGCTGGTCCTGACCGCTCTGGCCGGTATCTACGTGATATGGCGGGAGCGGGAGCGGTCCCTGGCAACTATGCTGATCTGCGTTGCCGGCGTTCCGATCGCCTTTCTTACACTGATCACCCTTCGCACCGCCTCTTCACAGTACTACCTCCTCCCCGCGGTCCCGGTCTTCTTTCTCGGAGCCGGAGTTTTTCTCGAACGGCTGACCCGCCTGAATTCCGGTCTCTATCCCCGATGGCTGGTTCCAGCGACGGTGACGGCGATCGTCATCGCCACCGGCATGCCGACACTGGCTTCGGACTACCGTGACGGCCGGCGTTACGACTTCCGGCGCGCTGCCGCCTGGCTCCAGCCGCGCTTCTCGCCGGGAGACATTGTCTACTCCGACCAACATATGGTCTTGGCTTATTACCTGCCGGGGAAGGAAATCCAGCGTCTTCGGCAAGACACCATTCCTCTGTCGCGAACGATGCGCGAGTTGGAGTCGCGCCCGGGCAAGGCGCTCTGGGTGATTGCCCCCGCCCCGTCGCACGCTTTCCGGACCAACCTGAAATTCGGTGGTCTGCTGGCCTGGCTATTTCAGAATTGCGAGATCCGCAACACAGTGGGGGTGGGCCGGGTGGACTTTAGAGAGCAGTATCTACAGATCTATCGCTGCTCCACCGAGCTGGCCCACGGGAACCGCCCCGCCCCGGTATCGCAGTAGCGGGAGCCTTCTACTCAGGGCATCACCCGATGCGGTAGAGCGGCTCGCTTCCCTGCCCGCACCGCGCGATACAAGTCCTCCCACTGCTCTACCACCCGGGACAATCCATAGCGGGTCCGCACCTGCTCCCTTCCCCGCTCACCCATCCGGCGGCGCTCCGCCTCCGGTAGCGCCATCACTCGCCGCATCCCGACTGCCAATGCATCGGCATCACGAGCTGGAACCAGGAAGCCGGTTTCCCCGTCGCTGACGACTTCCGCATTGCCTCCAACACTGGTGGCCACAATCGGTAGGCCAGAGGCTGCCCCCTCGAGGAGAACCATAGGCATCCCCTCCCACGCGGAGGACATGACGTAGCCGTCGGCCATGCTCATCAGATCCCGCACGTCATCCCGCACCCCCAGAAAACGCACCGCTTCACCGAGCGTCAGTTCGCGAGCCACGGCCTCGGCCTCCTCCTGGAGGCGGCCCCGCCCGACCAGCAGGAGCACCGTGCCGGGGTGGCTGTGGCGTATCTGGGCGAAGGCGCGCAGCATGGTGGGGTAGTCCTTCGCGATCTCGAACCGGCCAACCGCCAGCCAGACGAACTCGGGGCCGAGTCCCAGGGAACGCCGAAGGCTTTCCCGAACGTCAGAATCCACATTCCGATACAGCTCGGTATCTACGCCGTTGGGCACCACGCTGAGAAGGTCTTTGGGAATGATGCCCTCGTCCACAAAGCGGTCGGCAGCCGCCTGGCTGATGATGGTCATGTGGTCGACGAGGCCGTTGGTCAGCTGGTAGCCCGCCATGAGCACACGGCCACCTTCATAGATATTGTGGATCGTCGACACCAGGGCTGGGATGGGTACGAAGAGACGCAGCACCCGCGCCATGAGGTTGGCATGGACCATATGGCTATGGAGGACGTCGGGCCTCCACCTTCTGACCAGCCGCGTCAACTTTATCAGCGCCCGCGGATCAGGAACGCCACGCGGCATGTTCAGCGATTCCGTGGGAATACCGAGTTTCCGGGCGTCGAGGCCCATGGGTCCAAGCTCCATGAGCGAGACGATAAGAATCTCGTGGCCGTGGGAGCGCATCTCCTCCGCCGCTGACAGCAGCAGCTTGTCCGCGCCGCCCATGCCCATACTGGTTGAAAGGAACAGGATTCTCATAGATCCTGCTCCCTCGATCGTACGACTTCACGGCGCAACAGGCGCTTCAGGCCGGTGGGCATGTAGGCGTAGGCGTGCCGTCCCAAAGAATACAGGTACATCCATCGAGGAAGCCCGAGCTCGCGGACACTCTGGGCCTGTACTCGGGCAAGGTCCCGCTGCCGCTCGGCATACTTGAACGAACGATTGAACCAGCTCGATGGGTGCACGTGGTGCTCCCCCAGCACTTCCGGGATGTTGGCGAAACGCCAACCCAGCTTTGCCACTTCAATCCAGAATCGAAGGTCGATGAGATT
The DNA here is from genome assembly GCA_045803245.1 of Gemmatimonadales bacterium. GTDB lineage: Bacteria > Gemmatimonadota > Gemmatimonadetes > Gemmatimonadales > GWC2-71-9 > CAVVWJ01. The sequence continues at coordinate 3,238 of JBJMPK010000014.1, forward strand.
GTTGACGGCCGGATACCCCCCAGCCTCAACCCACACCCTTCGGCGAAAGGTGGCGAGGGTATGGGGGATCGGGATGTACTTCGCCATGGCGGCAAGAATGGCTGAGTGCTCGGTAGGCAGCATGCGTACAAAACGTTCGTCCCGGCTCTCGTCTACCTGAACGAAATAGCTGCCGACCACCCCTACCTCGGGGTGGGCGTCCAGGCAGGCCACTTGGAGACGAAGCCGCTCCGGGTAGCTCCGATCGTCGAAATCCTGGCGAGCGATGTACTCTGCGGTTGCCTGAGCCACTCCGTAGTTGTAGGCCGCGGCAGCGCCCAGGCGGCCCGGCGCGAATACCCGAACCCTCGGATCCCGCAGCGCCAGCTCCCGCAGCTTCTCGAGAGTCCGATCCGTCGAGCCGTCGTCCACCAGGATGAACTCGAAATCAGCAAGGGTCTGCCCCAGGATACCGGGTATGGCCCGGTCGAAATACGGCTCGCCATTGTACACCGTACTGACGACGCTCACCCTCGGTGTCACGGGGAGACATTCCGGTTGGTCAAGAGGTCTTCTCGATCAGACGCAAGTATTGCTCGATGGCCACGTCGCGGGTGAACGGAGCCAGAGCGTCGAGAGGGATCGTGGGCCGCGGCCGGTCCAGAGCAGCCTGCATGGCGTTCGCCAGCGCAATCGTGTCACCGACCGGAACCAGCGTGCCGAGCTTCCCGTTCTGGAGGATCTCTCGCGGGCCGTTGGGACAGTCGGTGGAGACGACTCGGGTTCCCGCCGCGAGTGCCTCGATGAGAGCGGTGGGCAGGCCCTCGTAGGTAGAGGAGAGGACGAACAGCGCCGATCCCGCCAGGTAGGCCATGACATTGGCCCGAAAGCCGGGGAGGGCCACGTCACCGGCCAAACCGAGCTCGACCGCCAGAGCGTCCAGTGCCGACCGCTCCTCTCCCTCCCCCAGGATCATGAGTCGTGCGACTCGGCGGCGCCGGACCTCTCCGAAGGCCCTCATCAGCATCGGGAAATCCTTGGAGGCGGTGAGGCGTCCGACGCCGAGGATGACAGGCGGCTGGCCCGGGGCAAACCAGGGATGATCCGGCGGCTGGGCGGCGCCGGCGAGGGCGGCCGGAGTAATTACCGGGTTGTAAATCACGTTGATCCGGTGCCGCAGCAATCCGGACAGGCGGGTGAGATCATCAGCGCTGCCACTGGACACGGCGACCACGCTGTCGGCCCAGGGGTAGAAAATTCGCATCAGAGACGGCCAGAGCTTGCGAGCCAGACGACCCTTGAGCGATCCGAACTGTGATACCGTGGTATGCACCGTCACCATCACAGGCGTCCCACGCAAGGCGAGCCTCGCAGCCCAGAGGGCGACCAGGTTAGCGTGACCCATCGCTGAGATCACGACCCGGGGCCGCTCACGTCGGATATAAGCGATCAGTGGAATGAGACTCGGAAGGACCCGGGAAAGGTGGAAGTCCACCAGCCGCACCGCCGGGGGTAACTGCTCGAGGAGCTCCCCCTCAGCGGAAGCAACAACGAGGTCCACCGGCAGCCCCCGCTCGGTCATGCCCTGCGCCAGGTTTACGGTCACCCTTTCCGCCCCGCCACCGCGGAGACTCGGCAGGAAGAAGGCGATAGGCCCGAGCGCCCGCTCGACCCTCGCCGGCCTGATCGGAACGTCCGATTTCGTCGAGGAGACCTCCTCCACCGCCTGGTTGGCCTGGCTACCGGAAGCTGCCGTCACCGCCGGCCTCCTTCGGCCGATGTTACCCGCTGTTGTGGGGAGATGGTCATCGTCAACGCCCGACGATTTCCCTCAGCTCCGCTCTTGGAGAGACATCGTAGCCGTACCGGATAAGCTCCTCACGAAGGAGATCATCCAGCAACGCCTGCTGCCCGGCCGTCAAGTCATCCCGCCAGCGGTTGCTCGTGCTCCTGATCGACGCTGCCTGGATCCGCTTCTCGGCATCGTTCGATCCTGGCAAATCCGCGAAATCGAGAACCCGGCGGTAGGTTTCTAATGGGCGCCGGCAGAACTCTTCGTACTTGACCTCGAGAAAGCGGTTCGGATCCAGCAGGCGTCGGGCCTCTTCCATCGCCCGCAGCTGGATTCGCCACTCGATCCCTGCCAATGCGGTGAACGAACGACCGTAGCTCTCCCAGGTGGCCTGATCTTCGGCCGACAGCAGACCGGCTCGCCACCCCTGAGGCCCCCTCCAGCCGCGCCAGAAGTTCACGTGCAGCAGCGAACTGGCGACGCCCCGGCCATCGCGGATCATGTGGATGAACTTGGCGTCCTCGAAAATCTCGCTCAGGAATCCGATCCGCGGCCAGCCGGTGATCTTGAGGAGCAGGCGACTCCGCTTGCGAGTCAGCATCGGCTCGATCGCTGCGCGCACCTGTTTCTTGATCCGAGCCGTTACGTCCGATTGGATGAGGTCGCGGCAGGGTTCGGAAAAGCAATAGGAATGGGTGTCCCAAAAGTGATAGCACTCACCGGGCTGAATCTTTCCTCGCAAAGCCCGGCGCAGCAAAGGATTTGCCATCGCCGAGACCGCCCATCGATTCCAGGCCGGCTTCCGAGGGAAATAGTCACTCAGATTCGACAGCCACATCACCTGAGGGTGCGTTGCAAGCAGCCGGTGAAACACGGTCGAGCCGCAGCGACCAGTGCCTACGATGATGATCGGTTGGGAAATTGTCATGGCCCGACCACGAGCCCCGGATTCAAGGCCATTGATAGCCCAGGCTATGGCTGGTCGATCCTACGATCCGGGCTAAGAGGGCCTGTTCCGCGTCACTCAGCCTGGTCTGCCAGGAAACGTCCTCCCGGATCTCGGTGACACCCTTCAACCTCATGGAGTTCCCGATAAGGTGATGCTCCTGGCTCCCGGATGCCGGCTGAGCCGTGGGACGCTCGATTCCCAGGAAGTCTGAAATCCGAACGAATACGCCGGCAGGATCCGCACACAGCTCCTCGTAATGAAGCGACATCCAGGATTCTCGGGGCAGGGAGCGCCTGACCCGGGCTGCTTCGACATTGTAGTGCTTCCAGAGCCGGCCCGCCCTGGTAACATCCACTCCCTGGTGCTTCATGATGCTCGCCGAGTTCCCCCGCGGATCCCGGATCAGATGAATGACTCTGACATCAAGCAACGGATGCGTGGCAAGATACTTGGGGCGCTGGTGATCTCGGGCGGTATCGACAAACACTTTCTTCCCGGTTTTCTCGAGAACCGCCGAAGCCAGACTCCATGTGTTCCATGCCATTTCCGAGATCGCCCTCGTTACTTTGGGCACCCGCCAAATCACTGCATCGCGCGCCGCGTTGAGCAGGTCCCAACGGAGGGAGCGGATCAGTATGGCGTTGACCAGGCGATTGGGCGACAAACGCAGGTGGGTGTTCCAGAAGTTCGTCTGAAACACGTTCACCGGATGACCGAGAGAACGGGTTCGGAGCTCGATATCGTTCCAGAACTGGCATTCACGGAAGAGCGCGCCACAGGAACAACGATACGTCGCTAAATCGACCGTGGCGATTAGTCCGGTCGCAGCTCCCACAGAGGCACAATCAGGGTGTTCATTCAGGTGCATCCCGAGGAGGGTGGACCCAGTGAATGGGCTTCCTGGCATACACACATAGCGAATACGCTTCGGCTCGACGTCCTTGGAGTCGTTGTCAGAAACCACTGATTCGAATCCTTGATGATGATTCCCACCCAAACTGGCCGGAAGCGCGCACGGTTGTGCCTCAGGCATTGGCTGGCTGGGGGGCATGATCCATGCCCCTGCCCCAGCCGCTGGAGCTTGCCTGGAGACAATCTAAACTAGAGCCCTGTTGCGCACCCGCGACAACACTGGCGGGAGGCCCGGAGTGCTAGAGCCAGTGGTCCAAGCTTCGACCGATGAGATCTGAGGTCTGGGCGATATCCTCGTAGAACGGGCGGGTGAGCTCTTTTCTGAGCTCCGGCGGCAAGGGCGGGGCTTTTCGCATGTTCCCCATGCGCAGCCGCCTGACCCAGTTCGCGATCGGCTTCGGAATCCAAGGCCCAACCGCCGATCTCACTGAATGGCTGGTCAAGACATTCTCCAACAGCCGGCTCTCGGGCATGCCACCGACATTGTGCGGCGCATTGAAATCGGGGACGAAATCAGAATCAATCTTCAGAAAGCGATAAATGTCCTGCACCACTCCTAACGGATTTTGCTGCAGATCATCAAACAGGAAAACCAAGATCTGATGCCGAGCAAATGCATCGAAATATCTTTTCAGGGATTCATGGTACCGGCCAATCTGCATCCAGTGGGATGAGGGACGGGCCCAGGTCGATCCGACCGTCAGGTCGCGGGCGGGGTCCAACCGACGCCCCCGCCGTCTCAAGTACATCTGGTAGTCCGAGTATGCGCGATCGACCGGATGACGTAGACCACAAATGAGCCGTGCGGTGGGTACAAGCTGGTGGATGCGACCGGCCGCCTGAGGGCATTCCAGATAGATGGGAGACGCCTCCCCGATCGCCTTAGCGGTTCCTACGTCCTCAAAGAGCTTCTGATACTCGGACAACGACTTGACCGGGTAGCGGTGCACATCCGGATCACCGTAGAGCAGTTGTCCCTTCGGGTCCAGACCGTAAGCGAAGTAATTGGTCTCCTTGATGGGACTCATGAACACCTGAGGATGTTCTGCGAGGTACCAATAGAGCGCGGTGGTGCCTGCTTTTGCGGCGCCGATGACGATGAAGTTGGGCAGCATTACGACAACGGTGGATTCAGACGAGATCGATCGTGGTGCGGTGCCATGCGTTGTTGTTGTACCCTTTGACGTTCCAGGTGGCGTCGATGCTGGCGGGCTGGCGGGCCCCGCTTCCGTCAGTTGCCCGGACGACCAGGGTATGGCGTCCACGAGAAAGCTTCAAGGACGCCTCCCACAGCGACCAGGTCCAGGCCGAGCCCGTCCTGGTGATAGTGGCGGGAAGCCAGTCCCGCCCTTCGTTGGAAGATATCTCTATTCCGGTCACCGGACGGCCACCCCCACCCACAGCCCATCCCGAGACCCGGACCTGGCCTGCGGGCATAATGTCACCGGCTGCCGGGTGGATGATAACCGCATTGAGGGGAATTTCAGTGAGGGCAGCCCCGCCGGAGACGTCCCGCGGATCATCAGGGTTGACGGTGCGCTCGAGGCGGTACGCCTGCCTCTGAAAGTAGTTCGAAGAGGGGTACCTCCTGAGGCTGATACGACCAAGCCACTTGACGCTTCGAGCACCAATCCAGCCCGGAACCACCACGCGCAAAGGATAGCCGTGCACCGGCGGGAGTGGCTTGCCGTTGAGCTCAGTGGCCAAGATGACTTCCCCGGACAATGCCTTCGATAGGGCGATGGATCCGCCGAAGCCGAATCGGTCGCCCTGACGCTCTACCTGATCGAGACCGATGAACTCGACCTGCTGGGCCAACGGATCCATCCCCACCGAATGCAACAGGTCGCGCAAGCGGAACCCGGACCAGTGCCCCGTACTGACCGGCTCCGGCCCCCAGGGAAGCTCACCGGGCAGGGGACCGAGAGAGAGGAACTCGTTGCGCCTCAGGCC
>JBJMPK010000179.1:0-7398 GCA_045803245.1 Gemmatimonadales bacterium
ACGATCGACAAGGACAACACGACGATTGTGGAAGGGGCCGGCGCCTCGACCGCCATCGAAGGGCGCGTCAAACAGCTTCGCGCCCAGGTCGAGGACACGACGTCGGATTACGACCGCGAGAAGCTGCAGGAGCGGCTGGCCATGCTCGCCGGCGGCGTGGCGGTGATCAACGTCGGCGCCGCGACCGAGACGGAGATGAAGGAGAAGAAGGCTCGGGTCGAAGATGCGCTGCACGCCACTCGCGCGGCGGTCGAGGAAGGCATCGTTCCGGGCGGCGGAGTCGCGCTCATCCGGGCCCAGAGCGCCCTCGATAAGCTCAAGGGTACCGAGGACGAGAAGATCGGCGTCGAGATCGTGCGGCGTGCGCTCGAGGAGCCCATCCGGATGATCGCCCAGAATGCGGGCGCCGAGGGTTCGATTGTGGTGGCAAGGGTTAAGGAGTCGAAGGAGAAGAACTTCGGCTACAACGCCGCCACCGATGCGTACGAGGATCTGGTCAAGGCTGGCGTCATCGACCCAACCAAGGTCACCAGGACGGCACTGCAGAACGCCGCCTCTATCGCGGGCCTGCTGCTTACCACCGAGTGCGTGGTGGTGGAGAAGAAGGAAGACAAGCCCGCGCCGTCCGCCCCTCCGGGCGGTGGCATGGGCGGAATGTACTAGGCTCGGCCAGACTTACGGCGGGGTTGTATCCGCCGATCTATCGAGTCAGGAACGCCCCGGTCCGCCGGGGCGTTTTTCTTTCCCAGCCTCCACGAAGATGCGTATTTCACGATCTCCGGTAGAACGCGCGCTGCAGCAAGTCGCACCGCGATAGACACGCAACCACTTACGCCGGCAAGGCTTCTGGTACGACAAATGCCGCGCCGAGGAGTATCGGTAGCCTCACTGCCGTACTCCGGAGCCGCATGCCAAAGCCTTCATCCCATCGTGAGCCTGATCCCATGGCGGGCGTAGTGGATCGCCTGCTCGCGCAGCTGCCCGGACTCCAGGGCGAGCCGATTGCCTCACGGTCGGCGACGCGCCCGACCGCTTCCTATGGAACTGGGGCGGCTGCGACCAGTGCGGACACCACCACACCGCGCCAGTGGCTGGGGGTGTGGATGCGCCTGCTCCTCGGCCTCGGTCTTGGCGTGATGATGGCGGGCTGGCCCTACCTGCACACCTGTGGCCCGTCTCTCTTCGGGTATCTGGGAGCCGTCGTGACGGTGATATTGTCGGGCATCTGGGCCGCGGTGTCCGCCTGGAAGTACCGGATTGCTCTGGCTCACGTGGTGGCATTGGTGGTTGTACTCTACGGCTTTGCGCTGATCACTGCGGAACTCCTGCCCCGCACCGGCTACGCCCTCGAACGCGCCAGTTGGCAGTGCGCCGACGCCCTCCCGGGCGTCTCCTGGTCGGCCTCGCTTCCGGGTCAGTCGGTTCGCATGAGGGCCTGAAACGGATAAAAGTCGCGCAGCGAATCAAACTCCGGATCGCAGTGCACATCCTCATTATCCCGATCGTCGAAGGCGAGTGGCCGGCCCTGAAACCACGCAGCCCGCAAGAGGTCCACCGCGGCGGCCTTCTCCCCCAGGGCCGTCTTGATTCGCGCCCGGGCGTACGTCGCGCTTCCGAACAGATAGGGCCTGACCGCGGAGGCCAGCGCTCGCTCGACCCGCCGAGCCTCGGTGCTGTCTCCGGCGTGAGCTGCCGCCGCCCCTAAGCGGCCCAGGAGGATGGGCCGCTCCGGGTAGCGAGCCAAACCTTCGACGTAGAGGGTCCGCGCCGAATCCCAATGTCCCAGGGCGCTCTGCAGATCTCCTTCGAGCAGCGTAGCGGCCAGACTGGTATCCTCCTGCGCCACTGGTGCCTGTTGGGCCAGCTGAGCCAACCATGCCGCCGCTGCGGCAGCGTGTCCGTGGGCCCGAAGCTCGCGCCAGACGTAGAATGCTTTCTGCCGCGCTCCCAATGCCGGGTCCGGATCATCGCGGGTCACATGGGGCAGCTCACGCCGTAGCTCCTGGATGTCCCCTTCCGCGGCGAGTGCCATGAGCAGGTTCACGTGAGTCCAGAATCGATCGGGAAAGCGGCGCATTCCTCGCTTGGCACTGGCCACTTCTGCCTCGTGATCTCCCAGCCGGTGCAGCGCCGGCGTTTCGTTCATCCAGTAAAACGGCGCTGCGAGCAGCAAGCCCCGGTCGGGATCGACCCGGGAAAGGATGCTCAGAGCCTCTCGAGGCCGGTTGACGAAGAGCGCGCTGCTGGCGGCGAGAGTGTACCCCTCGACCGACGCGGGGGTGAGGCTCATCAGCTCGCGTGCGGCGCGGAGCCGGCCCCAGAGGTCGCCCCGGAGGTCGGACTCGAGACCGGCCAGGACCGCCCGCTCCGCAGGAGTGAGCGTACCCGCGTGTTGTTCCAGCCGGTGCACCAACGAGTCGGCCTCGGTCCAATGGCCCAGCCGGGTGTCCACGTAGGTCCGCATGAGTAACGGAGTCATGTACTGGCTGTCGAGGAGAGTGGCCCGTTGGAGACGGGCGAATACGTCCCCGACATCGTCCCGAAAAAAGCTTTCCCAGGCTTTGCTCACCTCCGAATACGCCTCGTACGAAGGCGGTGGACCGAGAGCGGCGGAGAAGCCCCGGCTGGTGGTGTCCACCGCCGATGCCACCGCGGCCAGCACCTGCTGGCCGAGATCCTCGATCAGCTGCGAAGGGGCGCGCATGGAGCCGCTCACCGGCACCACAGCCCGCACAATTTTTCCGCTGCCCGCGTCGATGACCCGCATGAGGACGCGAAGAGTGTCACCGTCCCGATACAAGTCGCCCGACACGACCGTGCCCGCGCCGGTCTCTTCGGCTAGGGCGACAGCTGGATTGCGATCTCGCAGGATGGCGGGAATGTGTTTCACGATTCGCCCGGCGACCGACGAGGTGCGGGGATCGACGACCTCGAACTGCGTCGTTCGCATGAGTCCCTGGGCGATCCAGTCGGCGGCCAGCGCGCCCAGGCCGGTCAGGGCGGTGTCCCCGCTGTGATTCGCGAGCGGGGCGATCACGATGCGGTTGGGAAGTAGCGCGGGAGTGTGTCGCGTGAGCAACGTGATCAGGCTGGCGCGGCGCGGGGCGGGAATCAAGGCCACTGCCGCGCCCAGTGCCAGCGCAACGCCGAGGCTCGCGATCAGGAGCGCCCGTTGCCAGGCACGGTGGCTCCGGCCGGCGCGCGCCCGGTGGTACTCGTAGGCCGCCTTGCCGGCCGGGTCCCGACGAGCCTGGCACGCCCTGGCGGCTGCGCGATGGAGTGCCTCCCGGCGCTGAGGTGGAAGGAGGTCATACGCGACCCGGCAGATGATTTCATGAGTAAACTCGTAGAGCGTCGGAGCATCAGACGTTCCCCGGACCAAGCGGCGGGCGATGAGCTCCTCCAACGCCACCGTGGCGGCGGTGGGGCCCAGGCTGGAGACCGCGGGTACCAGGTCGGCATCAAAAGTCCGTCCCAGCACCGCGGCCCCTTCCAGCATGAGCCGGACCTCAGCGGTGAGGCGGTCGAGCCGCCGGCTCACGACCTCACGCACGCTGGCCGGCAGGGGAATCAGGCCGTTTTGAGCCGCCGCCAATCTCCAGGATCCGGCTTCGGTTGGCGTCAGCAGCTCTTCGTCCACCATGGCCGCGGTAAGCTCGATGGTATAGAACGGGTTCCCTCCACCCTGCAGATACAATCTCCGGCCCAGCCGCTGCCGCTCGGGTATGGGAAGCTCGAGCATCGAGCCGAGGAGCGCTTCGATATCATGCTGGCCGAGCGCCTGCAGCTTCAGGCGGCGGACCCGGGACTCGGAAGCGAGCTCCACGAAGGCGGAGGAGGGCTCCTGGTCCCCGGTTCGCGCGGTCATGAGAAACATCACCGCCGTCGAGACGCGGGAGAGGACCGCGCGGAGAACGCGCTGGCTGTTACTGTCCGCACGGGGCAGGTCTTCGATATAAATGACGACCGGCCGCTCCTCGCTCACTACCCCGAGGGCTTCGACCAGAGCATCCTCGACCGCGGAGTCGCTGCCTAGTGCTTCGGGCAGTCCGGGGAACCGATCGCGCAGCAGGGGTGCGATTCGAGCCAGCTCACCCAACGCCCTGGCTGATGCCGCCGCCAGCCCGGGGGCCGGAGCAAGGCTCGCCAGCACTTCCTGCAGCAACCCCAGGGGCATGCTCCCGTGCGATTCATGACCGCGCCCGCGCACCATCACCGGAGCGGATCGTTCCAGAGCCAACAGACGCAGGAGCTCTTCGCAGAGCCGGCTTTTTCCAATCCCGGCCTCTCCTTCGACCAGGACCGCGGCTGGTCTACCGGCGGCCACGGCCTGCCAAATGGAGATCAGCTCCGCCAGTGCGGGAGCCCGTCCCACCAGGTCGGGGGTGAACAGGGCGGCGGAGCCGGGCGTGGACGGCCGGGTCCGGGCGGCGCTCCGCTCGAGCGTTTTGCCCAACTCGAGGAATGCCGCGCTGGGCTCGCGGCCCAGCGCCTCCAGCTGCCTACGACCGGTGGCATGCCGCGCCAGCGCCTCAGCCGTGCGGCCGCTGTGGTGCGTCAGCTCGATCAGCTTCCGGTGGCCTTCCTCCTCCAGCGGGAGCAGCTCGGCCCACCGCTCCGCCCAGGTGATCGCCTGAGCCCAGTCCCCGCTGCGCTGCCCATCCTCGATCAAGTGAGTGAGTGCCAGGCGCAATCCCCGTCGCACGGCTTCGCGTTCGGCTTCCAGCCAGGCTCGAAACTCCTCGCCACCGGTGTGATCGAGACCGGTCAGGAAGTCACCCTGCCAGCGCTCCACGGCCTCAGGCCAGCGTCCGGCGGCCAGATCAGCCTCGAAGGCATTCAGATCCAGGGCTATGGTGCCCAGCTTGAGCCAGACCTTCTCGGCTCCGGCTTCGAGGCCCTCTCCCACGATGCGTTTCAATTCGAGGAGCGCCTGCCGCAGCGATTGGCGGGCTCGGGCCGTATCCCGTTCGCCCCATAGCAGCTCCGCCAGCTCGTCCCGGCTCACCGGCCGGGGCGCACGGCGCGCCAGGTAGCTGAGCAGGCTCAGCTCCTTGCGCCGACTCGACAGCCCGGCTTCCAAGCCGCCCTGGAGCCGAAGCTCACCGAGGGTGCGGAGGTCCAGCATGCCGGTGATCCAATCAGCCGAGGGACAACAACTTGACGCTGACCTTGACGGGGAGTTGCGCCCGGCGCGCTAGAATGTGCGCACGCCAAAAGACCATCGCGCCAACGACTGTTGGGCGAATCAATTCAGAATCAGGCAACGAGGCACTGCGATGACGACGCATGAGCCCGGGGGTGAGGGCGGGGTGCACGAGCGTTTCGAGTACTTCATGGTGCGGATCACACGCTCGGCGCGCGAGCCGGACCGGGTGGCAGGACTGGTCGAGCGGTTGGGCTCCGGCGAGAAACGGAGCTTCAACACGGGCGAGCAACTGGTCCGGCTGGTCGGCGGTGGTTTTGCCCTCGATTTGAACATGCAGCCCGTCGAGAATGGCCGCAATGCCACTGCCCCCGAGACGGGCGGCTTCTCCAACAACAACGGCCGGTAGGGAGGTGACTATGCGCTCGATATCCATGGTATTGGTTGCGTTGGTCCTCACGATCCCACTCCCCGCCGCCGCCCAATCCGGCGCGGCCGCCGGTAGCGGGGTATCGCCCCAGGACACCACCCAGCCGGCGCCCAAGAAGAAGGGTGGCCTGTTCGGCAAGATGAAAGGACTGGCCAAAAACAAGGTGATCAAGACGGTCGCCAAGGCGGCACTCTGCACCGCCGTCCCTGGCGGTTCGATGATCGCCAGCGCAGTGGAGGCCAAGGCGGCCAAGAAAGCTGGAGCCGCCGCCGGAGCCGCTGCCGGTGCTGCCACCGGGCTAGCCGGCGGAAGCGGCGGGGGCTGCATGCCTGGTATGGGCCTGGCCGGTAAGGCAGGAGCCGCGGCTGGCCTGCCCGGAGCCGCTGCCGGCCTGGCGGGGGTGACCGGAGCCGGACTGCCCGGTCTGCCAACTACCGGAATGCCGACCCCGGGTCTGTCGGCCGCTCAGCTCCAGGCCATGCAGCAGATGCAAGGTGCCCCGGGGGCGGCGACGGTGGCCGCGCCGGGCGGAGCCATGTCGGCCGAGCAGCTGAAGCAGATGGCGGAGCAGTACCAGAAGATGGGAATGAAGCCGGAGCAGATCAAAGCGATGCAGCTGCAGATGCAGGCGATGCAGCAGATGATGGCCCAGCAGATGTCGGCCGCCGGTGGCGCTCCTCAGGCTGTGGCCCCTACAACTGCGCCGGTCGCTCCCGCGCTGGCTCCGAGCGCGACGCCCGCGATTACCGCGGCTCCGCCGCTGACTAGGCAGCCTGGCAAGCTGGAATTGCGCCGACTTCCCTGGATGCCGGGTAGCGACGCGATTCAGCCGGGGTCCGAGCCAGTGTTCGGCCTGGCCATGCGTGATCTGGCCACAGTCATTCAGGGGACGGGAAAACACTACAAGGTCGAGGCCCGGGTGGAAGAGCAGGGGAAGAAAGCTCAGAACCGGGCCCTCTCGCACAAGCGCGGGGCGGCGGTGGTCGCCGGCCTGGTAGCAGAAGGTGTCGCAGCGCAGCGCTTGTCGATTACGGATGGCGGATCCGACAAGGACGCGCGGATCGTCGTTCACGAATCCAAGTAACGGACCGGAAGAAGGAGGCGAAGTATGCGTGGACTGATAGTCCGCCGTGGAGCGCACGCGGGGGTGACGCTTCTGCTGGTCGGGTCGGCGTTGATGGCGCAGCAGCAGGTGCAGGTCGTCGTTACCGCGGTTCCCAACCCGGTCCCCGCGGGAAGTTGCGCCGGCATCTGGGTCGAGGTGCGGGACGCATCTGGCCAGCGGGTGGCCAACGTGGATGGCATCCAGCTCTATAGCACCTCATACGACTATACCGTGCCCAGTGTGGCTGAAGTCGGGTGGCAGAACGGTAACCCCGCCTCCGGCTACCTCTGCACCAATCCTGCCGCGGGTGCCGTGGGCATACCGGTGACGGCAACGATCCGGGGAACGACTCATGCCGGGTCCACTACGCTTGGGATCCAACCCGCAGGGCCTACCCAAGTGGCCAGCGCAGCGGGCGCCCCAGGCGTCGCGGGCGCAGCCGGCGCAGGGGCAGCACCCGGGGCAGCAGGGACAGCGGGCGCAGCAACCGGTGCCGCAGGCGGCGCCGGTGTTTCAGGTGCGGCGGGCGGACCAGGAGCAGCGGGAGTAGCAGGAGCGGCAGCTACTACCGGAGCAGCGGGTACAGCAACCGGTGCCGCGGGCGGAGCCGGCGTATCAGGCGCAGGGGCCGGACCAGGAGCAGCGGGCCCAGGCGCATCCGGGGCGGCTGGGGCAGCAGGCGCTGCGAATCCAGCGGCTGGCGGAGCCCCTGCAGCC
>JBJMPK010000180.1:0-10437 GCA_045803245.1 Gemmatimonadales bacterium
ATGAGCTTGAGCGCTACTGCCGCGGATCGTTGCTGCCCGGTCGAGCCATAATCGCGCAGCAGCCGGCCATCGATCTCGAGCCGGAGATCATCGCGGTGGGGCCCCACCGTCGTGATGCCACGTGCCCGATCTTCCTTGAGGGCTACGCTGAAGGCCGATTCCCACGCTCCCTCGTCGGCCAGGTCGGACCGCCCCCAGTACCGCAGCTGGGCCGCCCCTCGTTCCGCCAGGCATTCGAATTCACCGGCAAACTGCGCCGATGCCCGCCCCACCCATTCGAGCCGTTGCCGCACCAACTGCGCCCCCGATCGAACCATGTCCCGGGCAAACGCCTGCGCGACATCCGTCCGGCCCTGCCGCAGGGCGCTGTTTCGCTGCGCGAGCGCTGCCCGATACCGAGTCAGCGCCATCAGGTATGCGCGATTGGCGAGAGAGAGCAGTCGGTCGAGATAGCGCCGCCGCTCGGTTGCCGCCCCCGAGGCGAGTCCCAGATCGGCCGGTACGAACGCGACCGCCAGCCAGGTCCCTGCGAAACCAGCCAGCCGGACCACCTCGTCGCCATCTACCGTCACCCGTTTCCTGCGGCCGGCGCAGGTCACGGCAATGGTCCGCGCCGTAGCACCGCTGATGTGGGTCTCGACCTGAAAGCCGAAGTCCTCCCGCATCACCTGCTGGTCGGGCGACCCCCGGAAGGAGCGAAACAGCACCGGGTAGTAAATCGCCTCCAGCAGATTGGTTTTTCCTTGGCCATTGGCACCCAGAATCGTTACGCCGCTGGGGGGAAGCTCACAGTCGAGATCGGCGAGGTTCCGATACCCTCGGGCCACCAGCCGCTCAAGCCGCACTAGCGAACGACGATCTGACGGACTGAGTGAGCGCCCTCATTGCCCTGACTGTCGACCCCGTAGATCTCGACCGTAAGCGTTTCTCCGGAACGCCCCACGGTGGAGACCGGCAATCCAAACCAGACCGTGTCGGCTGCGGGGCTGGGACGATAGGGTCCCGGCTGGTTGCCGCCGATGACCAAGAAATAGACGGTAGTAACGCCGTCGGGATCGACGGTTCGACCGCTGACGAGGAAGTCGGGACCTGCATCAACGGTAGTGTCGCTGGCATTCGGCTGTTCGATCGTCGTGATCGGCCCAATGCCATCGTCCGGACTGGGAAAGGTGAGCCGATCCCGCTCCTCGCATCCGGCCGCGAGCACCAGCAAAACCAGGGCGACCAGCGCCCCCAACCGCTTGCCAAAGGCCACCCAGCGCCCGGCCTCCAACTTCATGGGCATCACTAAAAAATAGTCGGTTGGATGGTAAAGTTGCAGGGTTCTACATTCCTTTAAAGGAGGCTTTTCGCTTCTCCAGAAAGGCCTTGCTTCCTTCCCGCATGTCGGCCGTAGCGGAGAGCAGACCGAACTGGTTGGCCTCCAGCAGAAGGGCCTGATCCACGCCCATATCGAGTCCGGCGTCGACGGTCTCCAGGCAAGCCCGGATCGCGAGCGGACCATTCTCCAGGATGGTCTGTAGCAGCGCTTCGCTTTCCGCTATCAAGCGCTCGCCCGGCACCACCCGATTCACCAGCCCGATCCGGAACGCCTCTTCCGCATCGATCATTCTCCCGGTGAGCAGGAGCTCGAGAGCCCGGCCTCTGCCGACCAGACGGGGTAGCCGTACGGTGGCTCCGTATCCCGGCGTAATACCGAGCTTCACCTCGGGTTGGCCGAACTTCGCCTGATCGCTAGCGATGCGGATGTGGCAGGCCATCGCGAGCTCGCACCCGCCCCCCAGCGCAAAACCGTTGATGGCCGCGATGACCGGCTTGCCGCACTGTTCCAGCCGGCGGAACACCGCTTGACCGGCCTCCGCCCGGAGCCTGCCTTCCATCGGCGACTGCGCGGCCAGCTCGCCGATATCTGCCCCGGCCACGAAGGCCTTGTTTCCGGCGCCGGTGACAAGCACGCCGCGAACCGCAGAGTCGGTCTCGATCCGAGTGACAGCGTCGGCCAGCTCGGCGATTACGATCGCGTCGAGCGCGTTGAGCTTGTCCGGCCGGTTCACGGTGAGCCGGCAGACTCCGTCGGTGAGCTCAAAGAGGAGGGTTGAGGACATAGTGGGCTATTGGCTATGGGCTATTGGCTATTGGCAAAGCGCCATTGACTAGTCGCCATAAACGCTCGAGTTCTCATGGGGAGCCAAAAAGTTAATCAATTATTGCGGTGCAGGCTCCAGGGTACGTTCAACCTCCCTGCTTTAGCCAATAGCCAATAGCCAATAGCCCATAGCATCTTTCTACCATGCCAACCTGTATCCCCTCGCCGATCGCCTGGACCTCGGACCACCGAGTGCGAATTCTGGATCAGACCCTCCTTCCTGTGGAGGAGTCGTATCGCGATCTGGGAACGGTCGAAGCGGTGGCGGAAGCGATTCGGATGTTGCGGGTGCGCGGAGCCCCGCTGATCGGGATCGCTGCGGCGATGGGGGTGGCGATGGAGGCGGGGCAGCGGGGCAGCGGGGCAGCGGGGCAGCGGGGCAGCAGGGAAGCGGGGAAGCACTTGCTGAAACGGGTCCGGGATGCTTGCGCACAGCTGGGCGCAACGAGGCCGACAGCGGTCAACCTGCGCTGGGCCCTCGACCGGATGCTACGACGTGCGGAGCAGGCCGAGGCACTGGGAGAGGAATTGGGGGGCACTCTCATCGCGGAGGCGAATGCCATCTGGGATGAAGACCGGGCGATGTGCCGGCGCATTGGCGAGCTCGGGGCCACGCTCATTCCGGCCGGCGCGACGGTGTGCACCGTGTGTAACGCGGGGGCGCTGGCGACCGGCGGAATCGGCACGGCCCTGGCCCCGGTCTACACGCTCCACGAGAGTGGCCGAGCGCCTCACGTGTTGGTACCGGAGACGCGTCCGTTGCTGCAGGGCAGCAGACTCACCGCCTGGGAGTTGAACTATGCCGGAGTGAGCTGCACTCTCATGGCCGACGGAATGGCGGCCAGCCGGCTGCGGCGAGGGGATGTGGCGGCCGTGTTCGTCGGGGCTGACCGGATCGCCGCGAACGGAGACGTCGCCAACAAGATCGGGACCTATGGTCTGGCGCTCGCCGCCCGGGCGCATGGGGTGCCCTTTTACGTGGCGGCGCCCAGCTCCACGGTTGATCCCGCTACGCCTGATGGAGCCCGGATCCCCATAGAGGAACGCGCCGCCGGTGAAGTGACCGCGTGGGGAGGCAGGCGCACTGCGCCAGAAGGTGTGGGCGTGTGGAACCCAGCCTTCGACGTCACGCCGGCCGAGCTGGTGACGGCGATCATTACCGATCGAGGAATATTCTCGCCCCCTCAGGTAGCCCGCTCAGCGCTTACCGCTCACCGCTCGCCCTGAGTGTCGTGCGTACTGGCCCTCGACCAGGGCACCACCGGTTCCACCGCTCTCGTCATCCATCAGGACGGCAGCGTGCTCGGCCGCGGGTATCGCGAATTTACCCAGTACTTTCCTCAGCCCGGCTGGGTGGAACACGATGCCGAGGAGATATTCGCTGTCTCGGTAGCGGCAATGCTCGAGGCCGTCGCCGGCGCGGGCGCGCGTCCGCTCGCTCTCGGAATTACCAACCAGCGGGAAACGACGGTGCTGTGGGACCGGCGGAGTCTTGCTCCGGTGGCGCGGGCCATCGTCTGGCAGGATCGCAGGACTACCGAGCGCTGCCGGGAGCTACGTGAGTCCGGCCTCGAGCCGGAACTCCGAAAACGCACCGGACTGGTCGCCGACCCGTACTTCTCCGCCACGAAGCTGGAATGGCTGCTCCGTAATCCGGAGCTTCGCCGCCGTGCCGATCGGGGTCAGCTGGCCGCCGGAACGATCGAGACCTGGCTGGTGGCCAAGCTCACCGGTGGCCGGGTTCACGCCAGCGACCACACCAACGCCTCTCGAACTCTCCTCTACGATCTTCATTCTCGCGACTGGCACCCCGAGCTGCTCCGGGTGTTCGGCGTGCCCCGGGAGATCTTGCCCGACATAGTTCGCTCATGCGGTGTCGTCGGCGAAACCGATCCAGACCATCTGGGCTACTCCCTTCCGATCGCCGGCCTCGCGGGCGATCAGCAGTCGGCGCTCTTCGGCCAGGGGTGCTGCGTCACGGGTCGCGCCAAGAACACTTACGGAACCGGCGCATTCCTTCTGGTCAACGCGGGAGATCGAGTCCCTTCACCTCCACCGGGCATTCTGGCGACGGCGGCGTGCGGCGCCGGTGGTGAGCCCGCGTACGCCCTGGAGGGGAGCGTCTTCATCGCCGGAGCCGCGATCCAATGGCTGCGCGATGGGCTCGGATTGATCGCGCACGCCGCAGAGAGCGAAACCCTGGCTCGGAGCGTGCCGGACAACGCGGGGGTGCACTTCGTGCCCGCATTCGTCGGGCTGGGGACTCCCTATTGGGAGCCAGAAGCCAGGGGAACCATCACCGGTCTTACTCGGGGGACCGCCCGGGCGCACCTGGTGCGAGCCGCGCTGGAGTCGATGGCCTACAGCAGCGCCGAGCTGCTGGCGGCAATGGCAGCCGCCGAGCAGCTGCAGGTGCCAGCGTTGAGAGTCGACGGCGGCGCCGCGGCGAACGGTTGGCTCATGCAGTTTCAGGCCGATGTGCTCGGCCTCCCGGTGGAAAGGCCCGATCTGATCGAGACCACGGCACTGGGCGCCGCCGGCCTGGCGGGCATGGGGGTCGGTCTGTGGCAAAGCACGGAGGACTTCCTGTCGGGGCGCAGATTCTCCCGGTTTGAGCCCCAAATCGGTGCGGGGGAGCGGCAGAAGCTGCTAGGCGGGTGGCAGAGAGCGGTCGCCGCCACCCTGGCATGGGCTCGCGCGGGCGCGGACCATCCGCCGGTAGGGCCCGGGTAGTATATTCGAGCGGTCAAGTCTGCTTCGGAGCGAGCATGAAGGCGGGTCGCAAATTCATCATCGGTGCCGCCCTGATCGTGGGCAGTGTCGGTTTCCTCATCGGCGAAGGTGTGAAGGAGACCGGGGTCTATTTCCTCACTCCGGCCGAGCTTGCGGCCAAGACGGCGGCCGATCCCACTTTCGTGGAGAACGTCGGATTCAAGTTGGGCGGAAAGGTGGTGCCCGGCTCGGTTCGGCGGGACCCGAGTGCGCGGCGAATTGACTTCCAGGTGTCCGATGGTCTCAAGACCTATCCCGTCACTTATCACGGTCTGGTGCCGGACACCTTCACCGATGCGAGTGACATCGAGGTCGTCGTGGAAGGGCGGTTGGGCGGAGACGGAGTGATTCGCGCCACTGATGTGCTCGCCAAGTGTGGGTCCCGCTACGAGGCCGTTCCCAAAGCCTGAGTTCCCATGACACTCCTGGGTCAGTTTGCACTTTGGACCGCGTTTGTGGTCGGTCTCTGGTGCGTCGTTCTGTCGTTCTCGGGCCAGTGGCGCGGACGCGCGGAGCTCAGCCGTACCGTGGTCCGTTCGGTCTATGCCATCTTCGCCTGTCTCATCGTGGCTTCGATCTCACTCTGGAAGGGGCTGATCAGCCACGACTTCAACATGGAGTACGTCTGGGCCTATACGTCCCGCAATCTTCCCTCGTCCTACATCTTTTCCGCTTTCTGGGCCGGACAGAAAGGCTCCTTGCTCTTCTGGGCCGTGGTCCTGTCACTCTTCGCCAGCGCCGCCCAACTTCTGACCCCACGCCGCTTCGGGTACCTCATGCCGTATGTCGCCGGGGTGACATCGGCAGTGGTGACGTTTTTCGTGAGCGTGATGCTCTTTGCCGCGAATCCGTTTGAGCGCCTGGGGTTCACGCCGGCCGATGGAAGAGGCCTCAACCCGCAGCTACAGAATGTCGGGATGGTCATCCATCCCCCGATGCTGTACCTGGGGTATATCAGCATCACGATTCCGTTCGCCTTCGCGGTGGCTGCGCTGCTCTCGGGCCGTATCGACACCGGATGGGTCCATGCCATTCGGAAATGGACACTGGTCTCCTGGCTGTTCCTCTCGATCGGTATCACGCTCGGCATGTGGTGGGCCTATGTGGAGCTTGGCTGGGGGGGATACTGGGCCTGGGATCCGGTGGAGAACGCAAGCCTTCTGCCCTGGCTGACCATGACGGCGTTTCTGCATTCCGTCATGATCCAGGAGAAGCGCGGAATGCTGAAGCGATGGAACTTCGGCCTGATCATCGGCACCTTCCTGCTCAGCATTTTCGGGACCTTCATTACCCGCTCCGGCGTGATCGCCAGCGTGCACAGCTTCACTCAGTCAAACGTGGGATACTTCTTCCTGGCTTTTCTGGTGATAGCGGCCGTGCTGTCGTTCACCCTGTTGTACACCCGCTGGGTCTCGCTTCAGGCGGAGGTGCAGCTGGAATCGGTGGTGAGCCGGGAGGCGGCGTTCCTGTTCAACAATCTCCTGCTCGTCGGTGTGGCGTTCTCGGTGTTGTGGGGAACGCTCTTTCCGATTCTCTCCGAGCTCATTCGGGGCAGCAAGATCACCGTCGGAGCGCCGTTCTTCAATCGAGTGAATGTGCCGTTAGGGCTGCTGCTTCTCGGGCTGACCGGAGTGGGGCCGCTGATTGCATGGCGCAAGGCCTCGCCGGCGAATCTGAGGCGGCAGTTCATCGCTCCGGTCACGACCGGCCTTGTCACTCTGGGACTACTGCTCTCTTCGGGGATCCGGGACTTTTACGCTCTGATGGCGCTAGCGCTCGCCGGCTTCGTGGCCGGTACGATCGTGCAGGAGTTCTATCGTGGCGTTCGGGCCCGCCGTCGCATGCACGGCGAATCGTTTGCGCTCGCGTTGGTCCGGCTGGTGGGCCGCAACCGCCGCCGCTACGGCGGCTACATAGTTCACGCCGGGATTCTCATCTATTTCGTGGCGTTTGCCGGCATGGCGTTCAAACGGGAGCAGGAGGCCACGCTCAAGCCGGGTGAGTCGGTCGAGATGCGTAGTCCATTCGGTCACACCTACCGTTTTACCCATCTGGGCATCTCGCAGTACGAGGCGCTCAACCGGATCGTCTCGGCGGCCACGGTGGAGATCTCGAAGGATGGCCGTCCCGCGGGTCTCATGACCTCGGAAAAGCGGCAGCACGTGGACAGCTTCAAGCGGCCCACCTTCGAGCCATCAACCGAGGTGGGAATCCGCAGTAATTTGCAGGAGGACCTGTACATCGTGTACGCGGGATCGGTGGAGGGAACCGAGGAGGCGGTCTACCGCTTCAACATCAATCCGCTGGTCTGGTGGGTCTGGTTCGGTGGCATGGTGCTGGTGTTCGGCGGAATCGTCACGCTTTGGCCCGGAGGCGGACCCGTCATGGCCGGCCCGCGCCGGGCGCATGCCGGTTACGAAGTCAGTCTGGTGGGAGTGGGAACCGAGCCACGATGACCCGACTCGATCCGGGCGCACCCCTCTCGCGACGACATTTTCTCCGACTCGGTGCGGTGATGCCGGTGTCAGGCCTGGTGCCGGTTCTGGTGGGTATGCAGAGTGTTCAGGATTCACTGGCCGGGCGTGGTGCCACCGGTACCCTGCGCGATCCGTCAGTTGTGGGCCGGCCCCGCACCCCCACCGGCGCGCACGAGAACGATGCCGAGATTCAAACGATCGAGCATCGCCTGGCCTGCAACTGCGGCTGCACTCTCGATGTATTTACCTGCCGGACCACTGATTTCTCCTGCACCTATTCTCCCGCGCTGCACCGCGAGGTCCTGGCGTTACGGGACGAAGGCAAGACAGCACAGCAGATTCTGGACGCCTTTGTGGCGAAGTACGGCGAGAAGGCCCTCATGGCGCCGAAGCCCCGCGGCTTCAACCTGGCCGGGTATCTCCTGCCTGGCGCACTCATCGCGGCGGCGGGAACCGGCCTGCTCGTCTTCATCGGCCGGCGGAAGACCGCGGTGTCGACGATGCAAAACGCCCCGTCTGGTGCTTCGGCGGCGGCCACTCTGAGCCCCACCCCTGGGGAGCTCGAACGACTGCGCCGTGCGCTGGCTGAGATCGAGGATTGATGCTGGCCGAGGGAGCCGTGGCGGTGCTGGTGGGATTTGCGGTTCTGTGGCTGGTGCTCGAGCCCCTGATCAGCCCCGCGCGTTCCCAGCCACTCCCGCCCGAGCCGATCGATCCGGAGGAGACTCCCAAAGGCATTGCGCTCACTGCCCTGAAGGAGATCGAGTTCGACCGGGAAACGGGGAAGCTTTCGGAATCCGATTACCAGCTCCTGAAAACCAAGTACACCGCCACAGCGCTGGAGGCCCTCCGGCGTGAGACGGAAGAGGTGGGGTCCGGCGATATCGAAGCCCTCATTGCCGCTAAGGTGCGCGCGCTTCGCTTCGCTTCGGCCGCGATATCGTCGAACGAACCCACCTCTCGTCTGAGCGGCGGACCTGCGTGTAATGCCTGCGGCCCGCGGCCCGAGCCAGACGCGCTCTTCTGTTCTTCCTGCGGCCGCCGCCTGCCTGACCGCTTGGTGTGCGACCAGTGCGGAGCGGCGTTGACTCCGGACAGCCGGTTTTGCGACGCCTGCGGCCGCCGGGTGGCCGCGTAGTGACGTACAGTTAGAGCCGATACTGCAACCCGGCCGCGAACCCTCGGCGCCAAAGAACACGCCGTTCGAAGGCCTCTCCCAGCTGGTTCGCTTCAAACGGAGATGGCGTCACCGCCAGACCTACGAGCACCGAGCCGGCGAACCTGCCGCCAAGCGGGATGTTCAGAGAGACCGCGCTCTGGGCTCCCACCCGAGCCTTGGTATCTTCGTCGATGATCCCCCATATCTCGAACAGCGGGCCGGCGTGTAGCCGTAGCTCGGAGCCTGGGCCGAGCGTTGCCAGCCGGCAAACCACTTCAGGGGACAGGCTCACCACTGTAAACACACCTTCCACCGCGGCAACTGCACCTCGACCCTCCAGACCGAGGGCGGCTTCGGTGTAGCGCACCCGGAGACCCCACGCGACCAGGTTGCCTTTACGCTCTATTCCGATGCCAAAGACAGTCGGTCGGTAGGGCCTGAAGGACCGGTGGTCCCCGCCGGTCTCGACCGATCCGCCCCAATACCGGTCGGCGCCGACGTCGATCCCGGCGGTCCATTGCCCGGCAGCCTGAGAGGCCGCAGCCGAGAATGCGACCAGGGCTCCGATGACGCGGCGAGGCAGGAGTGTGAGTCTCATGGTCAGCGCATCTCCAGCTTGAGCCAGCCGTTGGTGATGTTTTTCTCGCCTTTAACGATCCAGTTGGCTCCCGGGTATGCCTGACCCACGACCACGTCCTCCACGGCATTACCAATCAGGTCGTCTTGGGTGGTGAGAAAGGAATAGATCTGGCGCATGATCTTCTGGAGCGCATTGGCTCGTTTGACGTATTTCATCAAGGTTGAGCTGGTGGTGTCTTTGGTGCCGGTCAGGTTCGGGTACTGGCTTTGAATGGTGGCCAGAACGTTCTTGAACCGGTCCGCATCGAGCTTGATGGCGCAACCCGTGTCATCGTCTTCGAGTGCGATGATCCTGAAGTTCTGGTTCGGGTGTAATGCCTTGTAGTTGTTCAGTTGGTTCTGGGTGAACAGCAACGCGCTGCCGTTCCAGTCAAGGCCGTTCTGGTCGAAGTGGTAATAGCCGCCGGCCGCCTGCCCAGCGCACTGATAATCCATCAGAGAGTCGCTGGCGCCCGCTTGCCCAAGAATGTGGATCTCAAATTCGGGACTGCCCTTCAACCAACCCTCAAAATCCTGCACGAAGTGCGAATAGGTGAGATACAGGCCCCCGGGGGGTAGAATGGTGCCCCCGCCGCCACCCCCTCCACCGCAGTCGGTGGTGCACTCCTGCCAGGCAATCTTGTTGGGATGACTGAAATCGGTCTCTACCGGCACGACCGCCAGCACGGGAGTGCTGGGTGGCACATCGGGACTCAGGACCTGGCGCCGGCCGGCGACGTCATACGCGACAGGAGCCTCGTGGTCCTCCCGGGCACTGGCGACCAGAATGTCCGGTCCTCCGGTCCAAGCCGTCCGGTGGGCTGGTACCGGGAAGTAGAACTCGAGTGGAACGGCGGCATCGGCCTCTGCCAGGAGCACCGACTCCGGCACCGCATTGAGTCCGGCGAGCCGCCTGAGCCACTGCCGGTTGGAGCCTCGTAGGAAGCCTTGAAGCGGAAGCTTGTGCTCTCGGAACGGAGATCGGTCGAGCTCCTCCTTGATAGACTGGCGGAAGGCCGCATCGGCCAGACCACGTGCCAGCCGACGCGTAATGCGATCGATCGTGGCTCGCTCGCTTTGGCTGCTGAGCGAGGGGGCCGTGACTATTGGGGCGGAAGCCGGATTGTCACTGGCGGTGGGCGCTACCCGGTCGCACGCGGCAAGAGCCGCCGCCAATGCGAGTACGGGGAGCCTGATCCTCGGGAACATGATTCCTCCTTGGCAAAGGACACGAGGGCTAACGGCCGTGCCAAGGTAGGAATGGG
>JBJMPK010000181.1:0-8078 GCA_045803245.1 Gemmatimonadales bacterium
ACCACAACGCCGCCCATATTCGGGATTGCCTCGCTCAACTGGATCTCACGCGCAGCCTCGCGGATCGGCCGGATGAAGTCGAGGCTGCAATCTGGTTTCACGATGCGGTATATGTCCCGGGCGCATTGGACAACGAAGACCGAAGCGCACGCCTCGCCTGGGACACGCTGACAGGCGCCGCGGTGTCGCCGGAAATATCGCACCGCATTACCGAACTCGTACTCGCCACCCGCCATGTCGCTCTGCCTGACACACTCGATGCCCAGCTCCTCTGCGACATAGATCTATCGATCCTGGGACGAACGCCGGACGAATTCAATCAATTCGAGCGGTGGATCCGGCAGGAGTATGCCTGGGTACCGGATTCGGTTTACCGGAGCTCGCGATCGGAGATCATGGCCGGTTTTCTCCGGCGCCGCTCGATCTATCGGACGGAGTACTTTCGGAGTCGTTACGAGGTACCGGCTCGCCAGAACCTGCAGCGCTTGATCACCCAGCTTGGCGGCTGACCCCAACCGCGGCGTTCGCCTCTATTCACTGCTCCGCAAATACCGCAGGAACCAATCCCGCGCGAGCTGCGCGACCAGTTCCAGCGTCCCTGGCTCCTCGAACAGATGCGAGGCGCCCGGGACGATGTCCAGCCGGGTCTCGGCCTTCATGAGCGCCATGGCTGCTCGGTTCAGCTCGAGCACCTGGGTGTCGTGTCCGCCGACAATCAGCAGTGTGGGAGCACGTACAAGTGGCAAAGCTCTGCCGGCCAGGTCGGGACGGCCACCGCGTGAGACCACCGCGCCGATTCGCTCCGGCTCGGCAGTGGCGGCGACGAGAGCTGCCGCCGCACCGGTGCTGGCACCGAAATAGCCGATATCGAGCGCCCGGGTCACCGGTTCCTCCCCCAGCCAGCGGCTGGCCGCCACCAACCGGTCGGCGAGGAGCGAAATGTCGAACCGCAGGTGACCGGTGTGCTGGTCGAGAGCTTCCTCATCCCGGGTGAGGAGATCGATCAGCAGGGTGGCGAGTCCCGCAACCTGGAGCTCTCTGGCGACGAACCGGTTGCGGGAACTGTGACGGCTGCTCCCGCTGCCGTGCGCGAACAGGACTACGCCAGCTGCATGGTCCGGAACCTCCAAATCCCCTTCCAGCGTCACCGAGCCAACCGGAATCCGGATCAGCCCCGTCGCAGTGGCCGGCGGGCGTTTCATACTCAGAGTCCGGTCGGGAAGGTTTCCGGCGGCTCGCCCCTATCCCAGCCGGCCGTGCGGTCCAACGGCTCGACCGCCTCGGTGACGTCGAAATGAAGCACGGCATCGAATTGCTGGGGGAGGCGAGCTTCGAAGTAGTGGCTCACCCGCTCGGTTCGGGGTTGGTAGATGACGCCGATCGCACGCTCCAGCCGGATGTCGTCGAGCGCTTCGGTGACCGAGGGGTCGCCCTTCATTCGAAGCAGGAAGTCCGGGGGGCCCAACTCATGGAATAGGGCCTCGAAACTCCCCGGAAGACCGGGTCGCACCCGTTTTCGTTCCGCTGGTCCGTTCCAATCCGACGCGGCGGTAACAGTGCCGGTGTAGGTACTGAAGCCAACCAGGATGGCCTCGGCGCCGAACCGCTCCCGGGCGAGTTGTCCCACGTTCCATTCGCCGTCCTCCCCCATCGACGTGGCGCGCGCATCACCGATATGAGAGTTGTGCTCCCACACCACGACTTTGGAGCGCCGTTGCTCCCGGTCGAGGTGCGCCATCAGGGCTTCGAGCGTTTCGGCCATATGGCCGTCGCGCAGGTTCCAGGAGGAGATCCTGCCTCGGAACATCGTCCGGTAGTACTCCTCCGCGTTCTTCACCAGTCGCGCGTTTTGCTCCACATAGAACAGATCGTCCTCGGGAAATCCGCGGTCGCGCCTGGCTAACTCGGCCGCCCTCCGCTGCAGCTCCAGCAGCTGCTGGACGGCTTGGTCTTCGCACGACCTGGTCAACCCGAATTCGGCGGCGTAGCCGTAGGCCTGGGTATCCTCGCCGAACGCGTCGAAGCAGCTATAGCGGTAGCGAGCCCGGGCAGCCGCCTCGGGATCGATCCTCTCCAGGAACCGGACCACTTCCTCCATCGAGGCGAAGAGTGAATACAGGTCGAGGCCGTAGAAGCCAGCGGTATCCGCCCGCGGCTGCTTCCGGTTGTGCTGGTGGAGCCAGTCGACGAACTCGAGCACATCCCGGTTGCGCCACATCCAGCGGGGAAACCGCTCGAACCCGCCGAGCGCCTCCAGCGCGGTGTGATCGCCTCCTGATCCTCTGACCCATCGGTTCACCCGATAGGCGTCCGGCCAGTCGGCCTCGACCGCCACGGCGGTAAATCCTCGCTCCTCGATCAGGCGGCGGGTGATGCGGGCGCGCTCCCGGTAGAACTCATGGGTGCCATGGCTGGCTTCACCCAGAAGCACCACGCGGGCATCGCCAATCAGATCGAGCAGGGGCTCGTAGTCGTCCTTGCCTCCGCTGAGAGGATAGACCGCTTCCCGAAGGCTCTCCGCCTGCGTGGGTATGGCTGTCTTGTGCATGCTATCTCCGCGGCACCTCCTCGGGTGCCTCAGTGGCCCGCTTCAGTAGCTCGCGAACCTCGGTATCCGTGGTCTGGGCAAAATCCTCATACCAGTTGCCGACGGCGAAGAACGGCTCCGGCACCGTCGCACAGACCACGTCGTCCGCATAATGGAGGAGGCTTTGGCAGGTTTCATAAGGGGCCACGGGGACGGCGATCACCAGCCGCTCCGGGTGCTGCGCCTGGAGGGCGGCTGCGGCGGCTCGCATGGTCGAGCCGGTGGCCAATCCATCATCGACCAGAATCACCGTCTTTCCACGAACATCCGGCGGTGGTCGATTATCCCGGTAAGCCCGCTCGCGGCGGATGAGCTCGCCCTCCTCGTTCGCGGCAACAGCTGCGATGACTCGGTCCGGGATTCCCAGCGCCCTGATGAGATCGTCGCTCAACACCCGGATTCCCCCGGACGCGATTGCGCCCATGGCCAGCTCTTCATGGCCGGGGACACCGAGTTTGCGGACCAGCATCACGTCGAGGGGAGCGTTCAATGCGCGGGCCACTTCATACCCGACCGGCACTCCACCGCGAGGAAGGGCGAGCACCAAGAGGTTGGGACGCCCCTGGTAGGGCGCGAGCGCTTCGGCGAGCCGGCGCCCCGCGTGATAGCGATCCCTGAAACGTGCTGCCATTTTCATCACCCCCGATACCGCTTGGATGGATACGACCCGGTGCACGAGAGAGATGTGATTGACCTCACAGGTTCCAGGCGACAGTTAAAGTCCCGACCCTAAACCCGAGCCCTAGACTCCCCCGACTATGCCCCTCTACGAAGTCACCCTCCAGATCGACGATCCGGCCCTCGCTCTCACTGTCCAGGAACACATGCGGCAAGAGCACATTCCGGACATATTCGCGACCGGGTGTTTTCAGCGGATTTCCTTCGATCAGGCATCGCCCGAGCGATTTCGAACCAGGTACGAGGCCCGGAGTGCGTCCGACCTGGACCGGTACCTTCGCGAGCATGCCCCCAGGCTTCGGGTCACATTCCAGGCCTTGTTCACCACCGGTGTGACGATCACGCGAGAGACTTGGAGCGTGCTCGAGAGTTGGGGCTAGCCACTCGCTCGCGCCTCGGCCGGGAAGTTATCTTAGGCTATGCAGCGCTCTCTCCTGGTCGCCGTGTGTCTGATCGGCGCCTGTAACCGGTCCGGCGGGAAAAGCTCCGCGGCCGCGGCCACCTGCGGCCTGGCCGCACTGGCTGGCCCCACCGCCTTGCTGGGGCAGTTCGGCGTGGCGGGGCAGACCCTCACTTCCCCGCCTCGAAGGCTCCCCGAACGGCTGGTCGTGCGCCTGGTGGCTGGTCCGGCCCACCCGGCAATTGTGGGGCGATCCGACTCGATGCTGGTCATCGGGATGAACGGCGCGCTGCCGCCCAACGTAAAGCCTGGTTTCGGGGTCCTGATCATGGATCAGGGTGCCAAGGCGCGGGGTGTCTTGCTGTTCGAGGGCGCACCGGTGGAAGGAGCGCCGGAGATCGGGACTGTCGCGGTGGATAGTTCCACTGTCCCGCTGATTGGAATTCAGGTAGACCCTGCCAAGTTCGAAGATCCCCGCTGCCCCTTGTTTCCCGACTCGGTCATCCAGTGAGTCATCCGCGGATTGCCGTGAGCGGCGTCGTCCGGAGCTGGGATGGGGCCGACCGCACTGGCGTAAACAGCGCCTACGTCCAGGCTCTCCTGTCCGCGGGCGGGGTTCCGCTCATCCTTTCGCCTCTGATCGGCCCGGCTCTGGCGGGGGCTGCGCTGGAAGATGCGGATGGTCTCATCCTGACCGGCGGTGAGGACATGGACCCGGCCTGGTACGGCGCGGAACCCTCGCCCTTGCTCAGCCCCCCCAGCAAGGAGCGGGATCTTTTCGAGTTAGCCCTCTTTGCCGTGGCCCGACAGCAGGAGATGCCTATCCTCGGTATCTGCCGCGGTATTCAGGTGATCAACGTGGCTTTGGGCGGTACGCTCTTTCAAGACCTTCCCTCCGAACGCCCTACCCCGGTGAACCACCGGCCCGACGGACCGCGCGACATCCGGAGTCACCGGGTGCGGCTCCAACCGGGCACCCGTGCGGCCGAGGCCCTGGGGGCTACCTCGATCAGGGTGAACTCATCGCATCATCAGGCGATCAAGGACCTGGCTCCGGGGCTGCTAGCCGTGGGGTGGACCGATGACGATCTCATCGAGGCAGTGGAGACGCCGGCGGGGACATCCTGGCTCCTGGCCGTCCAGTGGCACCCCGAGGAGATGCATCTCGACCGGCAAGCGCCCGATCGAGGACTCTTCGCGGCGCTGGTTCAGGAAGCGGGCGCTGCCCGCGATGGGCTAGTGAGTGAAAGAGGGAAACAGAACCCGGTCGCTGACACCGTTCAGCGCGCTACGTAAGGCGGGGAATCGCTCGGCTGCAGTTCTTAGCACGGCACCGAGCCCGTAGTGGTCGGCCAGGACGTGGTCCGAAGCCAGACCGAAGCCGCGTCGGCCCATTGCGTCATAATAACTCACATCGGGTCCGGCTTTGCGGAGACGGCGCGCCTCGATATAATCGGGGAAGAGTCCGGCCAGCCAGAGGGCGTAATTGCCAAGGTGTGCCATTACCTTGAACCGGCGCTCGCCGCTGGTTGCCTCCAGATCGGCCAGAATATCCACCATATATCGATGGCGTTGGTCGTCGTTCCAATCGACGCGCCAGGCCCGGTCGCGCTGCCCGAATTCGAGCAGGAGGGCTGCCAGATAGTCGGCCAGGTCGCGGTCTTCCACGTCGGACCGCCGGAGCGCATGGCGCACCAGGACGT
Organism: Gemmatimonadales bacterium; assembly: GCA_045803245.1. GTDB lineage: Bacteria > Gemmatimonadota > Gemmatimonadetes > Gemmatimonadales > GWC2-71-9 > CAVVWJ01. The sequence goes on from JBJMPK010000181.1 coordinate 5,369, forward strand.
AGAAAAAGAGTGCCTCCGACGGGAGTAGCATCGACCGGACCGTCAGCAACCGATCGAGCAGATCGGGGGAATCGAGCAGGGAGTCCGGGCCTTCATTCGTCAGCCGCCGTTCCAGGTAGGCCCTCCGGTGGGCGGAACCTCGGCTCAGGAGCAGAACCACCAACTGCAGGTCCGCTCCGGTCAGGCGGCCTCGCGTATTTGCACGGATCATGACGAACCCTCCATTTCCTAAAGTCGCGTCTCAGCCCGACGCGCCTACCGATCTCGACCTTGCCATGGTTCGCCGCTTGACCGCGTTCGGTCAGGAGGTGGCGGGAACGCTGCGTCGAGCCTCCGTTATCGACCTGCTGGTGCGACACGTGCGAGAGACGTTGGCGCCGAGTGAAATCGCCGTCGCCCTCTTTCAGCGCGAGGCCGAGACCATCGACTTCGTACTCGGCTGGCCCCCAGGCCGCTCCAACCCCAGGCCTCTGCTCGAGCTGGCCACTCGCCGCGGCCCCCTGGTCATCGACGACGGGCTCGACCAGATCCTGAGGGAAGCGGGGCTGACCCCTCCACCCTTGACGGCCGGAAGCTGGTTGATTGCACCTTTCGTTGCTAAAGGAAGAGTAACGGGGGCAATCGCGGCACGCGGTGAGACAGGTCGCTATGGCCCCGCTGACCTCGTCCTCCTCCAAGGGCTGCTCTCGCAGGCCAGCATCGCCCTCGAGAGCGCCCGGCTTATCGATTTGCACGACGATGGCCGGCGAACCTGGCAGGAGGTGGTCGATGCCATCTCGCCGGCGCTATGCATTGTGGATCGGAGTGGCGCTATCAGGCGGGCCAACCGGGCCTTTGCCGATCTGGTCAACGCCCCGCCCGCAAGTCTAATCGGCCGGCCCTGGCAGGCCTTCGTTCCGCCGGAGTGGTCGATCGATTTACAGCGGGCTTTGGACCAGCAAGGAGCGGGCCGGGAGGTGGAATTGCGCACCGGCGAGCGCACCTATGCCGTTACCGCCGTTCCAATTAGCAGTACCGACCGCTCAGCCGTCGTTCTCCTCTTCGATGACCAGACTGAGCGGCGGCGCTTGCAAGACCAATTGATCCAGTCGGAAAAGATGTCGGCCATAGGCCAGCTCATAGCAGGGATCGCCCACGACCTGAACAACCCCCTCGCCTCGGTGCTTGGTTTCGCCGACTTTCTGACGGAGGTGCCCAGCGTGCCTCCCGGAATCAGGGAGCCTCTCACCGTCATCCAGGAGGAGGCGGAGCGGGCCTCCGGAATCGTCCGGAATCTCTTGGGCTTTGCCCGGAAGCAGGACCATCAGCGCCGCCCGACCGCGCTCAAGCCACTGCTCGACGCCACTTTCGTACTCTTGCGGAACCAGCTGATGGCTCATCGGGTGGAAGCCGAAATCGAGGTCGAGCCCGACCTGCCGATGCCAGATGTGGATCCCAATCAGATCCAGCAGGTGTTCGTGAACCTGATCAATAATGCGGCCCAGGCGATTGCATCGACCGGGCGCCCGGGAGCGATCAACGTGCACGCCCGGCGCTGGCTCGACGGAGTGGCCATCGACGTCATCGACAATGGGCCCGGAATGTCCGAGGCGCTGGCGACTCAGGTCTTCGAGCCGTTCTTCACGACCAAGGCCGAAGGCGAGGGCACTGGACTGGGCCTGTCTATCAGCCAGGGAATAGTGAAGGAACATGGCGGCCGCATCATGCTGTCGAGCGAAGAGGGGAAAGGCTCCACCTTTACAGTGCAACTTCCGCTTTCGACCCAATCACCGGTGCCGGTAGCCGATTCGCTCGCCCGGTCGCTCAGTAAAAAACTGCGGGTGCTGGTGGTCGACGATGAGCCGCATATCCTCCATTACATGCGGGCGACCCTGGAGGCCTGGGGCCACATACCGGTCGTGGCGAGCGACGGAGATGAAGCGCTGGCCCGCGCGACTCGCGAGCCGTTCGATTTGATCATCTCCGATCTCCGGATGCCCCGCTTCGGCGGGCGGGAGTTCTACGAAGAGCTGTCCCGCCTGAACCCCGCCATGGCAAGACGCCTGGTCTTCAGCACCGGCGACACCGTGCGGGGTGATACCCTGGCTTTCCTCGAAGCGCTCGACCGGCCCTATCTCCACAAGCCCTTCAGCCTGGCCGAGCTGCGGACTCTTCTGGCCGACGTCGTCCGGGAGAGCGGACCCCACTCAGCCGTACGCGACAACGAAGCCCTGCCGGCCGACGTGCTGCCACGGACGTGATCCCGGTCATCGTCCACGTCGCTTCCGGACGGGAGTGGCGCGGCGGACAACGGCAGGTCTGGCTGCTGGCACGCGAGCTCGGCCGGCAGGGTGTCGATCAGGTGGTTGTCACGGGGCGCGACACCGAGCTGAGCCGGCGCCTGAATGCGGCGGGAGTTCCGGTCTGTCCAGCGGCCTGGCATGCTGGACTCGACCCGCGGGTCCTCCCGCCGATCATCCGAGAGCTGCGACGCCGTCCCGCCATCGTTCACGCCCACGATGCCCACGCCCTTACGCTCGCCGACATCGGCTCCCGCCTTACTGGAGCTCCGCTCATCGCCACCCGCCGAGTCACCTTTCCCATACGCCGGCCCGGATTATGGAAGCGAGCCGCCCACGCCATCGCCGTCTCCGAGGCCGTCATCCAGTCGCTCGAGGCGGCGGGCGTGTCTCGAGCGCGAGTGAGTCTCGTGCCCGATGCGATAGACCTG
>JBJMPK010000182.1:0-6076 GCA_045803245.1 Gemmatimonadales bacterium
CGTTAAGATGCAAATGACCGGCTCAAGGGGAGGTGAGAACCATGGCCTGTTCCGTGCTCTCGGCGCAGGGCAGGGCAGTACCAGCACGCCGACATCCAGCTTTATTTTTTGGCAGCGGGAGTGACTTGTACGGCCGAAACCCGCCATTTGCCGTCGGGGTCCTTGGTCCAGACCTCCAAGACCCAGCCGGTGTCGGCCAGGAACCGGCGGACGTAGGTCTCCGTATAGTGCTTGACCTGGACCTGCTGCGGTGGCGAATTGGGCCGGGGCTTCTGAGTTTTCATCAATGCCAGACGCTCAGCCTTGTTCATCATCCTGCCGTCGGGCAGGACGACAGTAAAGTCATCCGCCGTGTACTTGTTCCAGGTGGCGGCATCGGCACTCACCACGGCGTCGCCACGGAGTTTCATGGCCTGTTCGAGGTCGGCGGGAGCTTGGGCGTTGGCATCGGGAATACGGCCGATCAGAAGCAGAACGAGTGGGAGAGTGCATAGGTGGCGCATACCGGTCTCCGATAGGTGCGTGGATGCCTAGATTGACCCCAAATATCTCGCTTGTAAAGCTCCTGATTCTTCTGCTCTTCGGCTGCGGCGGCAGCAACACGTCGCTCGAGCCGGACCGCCCCTCGGTCTATCACGTTCTGTTCATCGGCAACAGTCTCACCTACTTCAACGATCTTCCCGGAACCGTGGCAAGGCTGGCGTCGAGCGGGAACGACTCGATCGAGGTCGAGTCCGTTGCCCGTCCTAACCTCGCGCTGATCGATCACGTGAATGGATTGAGCGACGCGGTGCAGGTCATCCGGAGCCAGGCCTGGGACTACGTCGTGCTGCAACAAGGTCCGAGCAGCCTGCCGATCTCCCGTGATACTCTAATCCTTGCGACCCAGCTTCTGGACCCGGACATCCGCGCCTCCGGGGCTCGCACTGCCGAGCTGATGGTCTGGCCCGCCGCGGACAACATCTCGGCGTTCGATGCGGTGCGGGGGTCATACCAGGCGGCGGCGCAAGTGGTGGACGGACTCTTCCTGCCGGCCGGTGAGGCCTGGCGTGCCACGTGGGCCGTGGATCCCACCATTCGATTATACGGTCCCGACGGATATCACCCCTCGGAGGTGGGGACCTATCTCGCCGCGTTGGTGGTGTATGAGGGGATCACCGGACACGACGCCCAGTCGCTACCTCCGAACGCCATGGCCGCCGGCCATCCACTCGACACTCCACCCGGCGTGGTTCGCCTGCTCCAGCGCGCGGCCCACGAAACGGTCAGGCGCTTCGCCGCCGCCCCTTAGGAGACATGGTGACCTCCTATCGCCTCCTCGCGCTCGCTCTTCTCAGCGGCATCGCCGGTTGCGCCGGTGGCCGGCAGCCCGCGGGGCCTACGCCGGCCAAACCCGGCTTTCACCGGGTGCTCTTCATCGGCAACAGTCTCACCTACACCAATGACCTCCCCGGGACCGTAGCCGGCATCGCGCTCGCGGGTGGCGACACGATCCAGGTTCAATCCGTGGTGGCACCGAACCTGGCCCTGATCGACCATGTAACCGGCCAGACCAACGCGGTCGACATCATCAAGTCGGGCAATTGGGACTACGTCGTGCTCCAGCAGGGACCCACCTCGTTGCCGCTCTATCGCGACACTTTAATCCTCGCTACCAAGTGGCTACAGCCGTATATCAAAGAGGCGGGCGCCCGAAGCGCGCAGCTGATGGTGTGGCCTTCCGCCACCCAACGGGCCAGCTTCGATGAGGTGCGCCGCTCCAGCCAAGTTGCCGCCAAGGCGGTAGGCGGCGTGTTTCTTCCCGCGGGCGAGGCGTGGCGAGCCGCGTGGAGCGCCGGGCCGCGCATCGCGCTGTACGGCCGCGATGGATTCCATCCCTCCGAGCTGGGCACCTATCTCACCGCGCTGGTGGTGTACGAGGGACTGACCGGACATGACGTGCGGTCCCTGCCGCCGAGAATCACGATGGCGGGCCAGAGGCTTCAGATCCCCACGGCCACGGTGCGGCTGCTGCAGCAGGCGGCGCATGAGACGGTGGCCCGTTATCAGGATCAATAGCTGCAAGCAACGCCAGTCAGGTCCTGGACCGGCATCCGGAGACCACCTTTTTCGTGTAACGATCGCGGTGGCACGCCCCGATGCCACGCGCTGCACCCGGCCTCGGTACTCGTGCACGGCATTCGGGTTCTAACCTGGCAGGTCAATCCGGCAGGGCCGGCAATGTCGCAGAACTCGTCGCCGTCGAATTCTCAACACTTGAGCCGCTTTTGAGCGCGAGCCATACTGCGAGCATCCTCCCTCAGGAGCGCCATGCTCTCGTCGATCGGCAGCCGTTGGGCGCTGGATCGGTATGTCATCGCGTTGTCTTTGGCCATCGCCGGCTGCGCCTCCAGTGGAGACGCCATCCCGCCGGCTGCCATACCGGAACCCCTCGCGATGGCAGGGCCGGAGCCTATACGCCATGGCACCCGGGCCGTCCCGAAGCCTGACCGGCTGCCTACTCCGCGGAAGCCGGTCCGTGCCCCGGTTGAATCCGAGGCTCGGGCTCCGGCACGACGACCATCGGCCGTGCGGGTTGACAGTGCCGCGCTCGAGCGCGCGGTGACCCAGCGGTTTGCCTATCAGCCCCTGTCGATCGCGCTGGCTCAGCGGACCCGGAAGACCGAGCTGGCCGACCGGATCGCCGCGTCCGTGGTCTACGAGGCTGCCCGGCTCCGCATGAGCCCCAGCCTGCTGGCCGCCGTGCTGCTGATCGAGAATGCGCCGTTCGATACCACCGCCATCAGCAGCCAGGGAGCGGTGGGCCTGATGCAGGTGATGCAGGTTCACGTCGGCAGCTACGGCTGCTCGTCGGAAGATCTCAACACCGTCGAGGCCAACATCTGCCACGGGGCCCGGCTGCTCCACACCTACATCCGGCGCTCCAAGTCGGTGCCGCTGGGACTCAAGCGCTACAACGGTTGCGTGCACGGAAGAAACACCCCGCGGTGCTACCGCTATCCGGCGCGAGTCCTGCGGACCGCGTCGAAGGTGCGGCACGATCTATTGCTCGCCGCTGCCCGGCTGGAGGAGGAACAGGGGGACGATCTCGCGGCCGACACACCCAGCCAGCCGGCGAGCGTCCCATCGCAGCCGGTGATCGATCCCGACTCCACCATCACCACCACCTCGGCGAGCGAGTGTACCACGTTCATCGGCTGCCTCAAGCACCGCTGGACTCAGCGGTAGCTCGCGGCACGCCTAACCGCCTCTACATAATCACCAAAGCGCTTCGCCCTTTATCTGCTTCAACGCACCACATTCACTTCGATATAAGACGGGAACCGCGGCGTGTGCCAGATCCGGTGCGTCTGGGCCTGGAAATCGGAGGGTCGAGCTCGGAATATGTTGGGGACCCAGGTCTGCGGATTTCGATCGTATAGCGGGAACCAGGTGCTCTGGATCTGCACCATGAGGCGGTGTCCCTTCCTGAAGGTGTAGCTCTGCTGGTGCAGGTCGATGGTGAATGCCAGGGGAGTGTTCGGCGCCAGCGGTGCAGGGCGAGTGAAGCTCTTGCGGTAGCGTCCCCGCATTATCTCGTGGGCCACCATCAGCTGGTAGCCACCCTGGCTCCAGCTCTCCGGCATGCTGTCGGGAAAGACATCGATCAGCTTCACCACCCAGTCGGCGTCGCGCCCGGTGGTCGAGGCCACGATCCTCGCGGTCACGTCTCCCGCGACGAGAAGATCGTCGCCGAGCCGCTCCGATACCCAGCTCACCACGTCGGGCCGGCCATCCACGAAGCGCTGATCCTCGGTCTCCCAGAAGCGCCACCGGGTGCCGCGCGCGTCATAGGTGCGTTCAACCGGGCGCTGGCGGTAGGGAACCGGATGAGCGGGGTCGGAGACGTACCGGTCGAACGCTGCTTCCGCCGCAAGGGGCGGCTCGAACGACAGCCCGCCTCCGGCATGGAGGTAAATCCGGCGAGGTGTCCCCCGGTCGGGCGGCCAAGTATCGAAGGAACGCCACCGTTTCATCCCGGCGTCGTAGACCAGCGCCTCGGGTTGAATCGAGCTCCCTTTATCCTTCAGGTAATACGCGAACCATGGGGCCTCAACGTCGCGTAGATACGCCTCATACGTCCCCGGGTCCACCACCGGCATCCGGTTGAGCGGGCGGCGCCAGCCGCCGTGGTTCCAGGGCCCCATCACCAGGAAGTTGCGGTCCGCTGAGTCGCCCCGCTCGAGGGCGCTGTAGGTCGCCAAGGGCCCGTAGCGATCTTCCTGGTCCCACCACCCTCCCACGGTGAGCGTCGGAACCGCCGGCGACCGAAGCCCCCGCTGAACCGCCCGCGCTTGCCAGAATGCGTCGTAGGCCGGATGGGCAACGAACGCGTCCCAGGTCGGAACCGTGCCGTGGTAATACTTGGCATCTACGTTCGCCAGCGGTCCCAGCCGCAGATACCACTCATAGGTATCCCACACGCCTATCGGGAGCTCGCCCGAGAGTGGCGAATCCGACGTCAGCTCCATGCTCCCGGCGTACTCGAACCCATAGGACAGCCGGAACGCGCCCTGATGGAAGAAGTCATCTCCCATCCAGGTGTCGGTCATCGGCGCCTGGGGCGAGATCGCTTTTACCGCAGGATGGGGGTTGATACCCGCCATGGTGGCCAGGAAGCCGGGATACGAGACGCCGAGCACGCCCACTCTCCCGTTATTGGCCGGCACGTTCTTCAGCAGCCATTCGACGCTATCGTAGCTATCGGTCGTCTCATCCACGCCGGCCGAATCGGCAGGGTCGTGCAGCGGACGCTGCATGATGAACTCTCCCTCACTGGCGTACCGGCCTCTGATGTCCTGGGAGACGAAGATGTATCCCTCGGCGGCGAAGAAGCGGTAGCTCTCAGGGACGACGGTATCGCCCGCGATCCCATACGGCGTGCGAGTGAGGAGGAAGGGGAGTTGCCCCCGGGGCGCGGGGGGCTCGCATATGCTGGTGTTGAGGTGCACTCCATCCCGGACCGGGATCTTCACGAAGCGACAGGCGTACGATGGCGGCACAGACTGCGCCCCGGAGGGGCCGGGCACAGCCGCCCCAGCGGCAAGCGCCAGAATGGTGGTGCGGAAAATCTGCATGAAGAAACTCAGCCGTTTGCGGGCGATTAGAACGGCATCTTGTACTCGGGTGGAGTGACTCCGTTGAGCCGAAGGTAGGGAACCAGCTGACCCAGAGTCCACACCGAATGCTCGTACGTCAGCGCCGCCAGGCGGAGAGCCGGTTGGGGCGGTTGCCCGTAGATCGCCACCGGCTTCTTCAGCTGGGCCGGCGTGGCCTGGCGCAGAGATTGGAGCAAGTAATCATACGTCGCCTCGGCATAGCGCTTGAGCCCGGCCTTGTTGTGGAGATAGACCGTGCTGTCGCCCAGCGACGGAGCGGCCTTCAGTCCTCTCAAGGCGACAGCGGCAACATCCAGATTGGTGCTCAGGATATGATCGAACTGGCCGGCAAAGGTCCGGACGCCCGGAGTGGGCCGAAAGTCGGCCGCGGAGTCGGGCATGGCATCGATGTAGGCCAGGACGGTCGAGCGGTTGCGCTGAAAGTCGGCGAGGAGATCCGGGTAAGCCCGGCTTTGGGCTCCGGCCAATCCGGGCAGGACCATGAGGAGTGAGATGAGGGAGAGCCCACGCATAAGGAGATCCTGTTCTGGTAAGAAGGGATTGTACGCCTCAGCCGCTCCGTCGGTCCTCACCGCGAGAAACCGGAGCTAGCCGGCGCCGAAGGACCGTGCCCAGCACCGCACCCAGGCCGGTCGCCACGAAGGTATACCCCGCCAGAAACACCAACCCGACCATCCAAAGCGCGCTCATATCCGGGCTGCTGACCACCCGGCCCAGGAGCACCACGACCTGGCCCAGGAATACCCCTGCCACGGCAGCAAAGGAGTGTGCCGAACCCAGGAATCCAAGAAGCAGTCCGCTCAGGAGCAGCACCAGAGCGTACCACGGACCGTTGCCGTCCCAGGGCTCCGCCTGCCCCATGAACGTGGCTGGAACCAGCCAGATCGCGAGACCGAGTAGGAAACCGACCACCAGCA
>JBJMPK010000183.1:0-3408 GCA_045803245.1 Gemmatimonadales bacterium
GGGCATCACTACGAATGCATCGAGCGTTACCCCGGGGCGAACGCGGGCCGTGTCCAGCCAGAGGTCCTGTACCAACTGTCCGACTGGACTTAGTCGAATACTTGCGTGCCGGATTTCCCCAAAGAGGTGCGCCCGCTTGTGGGTGCATAACGTGACCATGTAGCCGGCCTCGGCCGCATAGTCATGTTGTGGCAGCCTGATCGACCGCCGTCGACCACCGGTGACTTCGGTCGGCATGGGGGGACTTCTCATCGGATGCCCAACTTCGCACTGGCCGCTGCGGCAACCGGCGACCAAATCCCCCGCTCCGGCGCCAACAACTGCAAACCGAAGGGCGCACGCTGCTGCAAACCGAAGGGCGCACGCGGTTGCAAACCGAAGGGCGCACGCGGTGCGCCCCTACGATCTCGGTGACATCTAAAACGCAACCCGTAATCCCACCCCTGTACCACCGCGCATGCTTCGCACTTCCGGCTCGAATGGGATGTTGCCCGGCCGGCCCTTGGGTCGGGTGAGCTCCCAGACGAACAGCGCCGCGGCCCCGGCCAGGGCGGTCTCCCCTCCAATGAGCCAGCCGCGGGCTACCCGGTCGTAGTGCAGCGACCGTTGGTAGAACCCCTCGATCTCAGGATCGAGATAGCGACCTTCCGGACCGAGGGTACAGCGGTCCTGGATTGCCTCGCACCGCGACTTCAAGGCGTTGAAGTTGTCGTCGGCGCGGTTGTGGGAGCGCACCGCGAAGTAGTTCATGCCGATCGAACCGGCCACCAGGAGCCACTTGCCGTACTTGACCACGGGTCCCTGGGCCTCGGCCCTTGCCGTGAGCAGCATGAGCGCGAGGACGACAGAACCCGCGCGCATCATTGCCGGTACCGGTGGAGATCGCCATTCCCGCCGATGGCAACCAGGCCATCCGCCATCGGGACCGGCCCAATCTCGACAGGGCGCCAGACGCGTACCCGCCAGATCTCGCTGCCGTCACTCCGGAGTGCACGGATGGTCCCGTCTGCCCCACCCAGAAGGAGCTTGTCATTCACGATGGCGAGCGGCGCCGTGACTGGCCAATCGAGCGCCGCGATCTGTCGGGCCTTAGGCTCAGGGGCTGGATCGATCCGGTAGACAGTGCCGAGCCGGCTGGCGACGAAGAGGGTATCACCCATGAGCCCCGGTGAGCCGAGCACCGGGGCATCGAGCCGTACCGACCAGTTAACCCGCAGATTCCGAGGGTCGACCGACACTACCTGTGAGTCCGTGGTACCGGCGACGAGGCCACCCGGATAGGGAATCCAGGCGGAGACGATGGTGCCGGGCGAGTGGGTGCGATGAGTGACCTTCCCGTCGATGAGCGTCAATCGGATTAAGGAGTCAGTGGTTGCCACCAGGACGCCTCCTTCTCCAGCCGGCGCCGCGGCCACGCGAGAGACCCCGACCCGCCGCCGCCAGCGGATCTTCCCATTGCCCGGATCGAGCCCGAGCACCTCACCCCGCTGAGTCTGCGCCACGAGCACCCGGTCTACCAATGCCAGGGGTGCAGCGATCGGGCTTATGGACTGGTACCAAATCTGCTTGCCATTCGCGCGGCGCAGTGCATAGACGCGACCCTCGGGGCGGGAGGTCGCGGCGTATAGGGTGTCGCCCGGCAGGAGCACTCCTCCGACGAGCATACCCGACAGTCTCCGGCCCCACCGCACATCGCCACTCCCGAGATCCACGGCGTACACCTTCCGGTCCACGCTGCCGCCGTAGAGGATGTTGTCCCGGATCTCGAGCGGACTGCTGAATCGCCGGCCCGTCCGGGTGGTCCAGAGCGGGACCGGGGCATCTGCATTCGCCGCGACCGGAGCCGGGGGTGGTCGAAAGTTCACGCACGCCGCGTTGACGCCTCCCAGGAGCAGGGCTAGACTCAACCCTCTCCGACGCCAAACTCTTCTCCCACCGGACCAGGCATGACCGCAGTCGAGATCAGCGCACTCCGCACCCACGTTGGTGAGACGGTCACGGTGCGAGGCTGGGTGATGACCACGCGGTCCAGCGGGAAGATCGCGTTTGTCGTCGTGCGCGATGGGTCCGGGCTGGTCCAAGGTGTCCTGTCGAAAAAAGAGGTTCCGGAGTCTACCTGGGCGGCGTTCGGAGCGCTCACCCAGGAAACCAGCGTCGCGGTGACCGGCGTCGTCCGGGAGGAGTCCCGTTCGCCCGGCGGATACGAACTGACCGTACAGACGATAGAGATATTGGGAGCCAGCCCTGATTTCCCGATCAGTCCTAAAGAACATGGGACGCCGTTCCTCTTCGAGCATAGACATCTGTGGCTCAGGAGCCGCCGACAGGCCGCCGTGGCCCGGGTGCGACACGAGGTGGTGCAGGCCATTCGGGACTTCTTCTACGAACGCAATTTCGTCCTGGTCGACACTCCCATTCTGACGGGGGCCATCGGCGAAGAGGCCGGCAACCTCTTCGCGACCGATTACTTCGATCTGGGCAAAGCCTATCTGGCCCAGACCGGCCAGCTCTACGTAGAGGCTGCCGCCGCGGCACTGGGTAAAGTCTACTGCTTTGGGCCGACGTTTCGCGCCGAAAAATCCAAGACCCGGCGCCATCTGACCGAGTTCTGGATGGTCGAACCCGAGGTGGCTTTCAACGACTCCGACGCCAACATGCGGCTACAGGAGGAGTTCGCGAGCTACATCGTCAGCCGATCGCTGGACCGCCGCGGGGAGGAGCTCAAAGAGCTGGAACGGGATACCGTGCCTCTCGAACGGGTACAGCTCCCATTCCCCCGAATCTCCTACGGCGACGCGGTGGCCCGGCTGAGCGCGCTGGGCTCCGATATAAAGTGGGGGGACGATCTCGGTGGCGACGATGAAACGCTGCTGGCCCAGCAGTATGACCGGCCCGTCCTGGTCTACAACTACCCCAAACACGTCAAAGCGTTCTACATGAAGGAGAATCCCGAGGACCCACGTACCGTTCTCAACAACGACTGCCTCGCCCCCGAGGGCTACGGCGAGATCATCGGCGGCTCACAGCGGGAAGATGATTACGATAAGCTGCTGGCACGCATTCAGGAGCAGGGTCTGGACCCGGAAGCCTACCGCTGGTACCTGGATCTGCGGAAATATGGGACCTTCGTACACTCGGGCTTTGGCCTGGGCATCGAACGCACCGTAGCCTGGATCTGCGGCATCCCCCATATCCGCGAAGCCATCGCGTTCCCCAGGCAGATACACCGGCTGTATCCGTGAGGGGTGAGCGGTGAGCGGTGAGCGGTAAGCGGTGGGCGGTTGTCACCTTGAAGCAGCCCTTCGCTAAGGTTCAGGACCGGGTTCGCGACCGATGGGCCGAAGCTGTAGTCAACCACGCACACTGCTCACCGCTCACCGCTCACCAGATCGGAAGAGGTCGTTAGAA
>JBJMPK010000184.1:0-4015 GCA_045803245.1 Gemmatimonadales bacterium
GGCGTCCGGGTCTTCCCGCCGGTCGAGCACCCGCCGCTCAGCACCTGGGTTGGAGTGGGGGGCAGTCCCGAGTCGGTGGTCCGAGCCGCGCGCTACGGCTTTCCCCTGACGCTCGCTATCATCGGCGGCGACCCGCGCCGGTTCCGGACCTACGTGGAGCTCTACCACCGGGCGCTGACCCAGTTCGGGCACGCTTCGCTACCGGTCGGGGTTCACTCGCCGGGGCACATTGCAGAGACGGATGATCAGGCGCGGGAGGAGCTGTGGCCGGCGTACCAGGTCATGCGCAATCGGATCGGCGCCGAGCGCGGGTGGGGTCCGACCAGCCGGGCGGAGTACGACCAGGAGATCGCTGTGGGATCGCTGTACGTCGGGTCACCCGAGACGGTCGCCAAGAAGATTGCGGGGACAGTCCGCGCCCTGGGCGCGTCCCGCTTCGATCTCAAGTACAGTGCGGGCACGCTGGGCCACGAGCTGCTGCTTCGGAGCATCGAGCTGTATGGACGTGAGGTGATCCCACAGGTGCGACAGTTGATTCGTGAGGGGAGTCATCCCGAGCCCTTCGACAACCGCTCAGGGCAGGCTCGCGAGGGATCGGCCCGATCAACGTCGGATATGGAAGCCCAAATAGCCAGATAAAAAAACTTTACCACAGAGGCACAGAGGACACAGAGGGTTCCTCGAGCAAAGAAGTTCACGACATCGCGGTGGCGGTTATCGTCGGCAGTTGTTTTTTAAAAAAACAAATTGCCAATGGTTGCTACCGCGATTTCGTGAGCTCAATGGCTATCGGAGCCCTCTGTGTCCTCTGTGCCTCTGTGGTGAAGCTTTTGCTGTGGCGGGATTGCTTCGGCCGCATGCGGCCTCGCAATGACTGCTCCCTACAGCACCTTCACGATCCACTCACCCACGAAATACCCGATCGCTGCAACGCCGAGTCCGACCAGAAACATGTCGAGACCGCTGCGGAAGATGCCCCGTCCGGTGAAGAAGCTCCGAGCCGCGCCCACCCCGAAGTGAGAGACCATCGCCAGGCCAAACGCGGTCCAGATCGCGCCGGGCCCGGTATCGAAGAGGAATGGGGCGACGGGGATGAACGCCCCGAACGCCGTCGCCACCCCGGTGATCCAGCCCTCCCGCATCGGCGTGCTGGTGGCCTCGCCGATCTTGAGCTCTTCCTGCACCTGTTCCTTGAGCGCACGGTCGGGATCGCCCATGACCTGCGTAGCGAGCGTCTCGGCCTGGGAAGCGGGGATTCCCTTGGCCTGGTAGAGCAGGGTCAGCTCCTCGCGCTCGAGCTCCGGCATCAGCCGGATCTCCTCTCTTTCCATGGCGATCTCGTGCTCGAACACTTCCCGTTCGCTCTTGGACGCGAGGTAGCCGGATGAACCCATGGATAGAGCATCGGCCACCATTCCGGCGAGACCCGCCACCAGGACCGCGTGCTCTGCGGCCTGGAGGTTGCCCTGCGCGCCGATCATTCCTGCCACCAGGCCGAAGTTTGCGGTGAGGCCATCGTTGAACCCGTAGACCAGATTCCGGAGTAAGCCGCCGGCGCCGGTCTTGTGCCAGGGCTCTCCCGAAGCCCCGCTCATCTCGGCCAGGGTCTCGGCGTGTTCGGCGGATTCCTGGGCCAGCCGGAGCGCTGTCGGCCCGGCCGTGCCGTCCGGCGCGCTCCGGTAGAGGCTGAGATAGCCCTTTACCTCGCGGCCCTCTTCCTCCAGCAGCATGGGTAGCAACACGCCGCTGCCCACCCGGCGAGCCAGCCAGGCCCGGAGCCGGGCACCGCGCGACGGCGTTGGGACTTTTACCGGGTGGCCATTATCCGCCAACAGCTTGCGCCACATGTCCACGTGGCGGTCTTCTACGCCAGCCAGCTGACGGTAGAGATCGGCCTTCTTAGGGTCCCGCTCGGCCTGGGCCAGCTCCCGGTAGAGGAAGGCGGCGTCGGCTTCGTCTTCGAGGTGATGCAGCCAGGTATGGGGGGGTGCGGGCTGGGTTGAGGTCATGCAGCATGATAACAGCGTAAGCGGTAAGCGGTGAGCGGGAGCAGTCATCGCGAGCGGCCGCAGGCCGCGTGGCGATCCGGTGGGTTATCGACGGGATTGCTTCGGGCGCTATGCGCCCTCGCAATGACTGACTCGGGTCGTCTACCCTCCCGCTCACCGCTTACCTTACCAGTAGGCCCTGCAACCGTTTGCCGGTCCCCGGCATTCCTAAAACGCTATGACTGGGACGCTTTTGATGGAATCATCTCTCCTTGCCAATGCCGAAACGGTCGTCGCCCGCGCTCGCACCGGAGATCCGGACGCGCTCGGCGCGCTGTACAAGGCGTTCGAGGTGCCGGTCTACAACCTGGCCCGCCGGATCTGCCGCACCACCGAAGATGCCGAAGACGTGCTGCAGGAAACCTTCTTCGAGGTCTGCCGGAGCATCGGCCGTTATCGGGAGGAGGGGAGCCTGTGGGGATGGATCCGCACCATCGCCGCCAGTAAGGCGCTCATGCGCATCCGGCGCAACAAATACCGGGACACCGACGAGCTCCACGACGAGGTGGTCGGGAAGCGGCAGGAGGACACCCATCTAAGGATGGATCTGGAGGCTGCTCTGGAGCGGCTCTCGGAGACCTCCCGTGCCGTCGTCTGGTTGCACGACGTGGAGGGGTACACCCACGAAGAGATCGCAAAAATGATGGGAAAGACGCCGAGCTTCTCGAAGTCGCAGCTGGCGCGGGCCCACGCCCGGCTGCGGCAGTGGCTCGGCGAGGAGGTGGCAGCATGACTCATCTTTCGATGGAATCACTGTTGGCATTGCGTGAGCCGGGCGCGGAGCCTGGCGTAGCCGCCGCGCGGGAGCACCTGACCCAGTGTCCCGAGTGCCAGGCGGAACAGCGCAAGCTCGATCAACGGGTGGCTCGGCTCAAGGCTCTGCCTACGCTTCGGCCCAGCCGGGATCGCTGGCCGGAAACCGCGGCCCGCCTCCGAGCCGAGCGGCTTCGACGGCGCAACCGCCAGTTGGGGGTGGCGGGCTTGGCGGCGGCGGCATCCCTGGTGCTGGCGGTGGCGGTGACTGATCGCCCGCAGCCGATCCAGCCGGGCTCCAACCAGATCAATCAAGTGATGGAACGTTCCCAGGCTCTCGAGAATGCATTGAGCGACTACAACCCTGAGGGCCGGGTGCTGGACGGCCGTACCGCGCGGATGGCCCAGGAGCTGGAGGACCGGATCGCCGGAGTAGACCGGCAGCTGGAGATGACGGAGCTGGTTCCGGAGCAATCCCGTGACGCCGAGCTACTGCGGCTCTGGCGCGAGCGGGTAGGCCTGCTCGATGCCCTGGTAGACGTGCACGTCACCCGCGCCAGCAACGCTGGGCTCTGAGCCCGAGGAGTCACCTATGAATCGACACGTAGTCATCGCTGCCCTGGCCCTGGCCCTGGCCCTGGCCGGCTCGTTCCCCCGGATGGCGCTGGGCCAGGAATCCGGGGTCGGAGGCCGGGAACCCGATACCCAGCAGGGCCCCCGTCGAATAATGCAGTTCGTCATGAGCCGCCGCGCCAGACTCGGTCTCAAGGTCAACCTGCGGCCCCGTTCTACCGATTCGGTGGGTGCGTACGTCGATGCGGTCACTCCCAACGGACCGGCGGCGACGGCCGGAATGCAGTCGGGCGACATCATTACCAAGGTAGATGGCAATTCCGTCCTTTCGGGGAAGACAGCGGGGGACGGGGAGAGAGAGTCGTTGCCGGGACTGCGCCTCATCGAGCTGGCCGCGCGGCTGGAGCCCAACGACACGGTGCCGGTCGAGTTTCGGCGGGGTAAGGATCGCAAAACCGTGTCGGTGGTGACGGCCGCGGAGCCGGACATCGCATTCGAGGGACGGGGAGGAGGTCGTGGGATGGCCTTCCGGTACTTCCGCCCGGACGGTCAAGGGCGGATGCCTCCTGGCATGAACGAAGACTTCGAGCAGCAGTTCGGCGGCCCGGGAGCCTTCCTGTACGGTTCCCCCCTGGCCGACC
>JBJMPK010000185.1:0-5087 GCA_045803245.1 Gemmatimonadales bacterium
AGCCCCGCGGTGGCTACGGTGAGATAGAGATTGAGCCCCGAGGCGAAGGAGGTGCCGAGGGCGAAGCCCAGCGTCTCGATAGGAGACATCTACGCAAAGTAAAGCGTAAGCGGGAAAGAGAAAGCGTGACAACCACTTTTTCCCGCTTACCGCTGACGCTTTTCGCTTTTCCCGCTCACGCTTCTCTTAGTCCACCCACTCCACGTTCACTCCCCCCACTGCCGTCGTCAGGTCCAGATCGAGGTGGCGTTGGCTCTTGCCGTAGTTGACGGACTCGAACGCATCTCCGCGGCGCTCGAGACCGGCCGCGCCATCGAAGCGGGATAAGAACTTGTCCATCGTGATCCGCACGCCGATGCGGCGCGGCAGCCGAAGCGTCAGCTCTCCGACCGCCATCTTGACCTGAACCCGTGCGCTGGAGGTCCATCCTCCGCCGAAGTCGAGCGTGACCTTGCCCATGCCGCCGTCGAAGTCGATCTCGTCGCAGCGGCTGTTGCCCAGCCCCAGGATGGCGAGCTGGGCGGCCCCGGCGCTGAAGTCCGCCCGGCTGCACCGCGTCAGGTTAGGCTTGGAGAAGCGAACCACGGTCTGGCTGGCTCCGGTCTTCAGGGCCAGGTTGCTGATCCTGAGTCCCCCCAATTCCAGGTCGGCATCCACGGCGCCCAGTGCGAGATCGAGCGCCAGGTCCACCCGCGACGAGAACGCCACGTCGGCTACCTGCTGCAGTTGGTTCCGGGACACGACTCGCACCCCGGCCTGGCCCGCCGCCCTCAGTCCGAGGAGCACGGAGTTGCTTGCCGCATCGAAGTCGCCGATGGGGACGAACCGGTCTTCGTCGTACGAGAGGTTCATCCGGTAGAGCTCGCCGTCCGGGCCGGGCGCGATACGGAGGCTTCCAGCGCCGTACTCGAGCTTCGTGCCCAGCCGGGTCTCACCATGCACCTGGCGGAAGGTGGTGAACGTCCGCATCGTCTGCGCCGGGGCCGCGGCCGGCCACAGCGCCAGCACCAGGATTACCAGGCCGGGCCGCAAGCTCAGGGTCCTCGGGAAGGCGACCGGGTGCCGGGCCGGCGGCCGGCTGGAACCCCGAATTGCGGCGTGGCCCACAGATACTCGTCGGTGAGCGCTTCGGGTGGAAGTAAGCGACCGGCGAAGTTCTCCTTGATGCCCGCCCGGCTCAGCAGCGCCGCGCCAAACCCGGCGGTGCCCAGGAGCCAGCTCACGAAGAACGCCGCCCCCCATACGATGCTGCCCGCCACTGGAACCCAGCCAAACAACGCCCATGCCGCCCAGACGCTGGCCAGTCCCAGCAGACCGATCAGAAGGTAGCGGTAGCTGTTGGGCGATCCGATCACCACGCCGAGCGCCATTCGCCGGCGGGTGTAAGTCTCACCCATAGCATGGGCCACGGCCAGATAACCGACCACCACCGCAATCACGGTGAGCATGGCAAACACAGCAACGGCAAATGGCAGCAGGAGAATGCCCGCCACGCTCAGAATCAATCCCACCACCAGCATGCCGAACGTCGGGAGCAGGAGGATCTGACCCAACAGCCCGGTGACGAACGCCCGGCCGAACGAATGAGACACCGTGTCCGACACCACCTCCAGGTTCTGCCGGCCGAACATAACCAGTCCGAATCCCAGGGCGCACAAGCTCAGAAAGACACCGAGCACACCGGCGGCGCGCCGGAATACCGTCTCGATCGGAGAGAGCGCGACGTCGTGTTCTGCCTGGGCCGAAGAACGTGGGGCCGCCTGGAGGGTCCGTACCTCTCCGCCAATCTCCCCGCCGCGATCTCTTACCTGGCCACCAAGCGTGAGAATGTCACCGGAGATCCTGCCGCCCGGGTGGACGACCACATTCCCATCGACCGTGACCAGATTGCCTCGCAGCGTTCCGTAGACATCCGCGTCTCCGTTCGCCACCAGCAGATGACCGTTCAGCTCTTCCGAGGATCCCAGGCTAAAGTCCCCTTGCCGTGCCCGTCCACCGGGGATGGTGATCTGGACCTTTCCCTCTTTCGGCGCCAGTGCCGCTCGAATCCGCTGTTCGACCAGGGTCGGACGACTGAGATCACTGAGATCGACGGTAGAACCGCCCTGGGGAATGGCCTGCGGTCGAGTTCTGGAGGCGGGCTCATTCTGCTGACGCAACCGGCTGGAGACATCGGAAACGATGGACCAGAAATGATCCGCGAGATTGGACGGCTTTTCACCAACCCGGATCTCCGCAGCCAGAGGCTGCGACCAGGCCGCGACCAGAACGAGGAGCGACAGGCTTCGCTTAGATGCCGGCATGGACCACCTGCTGCGTCGGAAGAGCCAGAAGGCGGCGGAGGGCAACGATCCCACTCAGATACGCGAGCGAAGTGGCCGCGGAGGCCAATGCCAGGCGGGCCGGATTCTCCACCAGCGTCCGAATACCGGTGTACCAGGGCTGCTCGATGACGTTGGAGGCTAGTCCCCGAATGCCGAGCCACGCAGCCTCACCGCCCTGGGCCAGAAGCCAGGAGCCGATCGACGCCAGGGTCTCCTGATGTCCGAGACTCCATGCGATGCTGCCGATCATCGAGCCCAGGAGCACCACCGCGAGACTGGCAGCGATGGCGATGGACTTAGGGGTAGCGGTGAGACGGCGGCGGGTGGACTGGAGGGAGCGAAGGGCGAAAGGATCGGGTACCACCACGGACGCCATGACCCGGTCGGCGAATCCTACCGCTGGACTCAGGAAGGGCAGCGCGGCGATCTGATCCGCGATTTCCCGCTCTGCCCGCAGCTGCTCGAGACAGATCTGACAGTGCTCGACGTGACGCTGAGCCTCGGAGTCGAGACTGCCATCAAGCCAAGCGTCGATCTGATCGGAGGACAGGTGCGATTCGGGAGGACGGGTCATAAGTGGACCCTCCTACGTTGAGGGGAAAGTGAAGGTTTCACTCTTTCAGGTGCGCCAGGGACAGCCGCAGCTCGTTGCGAGCGCGGTGGATGTACGTCTTTACCGTGCCGAGAGGGAGGTTCAGCATCTCGGCGATCTCCTCGTACGGCCGGCCCTCTACGTGCCGCAGGAGGATGCACGACCGGTACTCCGGCCGGAGCGAGCCGATGGCAGCTTCGATAGCGGTGCCGAGCTCCTTCGCTTCGACCGTATCGAGGGGAGACTCTTGCCGCGCTCCAATCTGAAGCGCCGTGGCCTGCATGGCCTCTGGAGTCTCGGCGTGAGGCGAGCCGTCGAGCGAGAGCGTGTCCAGCTCGCGCCGGCGCAGGTGATCGATGGCTGCGTTGTTCGCGATCTTGAAGATCCAGGAGGAGAACTTGAATTCGGGCCGATAGGAATCGATCGCGTTCAGCGCCTTGACGAACGTCTCCTGGGCCAGATCTTCCGCCAGCTCCCGGTCGCGCACCATCCGGAAGAGCAGCGCAAACACCGGGCGCTCGTAACGCCGGATCAGCTCCCGGTAGGCGGCCTCGTGGCCGGAGCGAGCCCGGAGAACCACATCCTGATCGCTCAGCCCAGCCCACTCGGGCCGGCTGCTAGACACGCGGGGCGCGGCTTGCCAAGGGGCTTCCGGCGGGACTACATTCAGCGCCTATGTTAGCCTCGGATCGTCAGTTACCTGTTTCAGGCGGTCCGGAAAAGCGGGCCTACGTCCGCTCGGTTTTCTCCGCCATCGCTCCTACCTACGACCGGCTCAACCGCATCATCAGCTTCCGCTTCGATCAGGGATGGAGGCGGTATGCGGTGACGCAGTTAGGATGGGAGCGGCAACCGGGGGGAATTTACCTCGACCTCTGCGCCGGGACGATGGATTTCGGCGCCACGCTGGCGCGGAGACCCGGTTTCCGTGGCCGGATCGTGGGCGCCGACTTCGCCCGCCCAATGCTGGAACTGGGGCGCCACAAGTCGCACAGACTGGATCCGGTGAACGCCGACGCGCTCGACCTGCCGTTTCCAAACCGGAAGTTCGAGGGCGCGATGATCGGCTGGGGGGTACGTAACCTGGTCGATCTCGATGCGGGGCTCGCCGAGGTGGGTCGGGTACTCAAGCCGGGAGCCCGGCTGGTCCTGCTGGAGATGGCGCTCCCCCGGAACCGGCTCCTCCGCGCCGTGTATCAGTTCTACTTCCGGCGGGTGATGCCCTGGATCGGCCGCGTAATCTCCAAACATACGACCGCATATAGCTGGCTACCAGAGTCGACCCGGGTATTTCCGCCGCCGCCGGAGCTGGCCCGCCGGATGGAAGCGCAGGGCTTTGCGGAGGTGCGGTACGAGCTGTTCATGGGCGGGGTCTGCGCAATGCATGTCGGAACGAAAGTGGGGATGTCACCTTGAAAGTGGGGATGTCACCCTGAGCGAAGCGAAGGGACCAATGCCGAAATTGTTCTCCGTAACCGGGGCGCTGACCCAGGACCGGCGCTCCGGCTCCTTCGCTGCGCTCAGGATGACAAGAAATAGCCATGGCACTGGATAGCCTCCGCGAATTCATCGAGGCCATCGACGCCATCGGCGAGCTGGCCCGCGTCACCCACCCGGTGCACGCCCGGCTCGAGATCGCCGAGATCGCCGACCGGGCAATGAAAAGCCCGGGTGGCGGGCCGGCACTCCTGTTCGAGCACGTTATCCTGGACGACGCGCGCCGGAGCTCGCAACCCGTCGCCATCAACCTCTTCGGCTCGACGCGCCGGATGTGCCTCGCGCTGGGCGTGGAGGACCTGGACGAGGCCGGCGGGCGAATCTCGGAGCTGCTCAACCTCAAGGTGCCCGAGGGGCTGTTGGGAAAGCTTGCCCTGCTGCCCAAGCTGGCGGAGATGGGCAAGTTCCCGCCCCGGGTAAAGGGGGGACGTCCCCCTTGCCAGGAGCTGGTGCTCCGGGAAGGAGAGATCAACCTTGACGACATTCCGTTTCTTACCACCTGGCCCGGCGACGGTGGGAGATACATCACGCTGCCGCTGGTGATCACCACCGATCCTACCCGCGGTATTCGCAACGTGGGCATGTACCGCGTCCAGGTGCTCAGCCCGGACACGCTCGCGATGCACTGGCAGCGTCATAAGGTGGGTGCGGCGCACTGGCGGGAAATGGCGGCC
>JBJMPK010000186.1:0-18057 GCA_045803245.1 Gemmatimonadales bacterium
AAGCGGTTCGGGTTCAGCGAGAAGCAGAGCGACGCGATCCTCAACATGCGTCTGGCAAAGCTCACCGGACTCGAGATCGAGAAGCTCGAGGCGGAGCTCAAGGAGGTCCGCGCCACGATCAAGGAGCTGAAGGGCATTCTGGCGTCCAAGCCCAAGCGCATGGCGATCCTGAAAGAGGAAATGGATGAGGTCGCTTCCACCTTTGGGGACGATCGCCGGACCGAGATCGTGGCCGACCAGGGCGAGTTCACGGTCGAAGACCTGATCGCCGAAGAGGACATGGTCATCACCGTTTCCCACAGCGGCTACATCAAACGCATCCCGATCACGACCTACAAGCGCCAGCGACGCGGGGGACGGGGACTCAACGGGGCCGACCTCAAGGCGGACGACTGGGTCGAGCACCTCTTCATCGCGAGCACGCACGACTATCTCATGTTTTTCAGCAACAAGGGCCAGGTTTACTGGCTCAAGGTCCATGAGATCCCCCAGGCGGGCCGGGCGGCGAGGGGCAAGCCGGTGGTCAATTGCATCGCGATCAGGCCCGACGAGCAGGTTGCCGCGCTGGTTCCGGTTCGGGAATTCACCGATGACAAGAGCCTGATCTTCGCGACTCGCCAGGGCACCGTGAAAAAGACCGTGCTCTCGGCCTACGGGAACGTGCGGGCGTCGGGTATCTGTGGCATCAACATCGAAAAAGGTGACGAGCTGATCGATGTCCAGGTCTGCGACCAGAACAGCGACATCATTCTGGCCACCAAGGACGGCATGAGCATCCGGTTCCACCAGGGCGATGTGCGGGACATGGGCCGGGCGACCACCGGGGTGAAGGGCATCGAGCTGGAAAAGGATGACGAGGTCATCGGGATGGTCGTCGTCCGCCGCGATGCCACCCTGCTCGTGGTCAGCGAGAAAGGCTACGGGAAGCGTTCCGAGCTGTTGGATTACCGGGTGCAAAAACGGGGCGGCAAGGGCATCATCACCCTGAAGAAAACCGACAAGACCGGCCCGATCGTCGCATTGAAGGAGGTCATCCCCGATGACGAGCTGATGATGATTACCCGGCATGGCGTGATCATCCGTCTCCCGGTAGATGGGATCAGGGTCATCGGGCGGAATACCCAGGGAGTCAGAGTCATGAACCTCGATTCCGGCGACGCCGTCGTCGACGTGGCCCGGGTGGTCAAGGAAGATGAGGGAGGAGCTGAAGAAGTCGCCGGTGGTGACGAGGTCACCCCGACGGCCGTAGTCGAGTAGGTTATCATTACCGATGACCTCCGCCGCGGACCGGTTGGCCGATGCTTCCCGGGTCGTACCCGACCCGCCTCCGGTCATATCCCTCGAGATGTTGCGGACCGCGGCCAGGGGGCTCGAGGGAATTGCGGTCCGGACGCCACTGCTCCAGTCGCCACCGCTCACCCGGCTGCTCGGCGTTCCGGTCGCAATCAAATGTGAGCACCTGCAGCCGGTGGGTGCCTTCAAGATCCGGGGTGCCTACACCGCGGTTTCCCGCATACCACCCGAGGCCCGGGCTCGCGGCGTCATCACCTTTTCCAGCGGCAACCACGGCCAGGCTGTCGCCTTTGCCGCCCGTCTCCTGGGAACCCATGCCACCGTGGTGATGCCCCAGCGGGCACCGCGAGTGAAGGTCGAAGCCGTCCAACGCCAGGGAGGCGAGGCGGTGATCGCTGGTAACTCATCGGCCGAACGGCAGGAGAAGGCCCGAGAACTAGCGGAGGCGCGAGGTCTCGCCATCGTGCCGCCGTACGAAAGCCTGGATGTCATCGTCGGCCAGGGGACCTGCGGCCTCGAGATCCTGGAGGAGTGGCCGGCGGTCGAGACGATATTGGTCCCGGTGGGTGGTGGCGGTCTCATCGCTGGTACCGCCGCTGCGGTGTCAGTGCTGAAGCCGAGCGTTCGGGTGATCGGAGTGGAGCCGGAGGGAGCGCCCAAACTCGCGCGAGCCCTGGAGGCGGGGCGGCCGGTGAAGCTGGACCACACCGAGAGCATGGCCGATGGCCTCCTGCCGCTGGCTATCGGGGGACTTCCCTTCGCGGTGCTCTCCTCCGTCGTTCGAGAGTCGGTGCTGGTGTCCGAGGACGAGATCGCCGCCGCGGTCCGGTTCCTCTTCCACGAGATGGGGCTCTCGCCCGAGCCATCCGGAGCCGCCACCGCCGCCGCTCTCCTCAGCGGCCGGGTGCGCCCCTCGGGCCCGACCGTCGCCATCTTGAGCGGTGGAAACGTCGATCCCGATCTGTTCCAGCGGTTGGTGGCCCCTTCGACAGGCTCAGGGCAGGGCTAAATGGCCGTTTCCCCGAAGATCCTGGTGGCGGACGACGATCAAGCCCTCTCGCGGACGCTATCCTGGATTCTGAAAGAGAACGGCTACGACGTTTTCACCGCACCCGGTGGCGAACACCTCTTCGAGCACCTCACCGCCGAACAGTTCGATCTGCTCCTGCTCGACATCATGATGCCCAAGGTGGATGGCCTTCAGCTCCTCCAGCGGGTAAAGGCCGATCCCCGTTTCAAGGACCTTCCGGTCCTCATGATCTCCTCGATGCCACCGGAAGAGGCCACGGTCCGCTCACTTGGCCTGGGCGCTGCCGACTTCATTCCGAAGCCGTTCCGGGTGCGGGAGCTCCTGGCCCGGGTCAAGGCTCACCTCCGGGTCGGCCGAGAACTGAATCAGGCCAGGGCGGAGGCACGGTCTCGCTCGGAGATGATGGACATCATGCAGGAGGTGACTGCCTCGCTCAAGCCGGAGGAGATTTTCGGCATCCTGGTGCGGCGGGTGGCTCAGGCGCTCAGCATCGCGCGCTGCTCCATCATCATCGCCGGGCAGGATGAGGAAACCGGCGTCGTGGTCGCGGCCTTCGAGAATCCGACCCTGCACAATCTGCAGGTCGATCTCAAGCGCTATCCGGAGATCCGTCATGCCCTCGCCACCGGCGAGAGAGTGCTGGTTCGAGACGTGCAAACCGATCCGTTATACCGGGGCGTCCGGGAGGAGTGGATGGCGGAGGGGCGGCCGGTACCAACCAGCTCAGCCGTGGCATTGAGGTTCTCCCTGCGAGAGCGGCCGGCCGGGGTCTTCTTCCTGCGCACCACCAGCGACGACCCGCCGCTCAACGAAACCGACGTCCAATTCGCCGAAGAAGTGATCGTTGCCGCGGTGGCGGCGTTGGAGCGGGCCTACGACCTGGAAAACGCGGTTCTGGGCCAGGAGCAAATGCGGCACCTGGCGGAGACCGATCCGCTGACCAACTGCTTCAATCGCCGCGCCCTGATGGATAAGCTGGAACAGGAGATGGACCGGGCGGCGAGGTACGCCACGATGCTTACCGGCATGATGGTGGATATCGACAATTTCAAGCAGATCAACGACACCTACGGGCACCTGGTGGGCGACCGGGTGCTCAAGCAGCTGGCCAACCTGCTGAAACGAGAGCAGCGTTCAGTGGATATCGTGGCCCGCTACGGCGGCGAGGAGTTCGTGGTGCTGCTGCCGGAGACCACCAACGCTGAATCGCGCAACTTTGCCGAGCGCATCCTGCGCCGGGTGTCCACCCATGACTTCGGTGAAGCGGGGCGGCCAGTGCGGGTGACGATCAGCATCGGGATAGCGTCCTATCCCGACGAGCGGGTAAGCGACGGCGAATCCCTGCTGCGTCTGGCCGACACCCACCTCTACCGGGCCAAGAGCGATGGCCGGAACCGGTTTCGGGATTGAGTAATCGGCGGTGCCCCCGCTGCCAGTCGACCTACGCTCCGCCCGCACGATTCTGCGTCAAGGATGGATCGCTGCTGGTTGAGGGGGATGTTGTAAGCGCTCAGCCCGACCCTGCACTTCAGCCGCCGGGCCGCACTCGAGCCCGCGATTCGGCCGAAGCACCGCCGGCCACGTGGGACGATGAACGAGCGGTGCAAGAAAAGCTCAATGCCCGCCTGGCTTCGCTCACCGGACAAGTGCTGGACCAGCGGTATCAGATTGCGCGTAAGCTGGGCGAAGGCGGCATGTCGTACGTGTATCAGGCCCAGGAGATCGGCACCGCCAAGGCGGTGGCCGTCAAGATTCTGATTCCCCGCCTGTCCCGCGATCCCGCATCGGTCGAACGACTGCGCCGGGAAGCCACCATCGCCACCCGGCTGAATCATCCGAATGTCTGCCCCATACTCCGCCTGGGCGAAACCCCCGAACGGCTTCTCTATCTGGTGATGCCCTACCTTGAAGGAGAGCCGCTCAGCGAGCACGAGACCCGCCGCGGACCGTTCCCGGTAGCGGACGGGATTCCCTTGCTGATACAGGTCTGTCACGGGCTGGGGCACGCGCACGAGCTCCAGATCGTTCATCGCGATCTGAAACCCGAGAACGTGATGCTGGTGCCCGATTCCGCGACTCCGACCGGGTTTCGTGCCGTGGTGATGGACTTCGGGCTGGCCAAGGAGCGGCGCGCCGGTCCGGATGTGGTCAAATTGACGGCGACCGGTATCGTCCTCGGCACCCCGGAGTTCATGAGCCCCGAACAGATCCGGGGGAAGCCACTCGACGGGCGTAGTGATGTATATGCCCTGGCTATCCTCGCCTTCGAGCTGTTCACCGGACAACTGCCCTTTACCGGTAAGAGTGCCCAGGAGACCATGATCGCCCGGCTCAGGGGGGCGCCAATGCGGTTGCGTGACGTCAGATCCGATCTTCCCGGCAAGCTGGAGGCAGTCATCTCCAGGGCGCTGGCGGTCAACCCGGCGGAGCGCTACGCCACAATGGAAGAGCTGGCGCACGCATTCGAGTCGGTGTTGAACACCGGGATGCTGGGAAGGCTGTTTCGTCGGTAGGTAAAGGGCGGTAGGTAAAGCGGCGGTAGATCGCAGGCGGAAGGTACATTCTCTAATGACCCTTTCCGCCCTCTCCGCCTTCTCCGCCTTGTCCGCCCTCCCGTGAGCCGGAACACGGAGCCTCTGAGGCCCGGGCTATTCATTGATAGGCAACTCGAGGCCCGAGGAGTTCTTATGCGGGGATCTATTCTCTTGATGGCGGCGTTCCTCTCGTTCGGCTGCTCCCGCGAGAACGGGGGTAACGCCTCGGCGTCAGCCTACACCTCGGACTCGGATAGCGGGGTCAAGGCCGCCGGCGTCGAGGGCACCAACAGCGGCACGGAGTTGGAAGCGCCCCGGCTCATTCCGGCGATGCAGAACCAGCTGAATCTCATGTCTTCCAAGGCGCAGCCGGCCAATCCCGATAACCTCACCGCCTACAAGAACCTGGCCGGTGATCTGGTGAACTCCATGGCCGCCGACATGTACCGGGCCGGCCTGGCCGATTCGGGAAGCTTCCGGTCGTTGCGGGACTCGGTCATGGAGGAGCTGGGTGGCGGAGCCGGGACGCCGAGCACGTTGGACCGCTCCAAGTTGCCGAAGCATATCGCCCAGATGCGCCGCCTCATCTCGACCTACCAGCAAGGCATGAGAGACGCCGGGGAAAACAAGAAGTAAGCCCCCTCGGAATTCACCTCGAAAACTCGAAGGGCCAGTCTGCCAGGGGCGGACTGGCTCTGTCAATTTGACCACCGAACAGGCCCTCAGGCTGGCACGGCGGCTGCTGGGACTACAGGCAGGTGGTCGATATAACCGTACTGGTTCGAGTGTCACTGACAGGAGGTTTTCATGGTTTCCATAATGCGGCGCGATAACCCGACCAGCCTCTTCGGGCTCCAGCGCCTGAACCGCATCCTGGACGAAGCCTTTGCCGGACTGCCGTTCCCCGATCAGGAGGGCAATATCCTGACGGCCAGCTGGGTTCCTGCCACGGATGTTTCCGAGGACGCCAACAACATCCAGATCAGCATGGAGCTGGCCGGGGTGAATCCCGACGACGTCCGGATCTCGCTGGAAAGCAACGTTCTGACCATCCGGGGCGAAAAACGCCAGGAAGAGGAAGAGAGCTCCGAGCGGGTGCACCGGGTAGAGCGGATCTACGGCATGTTCGAGCGGACCTTCGTTCTGCCCAACACGGTGGATCCCGAGCGCATCGAGGCGCGGCACGAGAACGGGGTTCTCACCGTGACCATCCCCAAGGCGGAGCGGGCACGGCCGCGCGAGATCCGGGTCAACTCCTCGTCCAAGGGCGCGACTCAGATCAATACCGGTACCCGCTCGCAAGGCGCGGTGGGACAGGGCACCGAGGACAAAGGCAGCGCGCAAGGCTCGCGGACCGGAACCGAGCAGACGGTCGGCGCCGGCCAGGGCCAGCGCTAACAGGTAGTGGCCGGCACCCCCGGAGTTATCGGGGGTGTCCCGGCTCCGTTCTTCTACGGATGAACTCTCCGTACCAAGGCGGATTGTAAGCCCCACGCTGGGGACCTACGTTGTGACGTGCCTCCACAACCAGCCTTCCATGTCGTTGGCATAAGCCACCATACGGCCCGAGTGCAAGAGCGCGAGCGCTTCGCCCTCACCCGGGCCGAAACCGCCGCCATTCTTCAGGAGCATCAGCAGGCAGGCCGCTCCGCCGTTTTGCTCTCGACCTGCAATCGTTTCGAGTACTACTGGAGTGATGACCAGGACGGGGAAGCCTGGCTACGGACCCTGGCAGGATCGCGGGGAGCAGCCATAGATACGCCGTTGACGCAGCACGATGGCTTGGCCGCGGTCCGTCATCTCTTCATCGTGACCGCCGGACTCGATTCCCAGGTCCTCGGTGAAACCGAAATTCTGGGGCAGGTGCGGCGAGCCTACGATGAAGCCCGGGCGGCAGGAACCACAACTCGGGAAATGGACCTCATACTCTCCGCCTCTCTCGCGGCAGGCCGGCGGGTCCGCCGGGAAACGTTGTTGGGCCGGCACCCGACCTCGGTGAGCTCGTCTGCGGTTTCACTTATAGCCGAACGGTGGGGGTCGATCGGCTCTAGAGGAGTCATCGTGCTCGGTGCGGGCGAGGCAGCTGAAGGAGTTCTGCGCGGGCTGCACGAGCAGGGCGCGAGCAACGTGAAGCTGCTGAGCCGGCGCCCCGAGCGGTCTCGGGTGCTGGCGGAGGCTTGGGGTGCTGCTTCGGGAGAGCTGGGCGAGCTGGAGCAAAGGCTCCCTGCGACCGATCTGCTCATAGTAGCTACCGCTTCGCCCCGCCCCGTCGTGACCGCAGCCGTATTGGCACAGGCTGTTGCCCAGCGGGGCGGCCAAGAAATGTTCGTGATCGACCTCGGAGTTCCCCGAAATGTGGAACCATCGGCTCGCGATCTCGAGCGGGTGCAGCTGTTCGACCTCGACGATCTCCAGCGACTGTGTTGTCCCGCGGTCGGCACCGCTTCCGCTGCGCTGGGTGAAGCGGAACGGGTGATCGGCGATGAGCTGACTCGGTTGGGGCTGAGACTGCGCAGCCGGGTAGTGGCTCCGCGATTGGCTGAGCTGCACCGCCGTGGCGTCGAGATGGCGGAGGAGGAGTCGGACTGGGCGCTGGCCCAGCTCGAGAGCCTGTCCGAATCCCAGCGCGAGGTGGTACGACAGATGGCCGATCGGCTGGTAAGGCGGGTGTTGTATCCGGTGAGTCGGAGTCTGCGGGCGGAATAATCCTGGAGGTCCTTCGGTCGTTACACCCTCTCAGGCTGAGACTCGTGACGTCCTACCGGATTCAGAATGTTCCGGCATTGCGGATTGGTGCAGCCGGCGCACCGCGTGGAGTATTGCGTACTGTAAGCCGCACCGGACTCCAAGTGATCTCGCACGATCTCCGCCAGCGCATCGAGGAACCGCGGCCGGTCGTTTAACGCCGGCGCCCGCCGGTATTCCGTGATTCCCACCTCGTGGGCCACTTCGCCGTACTCCCGGTCTAGCTCGGACAATGTCTCGATATGGTCGCTGGTAAACGCGATGGGAACGACCAGCACCCGCTTTTGACCGCGGGCTCCGAGTCGGCGAATCACCTGTTCCGTGCGGGGCCCCAGCCACCGTACCGGCCCGACGTCGGATTGGTAAGCGAGCAGATAAGGATTTTTGGTTCCCAGGCGCTCCACCACCCGTTGTACGCTCGCTCCGACCTCCTGCGGATAGGCATCTCCTCGATCGATGACGTCGAGAGGCAGCGAGTGGGCGCTGAATAGAATCAGCGCACTTTCCCGATGAGCCGGCTCGAACTGTTCCAGGCCGTCACGCACGGTCTCGGTCATCGCGTCGATGAACCCCGGATGCACCGGCCACCGGTCGATGATGCTCCATTCGAACGCGTCCCGCAGGCCGGTGCGCGAGGCGGCCCGCCACAATTCATTCAGGCTGGACCCGGTGGTGCTGCAGGAGAATTGGGGGTACTGAGTGAAGGCGATCACCCGTTCGACGCCGTCGGCGTGCATCTGTCTCAAAGCGTCTTCGCTGCTGGGGCGGGTGTAGCGGAAAGCCACGTAGTAACGGTGGGGTGCCGATCCAGGCGCCAAACGGTCGAGCCGCGCCACCATTCCACGGCCCTGCGCTTCGGTATAGTGAAGTATCGGTGACCCACCACCGATGGACGCGTAGAGTCCCCGCACCTTGGGCGTCCGCCGGCGGGCGATGTACGGGCCCAGCCAACGCTGGAACGGGAGCTGGATGATCTCGCGGTCGGCAAAGAGCTCCAACAGGAACGGGCGCACGTCGTCGAGTGTGGCCGGCCCGCCGAGGTTGAGCATGACGATGGCGGTGCGCGGCCTACCGGCGGATGTCCCGGTGGTTGGGTGCGTGGCGGGAGAGAAGGTCTTGAGGTCGGTCATGCTCCAAACATAATCATCATAGAACGCTAGCTTTTCACGATTCCGGTTCCCAGAGCAAACCGGGTCAGATCGGCAACGGTTCTGATCTGGAGCTTTTTCATCAGGCTCTCCCGGTGCGTTTCAACAGTCCGGTGACTGATCCCGAGCTCCGCGGCAATCTCCTTGTTGGTTCTCCCGGTGGCAATGCCCTGAAGGACTTCCCGCTCGCGTCCCGTGAGCTGCTCCAGGGGCCTCTGATGAGTCTCATGCTCAGCCCGCACTGCGGCACTGAGACTGCTGGCGACGGGTGGGCTGAAGTACGACTCACCTCGCCACACTGAGCGAACCGCGCTGCGAAGCTCAGTAGCGGCGGTGTCCTTGAGCAAATACCCATGAGCCCCCGCTCTGACGCTTTCGAGCACGTACTCGGCGTTGCTATGCATGCTGAGCATCAGCACCCGTGGGGGACTGGTGCCGCGGCGCAGCTGGGCCGCAATCTGGAGACCCGACTCATCCGGCATGGATATGTCGAGCACCACCACATCCGGTCGCAGCGTCTGGGCGAGCAACAGGGCCTCGGCCCCGTTGGCCGCTTCTCCCACTACCTCGAAGCCCGGCTCGCCCTCGAGAACGTGGCGAATGCCGGTACGTACAATGGTGTGGTCGTCCGCGACCAGGACCCGGATCGGCTTCTCGTTCATGTCGCCGTATCGCCGGAGCCGGCGGGTACCAAGATTTCCAGGAGCGCTCCGGCTCCGTCCTGGGCCCGTAGCTGCACGGTGCCGCCGAGAGCCGTGATCCGCTCCCGCATGCCTGCCAGGCCCATGTGTCCCTTCAATTCCAACGCTTCGGCCGTGACGCCGGCCGGCAATCCGCGGCCGTCATCGCTGACCTGGAGCAGCACTCCGTCGGCACTGACTGAAATTCCAATGTCCACCGAATGGGCGTTGGCATGCCTCAGCACGTTGGATAATGCCTCTTGCAGCGCGCGGAACAGTGCCAGCTCGGCCTCACGCGAAAGCGGGGGTAGAGCGGAGGGAGCCGCCAGACCGGTCCGGATCCCGCTCCGCTGGCTGAAATCGGCCACCAGCGAGCGGAGAGCAGGCAAGAGCCCGAGATCGTCGAGCAGCGACGGCCGGAGATCGATGGTTACGTTACGGATGCTGCGGATCCCGGTATCGATCAGGGCCAGAATCTGATCCAGGCGAGTGATCTGCTCGGCCCTCACGGACTCGCGAAGCACGCCGAGCTCCATCTTTACCGCCGAAAAGACCTGGGCGGTTTCGTCATGCAGCTCCCGGGATAGTCGCCGGCGTTCCTCCTCGTGCTGCTCGATCATGCGAGCGGACAAGCGCGCGAGCTCGACCGTGCGGGTCTCGAGCCGGCGGTAGAGATCCGCGTTCTCCAGGGCGGCGCCAACCTGGTGTCCCAGCGCCAGCAGGAACTTGTCGTCCAGCGCGGTGAATGGGTCGCGGGCGTCGCCTACCAGAATGAGGGCTGCGATGACGGCTCCGTCTCGAAAGATCGGGAGGACGGCAGCGTAGTCGTGTGCCGCCCCGTGGGGTTTCTCGTTGGACCAGTCGCCGGTAAACTGGGGTAACCCGGTCTGGATCACTCGCGCCAGTACCGCGGACGATGCAGGAGATAGGTCTTCGATGGTCCATTCCGCGCACACGCCCGCCCCGCGAAGAAAGAGGCCACCCGGGTCCTCGGCCGAATAGAGGGCGCTTCCCCGCACGGCGGGGAGGGTCAGCGGCCGGGCCAACAGCGCGTCGAGCACATCCTGCTCCCGGCCGGCACGCTGCAGATCGGTCGAGACTGCGGAGAGCGCGGCCAGGCCTCGCCGCAGATCGTCGAGCACCAGGAGAAGAATGCCGGCGCCCACGGCAAGCGCCAGCAGGATGTCGAGATAGTATCCCCACGGAGCCCAGGTGCCTCGGGCTCGCAGAAACGGGTAATCCAGGTGGTGCAGGCCCCAGAGACCGAAGGCATATGCCAGGAGTGTCGCTCCACTGGATGGCACTCTCCGGCGATACCGAAAAAACACCCAACCGGTCCACAGCGTTGCCAGGCTCAGAAACAGCACCGCGGGTCCAGCAGCCCAGAGGAAGTGTTTCAGCCGGTAAATGGCGACGTAGGACCACAAGGGTGGAAAGAGGACGAGTCCCAGGTACCAGGGGCGCCACCGGACCTGCTGAGAAAACAGCAACGCGGCATAGAGGAGAGAGAGAGCGGTCCAGCCGGTAACCACCTGGTGCCAGTATAGCCAGCTTCGTTCTGAGGTAAGCAGGAAACTGGTGATTGCCGCGACGCGTAGGAAATAGAGTCCCCACGCTCCGGCCCACCAGGCAAAGTATGGCTTGTGGTAGCGCGCATAGAGGAAAGCGCAAAGCGCCGCCAGCGCCGCGGTAATGGCCGCCTGGAGGAGGGCCGCATCCAGCTCGACGGCGTTCACCACTGGTAGACTCTCTTGCATGATGCGAAACAAACGGGGAAAATCAGGGCTACGCAACAGTCGCTACCCACTTTGGAGGCCGGAATGAGTTCACGGTCATTACCCGCGCTCTTCTGCTTCACTCTTGCGCTTACCACGGCCTGCAAGGCTCCTGCAGGGGCCGGCTCCGGATCGAACTGGAATCAGTTTGTATCCGGATTTCTGGAGACCTACTTCCAAGCCAATCCTCTCTTCGCCGTATACCAGGGGCGCCACGATTTCGATGGTCGTTTTCCGGACTGGAGCGGCGCCGGACTCAAAAGCTGGACCGGGCGGCTCCATCAATTGCGTGACAGCGCCGTGGCCTTTCCGGTCGATAGTGCCGATCCGGCGAGCCGGTTCGAGCGGGATTACCTGGTTGCCGTGATCGACCGTGATCTATTCTGGATGGAGCGCGCGGACTGGCCCCACCGCAATCCCAGCTGGTACACCGATCAGCTGGATCCAAATGTGTATCTCGCCCGTCCCTACGCGCCTCTAGCCGAGCGGATGAAGTCCTATACCCGTTGGGCCGGTGGCCTGCCCACCGCCTTGGCCCAAATCCGGGCCAACCTGCGAACTCCTCTGCCAAAGGCGTATACCGATATCGGACGGGGCCGCTTCGGTGGCCTGGCCAGCTACCTGGAAAAAGATGTTCCCGTGGCTTTCGATTCGGTTCGGGATTCGCTGACCCAAAAAGAGTTCGCCACCGCCAACACCGCAGCGATTCGGGCGCTCAAGGATCTGGACTCGTGGCTGGCCACGGAGCAGAAGCGGGGTACCAACGATTATGCCATGGGCCGCGAGCTTTTTGCGGACATGCTCAAGTCGACCGAAATGGTGGACGTGCCACTGGATCGTCTGGAGGCGCTGGGCCGGGCGGATATGGACCGGAATCTCAAGGCACTCAAGGAAGCTTGTGCCCGGTTTGCGCCAGGGCAAACGATGTCACAATGCATGAGCCGAATGAACGCGCACAAGCCCGTAGGAGGGGCAGTGGCGGCCGCGAGAGCCCAGTTGGATACACTGGAAGCGTTCGTTCGCTCGAAGAACCTGGTTTCGGTTCCCGGCACCGAAAAGGCCCTGGTCCACGAGGCGCCTCCGTACCAGCGCTTCAACTTTGCGTACATCGACATTCCCGGGCCTTATGAAAAAAATATCCCTTCGATCTACTACATCGCCCCGCCCGATCCTACCTGGCCACCGGCCGAGCAGGCGGCGTACGTGCCCGGTGTCGCCGACCTCCTGTTTACCAGCGTGCACGAGGTCTGGCCCGGCCACTTCCTGAACTTCCTCCACTCCAACCGGGCCCAATCCAAGTTCGGCCAGGTATTCGTGGGCTATGCTTTTGCAGAAGGATGGGCCCACTACGCCGAGGAAATGATGTGGGAAGCCGGGCTGGGTAATGGCGATCCTGAAACCCACATCGGCCAGCTCGCCAACGCGCTCCTGCGCAATGCGCGGTTCCTGTCCGCGATTGGATTGCACACGCAAGGCATGACCGTGGCGCAGTCGGAGCGGCTCTTCCGGGAGCAGGCCTATCAGGACCCCGGCACCGCGCGGCAACAAGCGCTCCGGGGCACCTACGATCCGGCCTATCTCAACTACACGCTGGGCAAGCTGATGATCCGCAGCCTGCGAGAGGACTGGACCAAGTCACGGGGTGGCCGGGATGCCTGGCACGACTTTCACGACCAATTCTTATCGTACGGTGGCCCACCGATACCGCTAGTCCGGCGGGCGATGGTTGGGACTGGACCGGCGCTGTCGGAAGGGACGGAGACGGCCCTAAGGACGGAGCGCCGGAAACCCTAATCGACCATTGCGGGATAATCGTAGGAATACTGGGTCTCTCCAAATCGGTTCATGATCCCGTCAGGGTCGTTGAGCACGGCACCCAGTACCTTCCCTCCGGCCGAGCTCACCCGATGGCGGGCCAACTCGGCCGCGGCACGATCAGTCTGACCGGCCCGCACTACGAGGATGACACCATCCGCCGAGGCAGCCAGCGTTGCCGCGTCAGCACTGACGAGGACCGGAGGGGTGTCGAGAACGATCACATCAAACTCTTTCCTCAAATCCGCCAGGAGTCCCCGCAAGGTCGCCGGTTCCAGCAACTCGGGGTTGCTCTGGGGGTCGGCGCCGCAGGGCAGAAGCGAGAGTCTTTCCACGCCGGTGCGGCGGATGGCACCAATGCGCTGGTCGATGGCCGCAGCGGAGCCGATCGGATGGCCCGGGAGCCCGCTCATCCGAAGCAGGTCCATCAGTCCGGGCGCTCGAGAAAGCTGGAACAACCGATGAAGACGCGGCCGGTGGATGTCGCAGTCTACTAGAAGCACCTTGGCGCCGCCGCGAGCGAAGGTGGCTGCCAGGTTGGTGGCTATAAGGGTTTTTCCCTCCTGGGGCGCGGCGCTGGTCACCACCAGCGTGCAGGGCCGATTGCCCCACGAGAAGGCCAGACCGATTCGCAGAGTCCGGAATGCTTCCGCCTCGAGTGTCAGGGCGCTCGAGCCTTCGAACACCAGTTCGGGAGACAGTCGTGACTTGGCGCCCTTGGAGCCATTGGTGAGCAGAGGCCGGGTGCCATTGGACGCCCCCAGCCGCTGGATCCGGGGGATAATTCCCAGCTCGGCTGCACCGATCATCCCATGTAACTCCTCGGGCCGCCGCACGGAGCGATTGGTGGCCTCGGCCAGGACTGCCGTGCCGCCACCGAGCACCAGGCCCAGCATGAGACCGAGTGCAAGCTCAATCGGCCGAGGTATACCGGTCTTGCGGTAGGGTAGGGGCGCCAGATCGAGAATCTCGATGTCGGCGGCACCCAGTGCCTCGGAGATTCGTGCCTTCTGGTATTCCTGGCGGAGGGCATCCGCGGTGGTGCGGAGCACTTCCACCCGCCGATCCAGGCTCGACTCGGTGGCCTGCTTGGCCGGCAGACTCTTCATGAACTCATTGCCCAGGGCGATCTGTTTGGAGAGAACCTCGATCCGTGCATCCAGCGATGCGACTCGTGCCGCCACCCCGCGGACCAGCTCCTCCCGGGTGCTCTGCAGCAGATTGGTGAGTTGCACCACGTCCGGGTGAGTCGGCAAGCTGCGCCATGGTCCGGTGGTGAGTGAGTCGAGCCGGGCCGAGTAGTCGATCAGCCGCTGCTGGAGGTGCCCAAGAATCGGATCGCCGGCCACCTCCTGGGAGTATGCCAACGCCCGGAAGCCGGCATCCTGGGCTCCCTGCCCTGCGCTCTTAAGACGGTCCAGCAGAGAGGCGAAGACCCGCCGGTCGGCTCGAAGGTCCGCTCGCCGAGTCTCGAGAGAAGCAGCGCTGGCCTGCTCCGCCGTGAGGTTGTCGCTCGAGCTTCCCATCTGTTGCCGGCTCCGGAATTCGCTCAACCCCCGTTCCGCATCCACCAGGAGCGAGTCCGTCACCTGAAGCTGCTCGTTGAGAAACTCCCGGCGTCGCCGTGCCTGTTCCTGAGCCGAGTGCCCGTTGGCTGTCTGGAAGAGGCGGGCGAGGTTGTTGGCGAAGCGTTGCGCTAGAGCCGGATCCGCATCGACGTACTTCACGTCGATGACGTCGGTGCCTGGCCGGGCCACCACTTTCAGTCTGTGTAACGCGGCATCGATGGTGACGTCCCTCGGCGCGATCACCAGCAAGGCAACTTCAACCGGCGGAGCCGCGGGTACGGTCAACTGCACGCCTCCAATCCGAAGCGGCCTTCCGAGCGCCGCGCTGGCCTTGCCGGTTCGAGACCAGGCGGTGACTGTCGTCTCGGTGAACTGGAGCAAAAGGGTGTCGGCGGCGACACTGGAGTCCACCGCCAGACGCTGGAGCGCTCCGGGCGGCAGCCGGCGGCCGAACAGCGGGGTGCTCAGGCTGAAGCGGCTCACCGGCCGGAGCCTGAGCCCCAGGGAATCGACCACGGACCCCACCAGAGTTCGACTGGTAAGCACCTGGACCGCCGACAGCAGTGGATCTACCGGACGGTCGAGCAACTGGGGGGCATCCTCCACCCCGCTGGTGAGCGTGCGGCGCTCGCTGGCCATGCGAATCACTGCCCGCGCGCTATAGTCCGGCGGGCTCCCGAACACCACCAACATCGAGAGTGCGAGCGTCAGACCGACGGCGAAGAGGAACAGCTCGAGGTTTCCGCGGATGGCACGGCGAATTTCGGCCGGCGTGATGCCGTTCGCGAGCGGCCCACTGGCATGGGCGGCGTTTCTATCCCCTGAGTACAGGCCCCGAGTTTGCTGCAGGTCCGGAGGCAGGTCAGACATCGGTAGGGCTCCGCTCTGGATGGGCGAATGTCGGCTCCGCACCACAACACGGGGGCTGACCGTGCGGAGGTGGGGCAACATTCTGGACTGCAAACGCTTGCATTCTCGTTGGTCGCTCGCGCCTAAGCCGGTGTTCCGGCTCGCGTGAGCCGTCCGTCCGGCCCACGCGCTCTGCTTGGAGACTGAAGCCCAATGGCGATCAGCTGGTGGCTCTACGTGGTAGCATCGCTTGTGCCGCTGGGGGGCTGTCTGCGGGCCCAGGCCCGGGAGACCCGGGGTCCGCTCTATTACGTCTCGCCGGCCGGATCGGACCGGGGCGCCGGCAGTGCCGCCTCACCTTTCCGGACCATTCAACGGGCGGCACAAGCCGCCGGCCCGGGAGATACGGTGATCGTTCGGCCGGGGGTGTACTCCGGCCCAGACCGGATCGTCTCTCTCGAGAAGAGCGGCACCGCCACCGCATGGATCACCTTCCGGGCGCAGCCGACCCGTGCCGCCATCCTCGATGGGAGAAAGGGGCAGAGCCTCGAGGGGTGGTACTTCGGTAGCGGCGTCGGGTACGTTCGAATCGAAGGATTCGAGATCCGAGACCTCAAGGAACACGGGTTCGATACCTACGGGGGCGGGGTGCATGACCTGATGATCGTGGCCAACCACGTGCACCACATCGGGCGCTACTGCACCGACACCAGCAACGGGCGAACCGGTGCTTCCCTGGGCGCGGGTACGCG
Organism: Gemmatimonadales bacterium; assembly: GCA_045803245.1. Lineage (GTDB taxonomy): Bacteria > Gemmatimonadota > Gemmatimonadetes > Gemmatimonadales > GWC2-71-9 > CAVVWJ01. The sequence continues at coordinate 16,190 of JBJMPK010000186.1, forward strand.
GCGCGTCACTTTCGACGGCAACCTGTGGCACGACATCGGTCGCTTCGCGCCGGGGGAACAGGGCTGCTCCCCGAAGACTCAGTACTATCAAAATCATGATCACGGCATCTACGTCGCCGATGCCGATGACGTCACGATCCGCAATAACGTGTTCTACAATTTCGGGCGAGGCTGGGCCATTCATCGCTACTTCTCCGGCGGGGCGCCGTCCCACGGCCTCGTGATCCTCAACAACACCTTCGTCGGGCAGAACCCCTATCGTCCGGGCCAGATCATCCTGGCAACGCCGACGGAAGATCTGAGAATCGAAAACAACATCTTTCACTCACCCCAGACAGCGGCGCTCTATTTCGAGGATATTCGCTTTCCTCGCAGCGTGGTGCGGTATAACCTGGTTTCTGCAGGGAGGATGAAGGTGGGGCGGCCCAGTGGGATCAGCATCGAGCACAACTGGGAGTGGACCGATCCGCGGTTTATCGGCCCGATAGATTTCCGGCTGCGGCCGGACAGTCCGGCCATCGACGCCGGCATGCCGCTTTCCGAAGTTTCCCATGACGCCGACGGTGTGCCGCGTCCTCGGGGGCGGGGCTACGACCTCGGTGCCTACGAGCGCTAGCTTACCCCGAAGGCCCGCATCCACATCTCGAGCGCGAGCACCCGGAAGAGGCCGCCATAGGCCTCGGTGTTGGCGGTGCGCGCTCCGGGAGAGCGGTACCACTCCCGCAGCGGCTCGGGGTTCACAAAGCGCTCGCACCGCAGCTTGTCCTGGATGAGCTCGGTCACCTGGGGCCGCAGCTCGCCGTCCAGCCAGCGACGATCGGCTCCGGCAAATCCAAGCTTGGTCCGGCGCAGCCTCACTCCCTCCGGCATCAACCCCCGAGTTGCCTCCCGGACCGCGAACTTGCTGAACCCGCCCTGAATTTTGAGATGGTCAGGTAGCGAGAGACCGTACTCCACCAATTTGTGATCGAGCAGCGGCACCCGTGCTTCGATGGAGAAGGCCATCGAAGAACGGTCTTCCATTCGTAGAATGAGGGGCAGGGTATCGACCAGGATGTCCTCGATCTGGATCGCCTGCATGATGCTCAACGGTGACTTGCCGGGGGCTCGGGTCGCGTGGCGCCACCAGCGGGTGGCCGGGGTGCTCTCATCGTCCACCGCGCGGTTCCAATCCGCCCTCAGCACTCGCTGCAGCAACGAGTCGACTCCCAGGAGACCCCGCAATTGCCGGGGCAGGTAGCGGTATCCCCGGCGAATATCGAGCACGTATAGATCGCGTTGGAGCAGACTGGCCCAGCCTTCCCGGGCCATGGTGCCGAGCCTGCCGGCGCGCAACAGGGAGGCGAGGTAGGCGTAGCGGAACTTGGCGTAGCCGCCGAATACTTCGTCTCCGCCCTGCCCGTCGAGCAACACCTTGACGCCGGTCTCCTTGGCTGCGCGCATGACCCGCCATTGGGCGTAGAAGCTCATCCCCGAGAACGGCATATCCTGGTGCCATGCCATCCGGCTGAACCCGTCCCAAAAGTCGGTGGCGGAGGGGAAGACCAGGTGGGGCGTGGCTCCCACTGCATTGGCCACATCGAGGGCATACTTGCGCTCGTCCAGCTCGGGATACTCGTAGCACGAGGTGAAGGTGTGGAACTGATCGCCGACGGCGGCGGCCGCCTCGGGCTGCTCGTGCCAGAGCTTCCCGATGAGCCCTACCACGGCAGAGGAATCGAGGCCACCGCTGAGACAGCTGCCCGCCCGTACATCGCTGATAAGGTGAGAACGGGTCGTGCCTACCAGCAGCTCCCGAAGCCTCCCGATCCGATCGGCATCGGTGAGTCCGTCCCAATGCTCGCGGGGCGCCGGGTGCCAATAGCACC
>JBJMPK010000187.1:0-4219 GCA_045803245.1 Gemmatimonadales bacterium
CTGCGATGACCGCGCTGGTGCATCTGTTATTGTCGGGAAACCTGGAGCAGGCCCGCGTCTGGCATTACCGGCTTCTTCCGCTCATGGACGCCAACTTTCTGGAAACCAATCCGGCGCCGGCCAAAGCTGCGCTCCACCTCATGGGGCGAATTCAGAACGTGCTTCGGCTTCCCCTCCTTCCGGTGAGTGAGTCGACCTGCCTGGCGCTCCGTCAAGCGCTGCGGTTGGCCGGAGTGGCCGGAGTGTCGGATGCCTGAACGGCTAAAGGGTGCAGATCTTTGCACCGCGATCGACCGGTACGCCGTCCACATCCCCCCCGGTGAAGAATCGGCGGCCCTGGAGGCCTTCCAGGCCCTCAAGAAGGCACTGAACGCGGGTACCGTCAGGGCAGCCGAGCGGGGGCCGGACGGGCGCTGGCGGGTCAATGCCTGGGTCAAGGCCGGGATCCTGCTGGGTTTTCGGCTGGGACGGCTGGGACCGGCGGCCACCGGCGGACCGTTCCCCTTCTATGACAAGGACACCTATCCGCTCCGGGCGCTGACCCCGGCGGACAACGTTCGGGTGGTGCCGGGTGGCTCCGCCATACGGGACGGCTGCTATGTCGCCCCAGGAGTAGTGTGCATGCCGCCCATGTACATCAACGTGGGAGCGTACGTGGGCGAGGGCACCATGGTGGACTCCCACGCGCTGGTGGGCTCTTGCGCGCAGATCGGACGCCGGGTGCACCTGTCTGCCGGAGCTCAAATTGGAGGGGTGCTCGAGCCGGCCGGAGCCCTTCCGGTGATCATCGAGGACGAAGTGCTGGTCGGGGGTAACTCAGGTGTCTATGAGGGAACCGTGGTGCGAGAGCGAGCTGTCCTGGCCCCCGGAACCATCCTGTCGGGCGGCACCAGCGTCTTCGACCTGGTGCACGATCGGATCTACCGGAGAGAAGGCGACCAGCCGCTGGAGATTCCCGCCAACGCCGTAGTGGTTCCGGGCAGCCGGCCGGTCAAGTCAGGAGTGGGGGCCAGGGCCGGCATCAGCCTCTATGCCCCGGTCATCGTGAAGTACCGGGATGAGAAGACCGACAGCGCGGTGAGGCTCGAAGATTTGCTGAGATGACCACCCACACCCACTATCTCTGGTTCGAGACCAAGCGCCGCCAGGAGATCATCGACATCACCGATAAGGTCGCCGAACAGGTCGACCTCAGCCAGGTTCGCGAGGGTCTCGTCCTTGTCTCCGCGATGCACATCAGCGCCTCGGTCTTCGTGAACGATCACGAGTCCGGCCTGTGGCACGATATCCTCGAGTGGCTGGAGGGCACCATCGCGCCGTGGGACCCGTCGCGCTACCGGCACAATGCAACGGGTGAGGACAACGCCGCCGCCCACCTCCGGAGCCTCACGGTGGGCCACGAGGTGATCGTCCCGATCACGTCGGGCAAGCTCGATCTGGGCCCCTGGCAACGGGTCTTCTACGGGGAGTGGGACGGCCAGAGACGAAAGAGAGTAGTGATCAAGGTACTGGGCGAAAAATGACGAAGGCCAGGGTGGCGAAGATGCTCGCTCCCTGGCCTCGTCCTTTACTGCGTAGTACCTACCGCATTATCTGCGGTTTACTGCTCGCTTGATGATCTGGGCGCGGGGCGCCGGCGCAAAGCGGAACATCGCTTTGTGCGTACTGCCGTCGGACAACGTCAGTACGAACTTCCGGCAGGTGCCTGCCCAACCGTTATTGGTCTTCCACACGAACGTGTAGTTGTTGCCCATAGAAGACTGCAGGGTGCCAGCATGAGTTTCTGTCGGTCCCAGCGCTATGTCAGCACTGCACTGGACCGGCATCGAAGCGGGCATACCCCTCAACACCTGGGATCCGCGGTGGCCCGGAAGTGAGAACTTCATCGGAATGGCACTGCCGGCACTCACGGCATTGATGAACGGCATGTTTCTGACCGGCGTGAAGAAGCCGGTGAAGGCCATGGCGCTTCCCACCGTAATGGATGTGGTGGCCGACGCCGCAGCATAGTTCGGGCTACTCGGCGTGAACTGCACCGAGAGGGTATACGTGCCGGAGGTCAGCACGGTTCCGGCGGCGGGGGTGTACACCGAGGTACCACCCACAGCTGCGCCGCCTATCCCGGTCGCGGTCGCGTTCAACTGCGCCGCTCCCAAGGCAATACCCGCGGAAAGCGGAGCCGGCGACCAGTGAAGAGTTGGCATGGCCGGATTGATTGTGAGCGTACCACTCTGCGACGCGGTGTAGTTCGCGTTGGTCAGGGTGGCAAGAACCTGATAGCTGCCCACGTTGACTGGCCCAGGGATGGACAACCCACCCTGGCTATAAGCGACGCTTACAGCACTCAGCCCCGCCGGATTGGTCACTACGGTTACCCCTTTGACCGCACCGTTAAACGTGGTAATCGAATTCACGAGAGTGAGTGTGGCAGCAGCTTTCGCTATCGCGAACGACTGCGCGACGTCCGCGGCGGGAGTGTAATCGTCATTTCCCGCCTGGTGAGCGGTGATGGTGCATGACCCAGCGGCGGTAATCGTGACGCTGGTGCCCAGGACACCGCAGTCGCCGGTGGCAGTGAAGCTCACCGGGAGGTTCGAGCTGGCGGTCGCGCTAATCGAGAACGTCGCGTCGCCGTAGGTCTTGTCGCCCAGCGGATCGAAAGTGATCGTCTGGGACTGTGCTGTACCGGAGCCCGAACCCGCGGCCCACTGCACGGCATTTAGGTAAAGCAGCTGCACGTTGGCATCTTGCAACGTCGCCGGATCGTGCGAGAAACCGAGATCGTCGAACGGATAATTGGGCGCAAAGCTGAAGTTCACGACCCTACCCGCACCGAAGTCCCGGACCAGCACCGCCGGGCCTCCGCTGGACACCTTCATCAGCACGGTCGAGGGCTGGCTGCCAAAATCAGCCTGTGGCCCGGCATCGTTAGCGTCGGCCGTAAAGGTGAACGACGCTGGAAGACCTGCGAGCACGGGATGACCCGCGCCTGCCGGAAGCGTCTCGTAAGTAACCTGACAGGCGGCGCAGTTCATTTCGGGACCCGACGGGTCGCCGCCTACGCCCTGCAGCACCAGGTTCGCCAGCTCGGGCTGCACCTCGTATCCGTCCCACTTCGCAGCGACAAAGCCGCCACCACCCTGAACGAAGCTGGTGAGCGCGTCCTGCGCCGCTGACGAAAGCGTGAAGTCATACGTCGCACCATCGAGGTGAACGACGACGTCGAATCCACTCAGGCTCGGGTTGGTCCCGTCCCAGGTGTATTCCGGAGCCGGGCGCACGGTAACCTGCAATCCCGCGCTTGCCAGGCTGGTGGCCAACGCGGTCGTGGAGACCACGTCGGTGTCGGCCAGAATCAGTACGCTCGGCCCAGTGCTCGTGACATTGGCGCTAGCCACGGCAAAGCTCGCCGACGGTTTCGACGTCGCCGACCGGGTGGAGGCGCTCATCATCCGAGCGCTCGCCAACAACGGCCGCGGGTGAGACCCGGTTGAAGCCACGAGCTGCCCTGGCCTCACTGACGCAACAGGCTCGGTCGGCTGGTCGGAGCTGCACCCCAGCGGGGTCAGCAGGACCGCAATTAAAAACGGCAGGAGGTGCCGACCCTGGCGATGTCGCCGGTAGAGTGTAAGAAGACGTGGGCCGGTCATAAATTCCTCCGATGGTGCAAAGGTGAAACTACGGTTAAGAGTCCTCACGTTGAGCGTGAACCTGATTGACGACCGTGGACTGTAAAAACCTGTTGCCCTGCTATTAGCTCTGACTACCCTGACAAACCTGTTCTCAGCATCCGCTGAACCAGTATCACCACTACAACCCTTTCTATTCCTGATCGAACAGCCGCGAACGCCCCGTCGCTCGGCAGGGTGTGCGCAAAGGCTGATCGCTGCATGCCATGGGTAAAAGGACGACAGTTCCCAGGAAAGGCAGGAGGAGCCATGGCCGGCGAAGGCATGGGTGCAACGTGCGACTGCAGGGGCCGGTCATACTGTCCTCCGATACTGCGAAGGTGGAACTACGGTTAATCGCCCTCTCGTTGAGTGAACCTGCGTTAAACCACAGTGGACAGTAGAAACCTGGTCCTCAGCAAATTCCCTTGTATCAACTGGACTAACATGTTGTCAGCATTCCGCTGAACTGGTAAAGCTGGGCTCGACTTCAATGAGCCACGCGCTTCCCGGTTTGCTTCTTGGACGACAACGACGCCTTGATCGGGGCC
>JBJMPK010000015.1:0-5531 GCA_045803245.1 Gemmatimonadales bacterium
GTCAGCGCTTGGGCTTTAAGTGCCGCATCCGAGGGCGCCCTTTCACGTTCTGGTGCCATGGTCTTGTCCGACTCGCACCCCGCCAGCAGACCCAGCGTCAGTACGGCCGTGAGCGTCCAGTTAGTGCCCTGCCCGGAAAAACCACTTCGGATGTTCATACTTCCTCCTCTGCCGTGGGGAACGGCAGCACCTCGTTGGGGGTTAAGGGACCAGCAGCGAAATAAGTTGGGGTGCCGGGAAAACCCGTTAAAGACTCAGAGTCATCACCGTCGAGCGAGTGCCCGGGGGTGGCTCGTCAGGGCACTGCTGAGGCGTGGCCGCCGTTCGAGCGCCACCGTCTTCGGAAGGCCCACGTCTCGAGAGGAATCGGATCATCCGGAACCTGCATACCGCGGAGCGTCTGGAGATAGGCACTATCAGAGGGCTGCGGACGCCAAGTATGCGGCCGACGGGGCAGCTGGTTGCTCGGTGTTGCGCGATCGATGTCCACAATCGCTATGTCCCTGGGTAGGACATCCAATTTCGCGCTATGCCGCGATTGCGCAAGAGCACCTGCCGGACCTACCTCCGCTCGAGTCCCAGTACCACTGCCTCGAACGGCTGGAGGACAAGCGTCCGGTCCTGGATTGGTGGAGACGCCACATTGCTGATCAGTGTTTCGCGGACCCGGTAGCCATCCGGGATGGCGGTGCGGCCGCCGTTGTTGCTGAAGCTGAGCGCCACCATCAGGGTGCGCCCGTTCAGGCTCCGGGTATAGGCAAACACATCGGGGTTGTCCCGGTCGAGTAGCTGATATCTACCGTACACCAGCACCGGCTCCGTCTTCCGGAGCTCGATCATGCGCCGCACGTAGTTGAGCACCGACGCCGTGTCTCGCTCCTCCGCCGCCACGTTCACCCTTCGATAGTCCGGATTGACCTTGATCCAGGGCGTTCCCCGGGTGAAGCCGGCGTTGGTATCGGCACTCCACTGCATGGGCGTCCGGGCATTGTCGCGGCTTACCTCCGCCTGGGCCGCCAGGAACTCCTTCAGGTTTCCCTTCTCTTTTTTGAGCCGGTTGTAATAGTTGATGGTCATCAGGTCACGGTAGTCCCCGATGTCGCGGAAGCGAATGTTGGCCATGGCGATCTCGTCGCCGTTGTAGATATACGGCGTGGCACGCATGGTCAGCAGCAAGGTGTGCAGCATCTTGGCCGACGCGTTCCGGTACGCCGGGCTATCGTTGCCGAAGCGGCTGACCATCCGGCTCTGGTCGTGGTTCCCCAGAAACACGGTGCCCCAGCCGGAGTGGGCGAAGACACTGTCCCAGCGGGTGAAGACGTCCTTGAGAGCCGGAAGGCTCCGGCTGTTGCTGTCCGGGTACATGAAGTCGCCGGGGCGGCGTCCCCAGCGCTCCACGATCTCGAATTGAAAGAACGTCTGGAGCTCATGGCGGTCGTCGCCCACGAATTTGAGGGCATCGTTCGGAGTAACGCCGGCACCTTCCCCCACGGTCATCACGTCGTAATGGCTCAGCACCTCACGGTTCATTTCCCGCAGATACTCGTGGAGGTGGGGACCTTTGGCATAGTACGCGGGGTAATTATCCCGATACGCTGCCGGCACCGCAGGAAACGTGGTGTCCTTGGAGATGAATGGAATCACGTCCATGCGGAAGCCGTCGACACCCTTGTCGAACCAGTATTTCATGAGGTCGTACACCTCCCGCCTCACCCGCGGGTTTTCCCAGTTCAAGTCGGGCTGCTTGCGGCTGAAATAGTGCAGGTAGTACGCATTGGTGGTCGAGTCATAGCGCCAGGCGTTGGCCTCCTCATCGAAGTAGCTCCACCGCTTCGGTGGTGGCCCTTTTTCGGCAGGCCACCAGTGGTAATAGCTGCGATACTGATTCGTGCGGCTGCGCCGGCTCTGCTGAAACCATGGGTGCTCGTCACTGGTGTGATTGACAACCAGATCCATGATCAACTTGATCCCACGGCGGTGCATTCCCCGAAGCATGGCATCGAACTCCGCCATCGTGCCCATCTGGGGCATGATGGAACGGTAGTCGCTGATGTCGTAGCCGTTGTCGTCGTTGGGAGATCGGTAGATCGGATTGAGCCAAACGACATTGACACCCAGATCCTTGATATAGTCGAGCCGGGAAGTGACGCCGCGCAGGTCGCCCACCCCATCATCGTCGGTGTCCTTAAAGCTGCGCGGATAGATCTGGTACACCACGACCTCCTTCCACCAGGCGCGGGCCGGAGTATCCGATACCGCCTGGGGTACCGGCCCCGGCACAACCGGAGCGGGCGCGGTATGACCGCAGGCGGCCAGCAGCCAGAGCCAGGTGAGGTCGAGACTACGTCTCATCAAAGCGGCGCTTCCATTGGTGGAGACTGGGGAGAAGGTGCCCTGCTTTACTCGGGGCCACCAGATCAGGTATTGTGTCAGGGCAGCCCAACCGCTCGTTATTCCCCAGGCTCGGACAGCCCGATGCCATTAAATCCATAGGTCAATGACTCGGCCGACTGGCTCCGCAGTCGAACCCTCCCCGCAACCCCCATCCCTCGAAGAGCGGCTCCGGCCCTACGGGTGGGCCCTCGTCGCCGTCGCCATCGCCATTGCCATCCGGCAAGCGTTAGAGCCCGTGGTTGGCTCTGGTGTGCCGTTCATTACCGTTTTCCCCGCCGTATTCATTGCCGCCTACATCGGCGGGTTTGGCCCCACCCTCCTGGCCACGCTGCTCAGTGCTCTCGTCTCCATGTACCTCTTTATTGAACCTCGCCACTCGATGGCGTTGAGCGACCCGGTGGCCCAGATCGGCGTCACGCTGTTCGTGATCAGCGGGCTGCTGACGGGAGCACTAGGGGAGTCGCGCCTTCGGGCCCACCAGCGGGTCAAAATGTCGGCCCGGCGAGCTGAATTCGAGACGGCGCGGGCGGAGGAAGAAGCGGTCCGGGCCGAAGAGGAGGCGACTCGCGCCGAGGAGGAGACGCTCCGAGCTGAAGAAGAAGGCGCCCGAGCCCAGCAGGAGGCTCGCAACGCCGCGCGCGAGTCGGAGCGGGTCGAGCGGATATTGGGAAGCATCACCGATGCGTTCATGGTCCTCAGCCGCGACTGGACCATTACCTACATGAACCAGCGGGCAGCCGAGCTCGTGAATGGCCAGCCGTCGGACTACATCGGACGAAATCACTGGCAGGCGTTCCCCGAAAGCGTGGGGAGTCCCTTCGATCTGGCGTATCGGCGCGCACTGGCGGAGGGCCAGCCGGTTCGGGAGGAAGCTTACTACCCGCCGATCGGGCGCTGGCTTCATGTGAATGCCTATCCCTCGGTGGAAGGCCTCACAGTGGTGGGACAGGACGTCACCGACCGGGTGCGGGCCCACCAAGCGACGACTCGGCTGGCTGCGATTGTCACCTCGTCCGAGGACGCCATCGTCGGCAAGCAGCTGGATGGCACGGTCACCGACTGGAATGCAGCTGCGGAGCGGATCTTCGGCTACACGGCCGCCGAGATGACCGGCCAGTCGATTTACAAGCTCATTCCCCCCGAGCTCCACGACAGCGAACGCGAGGTTCTTCGGCGGGTGTCCCGGGGGGAGCCGGTCGCATTCTCGCAGTCGGAACGAATCAGAAAGGATGGGGAGCGAATTTACATCGCTCTCACGGTATCTCCGATACGCGATGCCTCAGGCCGGGTCGTAGGCGCTGCTTCCATCAAGCAGGACATCACAGCGCAAAGGCAAACCGAAATGGCCCTGGCCCAGGCGACTGCCAGAAGCCAGGAGCTGTCGCAGGCGCTGGATAGCGCCCCAGTCATCGTTCGAGATCTCTCCGGCCGGATCAGCTATTGGAGCACCGGGTCAACCCGGCTTTACGGCTGGGCTTCCGCCGATGCGGTTGGGCAGATCGCTCACGAGCTGCTCCGTACCGAGTTCCCCACTACGCTCGAAGCGATCCAGTCTGTGCTGCTGGCTCAGGGCCAATGGGAAGGAGAGCTCACCCACCTCACCAGGGACGGGCGGCGAGTCTATGTGAGCAGCCTGTGGCTGTTGGGCCAACGAGGGAATGACCAGGGCGTCACCGTGACCGAGGTTAACACCGACATTACGGCCCGGCGCCAGACGGAGGACCGGGCGCGTCAGAGCGAGCGGATGGAAGTAGTGGGACAACTGGCGGGTGGCGTAGCTCATGAGGCCAACAACCAGATGACGGTGGTGCTTGGCGCCACCGAGTTCCTGCTGGCGCGAACCGACCTGGCTGAAGTTGCCAGAAAGGATCTGGAGCAGATCCGGGGCGCCGCCGAACGTACCGCCGCCATAACCGCTCAGCTCCTGGCCTTCAGCCGGCGCCAGGTCATGCAGCCGCAGGTCCTCGATTTCGATGCGGTGGTAGAGGGGCTCGACGGCATGCTGCGCCGGGCCTTGGGGGAGCGCTCCACTTTGCAGCTCCATCTCCGCGCCCAGTCGGGACGGGTCCGGGCCGACGCCGGCCAGTTGGCCCAGGTTGCCCTCAACCTGGTGCTCAACGCTCGGGACGCCATGCCGCTGGGAGGACGGCTCGTCATAGAGACCAGAGTAACGGAACTCACCGAGAGCTACGCCACTCAACATCCTGGCGTGGAGATCCGACCGGGACCCTACGTCGTTCTGTCGGTCAGCGACACCGGTCATGGGATGTCTCCCGAAACCATGCGCCATGTCTTCGAGCCGTTTTATACCACCAAGCCGATCGGGAAGGGAACCGGCCTGGGTCTGGCAACCGTCTATGGAATCATCAAGCAGAGCGGCGGATATGTGTGGGCTTACAGCGAACCGGGGCAGGGCACGACATTCAAGGTGTACCTGCCGGCGCAAGCGGGATCAGTGACGTCCACCGCGGCTTCGCCCCCTCCGGAACGGGCGGCAGGAGAGCATATCCTCATCGTCGAGGACGAACCGGCGGTGCGGTCGATGACTTCGCGTGCGCTCAAAGAGCATGGCTACACCGTGCTGGAGGCGGGCGATGGACCGGAGGCTCTGAGAGCCGTGGAGCAGGCCAATGGAGCTCTGGACCTCATCATCACCGACGTGATCATTCCGGGACTCGACGGTACCGAGCTGGCTCGTCGGGCGGCCCATGTCAAACCCGGCCTGCCGATTTTGTTCATGAGTGGATATACCGATGACGAGATCGTGCGGCGAGGGCTGCTCGATGCAGGCCAACCGTTTCTGCAGAAGCCTTTTACGCCGGACGCGTTGGTGCGCCGAGTGGCCGAGCTGTTGCTGGGAGGCGGGGAAGCGGGGAGGCGGGGAGGCACAGCGGGACCTTAGTAATGACGTTTTCTTAAGAGCTGCTTCCCCGCTTCCCCGCTTCCCCGCCTATCTGCCGAACTTCTCTTTTGGCGGTATCACTTTCGAGACCCGCCTGACCTCGGCCAGCGGGGTGCCAAGAGAGCGGGGTGGCTCAAAGTGCGCTTTAGGATTTGGAGTCGGGGCGGCTGAGGCGTCTCCGCTACAGGCCGCCACTCCGAGGACGAGAATGGTAAGAGACCAGCGTGCGACACTA
>JBJMPK010000188.1:0-19364 GCA_045803245.1 Gemmatimonadales bacterium
TCAGCATGGCGGTGGCGATCAGGGTTTGAGATCGGAAGAGCACGGCGGCAGCCGCCTCGGGCTGCTCGTGCCAGAGCTTCCCGATGAGCCCTACCACGGCAGAAGAATCGAGGCCACCGCTGAGACAGCTGCCCGCCCGGACATCGCTGATCAGGTGAGAACGGGTCGTGCCTACCAGCAACTCCCGAAGCCTCCCGATCCGATCGGCATCGGTGAGTCCGTCCCAATGCTCGCGAGGCGCCGGGTGCCAGTAGCACCGGCGGCTTATTCGAGCCGTTGCCAGGTCGACAGTGAGCGCGTGAGCGGCAGGCAAAGCGCTGACGCCTCGCAGGATCGTCCGCTCCCGGTAATCGCAGTTGCCATGCACCAGGAAGCCGAGCACCGCGTCATCGTCAGCCACGGGCGATAGCCCCGGGAAGGGGAGCAGCCCTTTGATCTCGGAGGCAAAGATGAAGTACTCACCCGGAGTGGCGTAATAAAATGGTTTGATGCCGAGCCGGTCCCGGGCACAAAAGAGACGCCCGCGGCCGCCGTCCCAGATCGCGAACGCAAACATTCCATCCAACCGCTCGAGGCAAGCCTCACCCCATTCCAGGTAGCTCTGAAGCAGCACCTCGGTGTCGGTCCGGGTATGGAAGAACCTTCCCCGGCCCTCCAGTTCGGACCGGAGCTCGAGGTGATTGTAAATCTCCCCATTGAATACGATCCAGGCGCCGCTGGCCGCTGCCGACATCGGCTGGAGACCGCGGTCGGAGAGGTCGAGAATGGCCAACCGCCGGTGCCCCAGGGCCACCCGAGCTGCCGGTGCGGACCGGCCACGGCTGGTATGCGGCAGGAATGCGGAGCAGAACCCGTTCGACTCGGCCCAGCTCACGAGGAAGCCTTCGCCGTCCGGGCCACGATGAGCCTGGACGTCGTTCATCCTCTGAAGCACGCCCAGGTCGACCGGCTTCCCATTCAGTCCCACGATGCCTGTGATGCCGCACATCAGGCGCTACTCCGCGGAGGTAGTCAGGAGGCTCGTCACAGCCCGCCGCTCGGTAACTGCCCGTGTGGGCGGCAGAACCGATCGATAGATGGCGATGAGGCGCCGGGTAAGAAGCTGCTCGTCGAGCTCCTGCATGGCCCTGTGACCATCGATCCGCGCGCCTTTCCGGAGCACCCGCTCGATAGCTCCGGCGATAGTGTCGACCCGTTCGTCGGCGCACAGCTCGCATCCGTTGATTCCACGCAACCGGAGCGGTACGTCACCCACATTGACGGACACAACGGGCAGATTACACGCCAGGGCCTCCTTCACCGCATTGGGCGACCCCTCCTGCATCGAGGTGCACACCAGCGCATCGGAGGCGTTCATCAAGGCGGCGATGTCCTGGTGAGGCCGTTCCCAGCCGACCAACAACCGGGTAGGGATCGATCGATTCACCAGGTCTACCGCCGCTTGGGCCAGCGCAAACCGTTTCCGCGCCAGCGCGGGGTTCCCGACGAACAGGACCAGCCGCTGGTCATTGGGTAAGCCGAGCCGGCGGCGGGCGGCGGCTTGAGGCTCGGGGCAGAACAGCTCGAGATCGATTCCCGAGGGCAGCACGTGCGCCGATACTGAGGGAGGGAGATGCCGCTTCATGTGCTCCGACACGACGATGGCGGCGTCAGACCGGCGGGCCACGAAGCGAGAGAGGAACCGCAGCACCCAGCCCGCGGGAACGTAGCGACCGTTCTCGCCGATGATTCCCTCCAGGTCATCGCCCCGGAAGGTGACCACGAGCGGCACCTGCTTGGGAAGGGCGGTAAGCCCGCTCTGCCCGAACTGGGCATGAACCAGATCGTACGATCCCTGGCGTACTCTCCGGCGTACTTCACGCCAGGCCGCCGCATAGTTGCGCGCCTGTCTTGCCCCGCGGAAGGGAAACAGGTCGACGTCCACGCCTTCCCGTCGCAGGAACTCGGCCTGCCGCGCGATGAAGACCGCCGGACCGCCCCAGCTGTTCCATAGCCAATCGCTCGTAACCATGAGGACACGCATATTCGGATTCACGCGTTCACCTAACGAGAAAGGACGAGGGCCCGGGCCGGCGGCTTGGCTTGGATAATGAGGTGATCACGAATACCCCGGAGGAACCCACTGCCATAGCTGAAGTGGAGGGTGGGAAACACCAGGGTCAGGGCCGCGGCGCAGCGAAACCCGTGGGCCGGCATCAGAGCGCCGGCGCACAAGAGGACAACCAAAACGTAGGTCCCTGCCGTGACAGCGAGTGCCAGGCGTGCCAGCGGGATCCACCAGCTGAGCGCGGCCGATACCCCTAGGATGGCAACGAGAATGGACGGAATGAGCTGCCGGACCGTCATCACTCGGCCGACCTTTCGCGCCACCAGCGGCTTGAAGTAGCCGTACTGGTAGTACATCCGGGCCAGCTGCGTCAGCGATGGCCGGGCGAAGTAGCGGCAGAGCACGTCCGGAAGCAACACAACGCGACCGCCCCGAGTGATCAGGCGGAAGTTGAACTCGTCATCCTGATTGCGGATGAGCTCCTCATCGAAGAGGCCTATGCGGTCGAAGACCTCCCGCCGGTAACAGCCGAAGGGGACGGTGTCCACCTCGCGCGGCTCGCTTACACCGGTGCGAAAATAGGCGTTCCCTACACCGAACCGGTGTGAGAGTCCGAGGGCAATGGCCCGGGCGGTTGCCGTTTCCGCGGCCGGCACCGTCTCGAGCACCCCTCCGACGTTATCCGCGCCACTTTCCTCGAGAGCAGCAACCAACCGGGGGATGTAATCGGCCGGATACAGGACGTGTGCGTCCATGCGGATGATGATCTCTCCCGAGGCGGCCCCAATGGCCAGATTCAATCCGGCCGGAGTCGTGCCCGTCGGGTTATCGAGCAACAGAATACCGGGATGCAGTGCCGCGTATCGAACTAGGATGCCGCGGGTTCCGTCGCTGCTCTGCCCATCGGCCACCAGGATCTCGATCCGGCGGCGGGGATATGCACTTGCCAGGATCGAATCGAGGCAATTGGCGATGTATCCCTCTTCGTTCCGGCAAGGGATGATGATCGACACGAACGGCGCAATCCGGGCGGCGGGGCTCACCAGGTCAACCCCTGGTCGCGCAGCCACAGCTCGAGGCCGGCGAGCATGAAGACGCGGAGATACAGCCCTTCCCGGCTGACCGGCCCGCCCGCGACGCCATCGCGGGCGCGGAAACGCTGGAGCCATCCGCTCACGACGCCTCGCTGGAGAAAACCGGCTGTCCGGGAGGAAGGCCCCTCTAACAGGTCTCCGACCGCATCATGGAAGTCCTCCCGCACCATAGTGTCGAGCGGAATGGTGAACCCATGCTTCGGGTGACTCGCGACCTCCGGGGGAAGCCACCGCTCCGCTACATCGCGCAAGATCAACTTGCCGGAGCGGCCATCGGTTTTGAGCGCGTGCGGCAGCGCCATGGCCAGCTCGACCAGCTCTTCGTCCAGCATGGGTACCCGGACTTCGATCCCGGCGCGCATGCTCATCATGTCCACCTTCCGCAGCATGTCCGACGGGAGCCCTACGGCGAAGTGGTTTCCGGTCATCTGGCGCGACAGCTCTTCGATATCTCCGCCGGCTTCACCGAAGTGCCGCTGGACTGGAGAAAGCCCAATCCGGGCGGCCGGGTGCACCAGCTGCTCTTTTTCAGCCTCGCTCAAATAGCTGGAGAGACCGGCGAGCAGTGCCGGAGGCCGGCTGCGGCCGGCACGAGCCAGCTGGACCGCCTTGAGCGCCTGCCTTCCATGGTCCCGAGTCCATCGCGCCAGCGGACGAGCGAGCCCTCCCGCGGTTGCCAGGACCCACTCCGGAGTGGCCATGAGGCGCGCCAGCTGGCCGGCTCGCCAGAACTCCGGGTAACCCCCGAATGCCTCGTCGCCCCCGTCTCCGGTCAGGGTGCAGATGATTCCGTGCTGACGCACCGCGGATGCCACCCGGTACGTGGGAACCAGGCTGGGATCGGCAAAGGGCTGATCGAAATGGCGGAGCAGAGCGAAGATCGAGTCGGCGGTAATGTCGCCTTCATCCAAGCGGATGGTGTGGTGCTCGGTGCCATATCGGCGGGCCGTGGCGAGCGCCATGGCCGTTTCATCGTGGGCCCGATCGGCGAAGCCGACGTTGAAGGTCTTGAGGGCGCGGCCGGTCGCCCTGGCGTGGGCCGCAACGACAAGCGATGAGTCGATGCCGCCGCTCAGGAGCGCAGCCACGGGCACGTCGGCCACCGACTGCCGCTCGACCGATCGCTCCAGGAGCGCGGCGGCGCGGGTGGCCAGCTCGACGCGCGAGATCTGGTGGTCGGGGTGGGGAGAGATCCCGGCGAAGCGCGTGCTTGTCGCTCCCAGCGCGTCGAGGGTCAGGACGGTCCCCTTGGGGAGCGCGGCGATATTGGCAAACCCGGTGAGGGGCTCGGGGATGTAGCTGAGTCCCAGAAAATCGTAGCAGGCCTGCCGGTCGAGCCGGGGACGGAATCCCTTGAGAGCGAGAATCGCCTTGATCTCGCTGGCGAACAGCCACTGTCCCTCGTGCGCCGCCCAGAACAACGGCTTGATGCCGAACCGGTCCCGACCCAGGACCACACGACTCTTCCGCCGATCGTAGATAGCAAAGGCGAACATGCCGCGGAGATGAGACACGACGGCTTCGCCGTGCTCCTCGTACAAGTGGACCAGTACCTCGGTGTCGGAGGTGCCCCGGAAGACGTGGCCTTTGGCGTGGAGCTCGGCACGGAGCTCCCGATGGTTGTAGATCTCGCCGTTGAAGACCACGTGGACGCTGCAGTCCTCGTTGGCCATCGGTTGAGCCCCGGTCCTCGAGAGATCGAGGAGCGCCAGTCGCCGGTGTACCAGCTCGCAACGGCCGTCGCGATAGTGCCCCCGTCCGTCGGGACCACGGTGGGCGAGGAGCGCGTCCACCCGCGCCGGCCATTCCGGATCGAGGGGAAGCGCTATGGGGTGAAACCGTCCCGCCAGGCCGCACATGCGTCAGCCCCTCCTGTCGGCGGGAGGAGTCGACGCCGATGCGCCCACCAGCATTGGGAATCCAGCACGCGAGGGGTACCGTCCCCATTCCCCCGCCACCGGCAACCTGAATTCGACCAGTTGCCACCTGCCGCTGGCGAATGCATACGCCAGGGCCAGCCAGACCAGCTTGGAGGCGATCCAGTCGCCACTCATGTTGGCGATCAAAAGGGACGCGAAGAGCGCGAGTGGCAGGACTCCATGCTCGCCGCGGCGGGCTCGCCATGCACCGCAGGCGCAGAGCCAGGCGCCAATAAGGAATGGAATCGCTCCGGCCAATCCCGTCGCGGTCAGCAGCTCGAGCACGACATTGTGCGACGCGCGGCTGGGCCGATCGCGCTCGCCGATGCGCTGTGCCAATTCGTACGTGTTGCTCGCCGGACCCCAGCCGAGGACCGGCTTCTCCAGGAACATCTGCCACAAGGCCGGGTAGAGCTGCTCCCGGCCTGCCATGTTCCCGGTCTTCATGCTGTCTTCCAGCCGATTCCTCATTACCGGAAGCTGGAGGGTCGCGAAAACCAGCAATGAGATAGCCAGAACCGCGATCGCGCCGTTTCTGAGCCGTACCCGCAGACTGTCCGCCGCAAAGGCAAACACGAGCATGGCCCCCAGCAAGGCCAGAAGCCCGCCTCGTGATCCGGTCTCGAGCAACGCCAGTCCCATCAAGGCTGCCAGCGGTCCGATTATGACCCAGCGAAGCTGGCTCTTGCCGCGGTGGGAGACGGTGAGTCCGATCAGAGCGACCAGTCCAGCAGCCAGAACCATGGCCGCATTGTTCGCATTCTGTCCCAGCGCGGAGACCCGCTCGCCACCGGTCCACACGGTATTGGTCGTCCTGGCAAAACCGACGAACGGGAGCGCGGCCCGAACGGTGCACGCGGCCACCAGCGTTACCATGGCCCGGCGGGCCACTCTTTCATCCTGCATAAGGCTCGCGGCGGCCTGAAGCACTAGAACACCCTGAAGCACGACGATGAAATCAGAGATGGCCTCGGTGGTGTGGTCGCCGAGACTTGCCGCAACCGCGATCAGATATGTCGCCAGATAGACGCTGAACCAGAGAACCGGGGCCGGCAGTCTGGCATAGCAGGCGCGCGGATGCAGGAGCGTCGTGGCCAGGAAGATGGCGCCCGTCAGCGTCGGTATCTCGAGTGGGATGGTCCGCTCTGGATATTCGAACGGAATGGAGGCCACCAGCAGGCAGAGGCCAGCCTGAACCACGAGATCCATTCCCGAGGTGCTCCGCGCTCTTTCCTCTGGAGTCACGCGCCCGCTCCTCTCCGAGGTCCCATGCGGCGCGCCATCTCTTCGATTCGGGCCAGGACAACCCGCCGGAGCTCTTCTGGCATTCCGGACGCGAGCGTAACCGCGAGCACCAGAGCCAATGTGAGCAGCACCGCCACCGCCCAGACCAGCCAGTTGTCTACCGACGCATAGCGGCCGAGATAGCCGGACATGGCGAACAGGAGCCCCATGACCGCCAGAGGCCGGACCAGCCATCCCCGCGAAAGCTCCGTCGCACCGCCCAGACACCGTCTTACCAACACTGGATACCAGACCATCTGGGTGGCACGGCCGGCGAGTATGCCGATGCACAACCCGACCATTCCAGCGTACCAGGTGAGAGCGACGGTAAACGCCAGAGTCGTGATGGCTGCCACCACGCTCACCTGTACCCGCCTGCCGGGCTGGAGCGCCGCGTCGATGATGTAGGCATCGCAGCGGATGAATGCGGTTTGGGCCGCGATCAGCACCAGCAGCAGGGTGACCCACTGGCCGGCATAGTTCTCACCCCCGACCCAGAGCTGCACGAAGGAGCGGTTCCAGAGCAGGATGGTCGAGCCGACCGCGGTGACGAACAAGGCGGTGATCGCCAGCAGCTCCTGCCGGAGCCGGGCGGCGCGCGAGTAACTTTTGGTGCCAATGATCCCAGCCAACCCCGGCATGGCGGAGTCGGCGGCCAGCGAGTAAAGGTTGACCGCGAGGCGGGTGCCATACCCGGTGAGGACGTACGTCGTTACGGTGGTCGCTGACAGAACCATTCCGAGCACCAGGACGTCGCTGGCCAGAAGCAGCTTGGCTACGAGATCCCCCATGGCAATCCAGAGACTCATGGAGAGCAACGTTCGAACTTCGGCGGGGTGAGGACGTTCGATTCCGAACCAGGGTACCTGCCGTCGTACCAGCGTCAGGAAACAGATACCGGTCAGCCCGGCAAGGAGGGCTCCCGCCGTGGCGAGCCCGGGAAGTCCCCAGCCCGCGTACAGGGCACCGGCGAGCAACCCGCCGCCGGCAAGGCTGAGCCCCGCCTGCAGTCCCATCCGCTTGTAGCCCAGGTTCATTCCCCGCAAAACCGATTCGGGGAGAGAGGCGAGGCCGGCAACGAGCAGCCCAGCCATCATGATCCCACAGGCCGCCCTGACCGTAGCGTGAAGCGACAGGGGAACCTTGGTGACGGATGGGGCGAGCCAGATGAGCAGGGCACCGGCAATCAGCCAGAGCGGCAGAAAACAGAGCCAGACCGCCAACGCGCTGCCTACCAGCCGCCGCTTCGCAGCATCATCGGTCTGCAGCTGGCTGTTGGAGACGACCAGCCTCAATGCCTGGGTAGGCCGGCCATCGGTGGACTCCATGTACCCCACCAGCCGGCCCAGCATTTCCCAGACCCCGAACAGGCTGCGCCCCAGACCGCTGACCAGGATGGGAACGACGACGAGACCCACGATCAGCTTGGCGCTGTAGTCGAGAAACGACTGGGCCAGATTCAGGGAAGCACGCCAGGTGAGACTCCGCTCATGCCGGACCTGCAGCACCTCAGCCGGCATACGCACCCCGATCCAGCGCTTCGAGTACCCGCTGCGCGATCTGTGCGGGCTCGGCCGCAGCCGTTTCCAGCCGCACCACGAGGGGGCCCGGTTGCTTCGTGAGCTCCGCGATCACCCAATCCAGTGCCTCGCGAAAGCGACCCATCCACACCGCGACCTCGCGATCGGATGCCCGCTTGACTTCATGGCCGTACGCCCGGCTCCGAATGCGTTGGGCCAGCAGGGGGTCGGGTGCATCGAGCACGACGATGGCATCCATCAATCCGGCCCAGTTGCGAAGAGCTGTCTGCCACCACGGGTCGGCCGCCAGACTCCGCATGATGGGATGGCCAAATCCACGGAGCCAGGTAAGCGCGAAGACAGGGCCCTCGTCGAATACCAGCAACTCGCCCGGCTTCTCTTCCCGGAGTAACTGCTGCAGCGTCCGCAGTCGTACCATGTGGGTGGTCTCGTCCCACAGGGTCGTATCGGCCAGCCGCCACAATGGCATAAAAGATGGGATCAGCTGGACCCCATTCCTCAGCAGCCTTCTTCGCGGCAGTCCCCAGATCGTGCCGCTGCGGGCCGACCAGGTCTCGGTGAGCTGGCGATTGAGCGTGCTCTTCCCCACGCCGGCCGGGCCGACCAGCTCCACTATCATCGCTCGAGACCGGATAGAGGACATGCTACAGCGCCGACCATATCCAGTTTCTCAGATCCTGAACCACCTCGGGCAACGACCTGCTGGCATCGACCACGTGCGCCGGAGTACCACTCCAGTCGGTCTCCCAGATCAACCGGGCGCGAGTGAGGACGTAGTCCGCGGGTTCCTCCGGCTTGCGGATAACGGCGAGCTCCGGCTCGAGCCGCAGGACAGCCATGGCGTCTGGCGCCAGCATGGTTTCGTAATACCGGCACTCCCAGGCGCCCAGCAGCTTCGCCAGCCGAGTGGAGTCACTGCCCAGCAGGTCAGGAATGCAGGGCCCTACCAGCAGACGATTCTGGGGAATGGGGTAGCGTTCGCAGATGGCCAGGCCGCCGCGCGCGGCAAACCGCTGCACCTTCCGGTACAACCGAAAGCGGTCGCGGGCGGTGCACAGGTGGCGAAGCATCTCGATGTGCGTGCCGCTCGGAGACTCCCAGTGAGCCAGGCGGTCAATCAACCGCTCGACTTTCAGCGCCCCGCCAACAACTAAGGTCAGCAGCGAACGCGGGGGCCGGCCGAGATGAGCGTGCAGGGTGGGTAGGTGAGTGGCGAGCCAGCTACGGAGCTCACGGGCGCAGGTGGACTTGCCGGCGCCGTCACCACCGATCAAGGCCACTACCAGTCCACCGGTGCTGGGACGCATCCGGCCATCGAACAGCATCGGCCGGAGCGGGTAGGGCAGCAGCTTCTCGCCGGTGGCCGCAAGCATCGCGATCAGCGACGGCTGGCGCGAATGGGTTCTCAGGCGGCGGTGAAGGCCTCGGCGCACCGCAGCGGTCTCCACCGGGTCACCCTCGACCCGGAGCGCCCGGAGGCAGCGGTCCAGGAATGGCAGGTCGACGGAAGGGAGATAGGTCTCCAGAATGGAGGCGACCTCATCCCGATCGCAGCGACCCTCCAGGTAATCCAGCTGGCCCTGGATTCCGGCAAGCCACCGGGGCCGCGAGAGCGGCAACGGCCACCCTCTCAGCCGCAGCATCATCCGCAGTACGTAGACGATGAACTGGTATGGCGGAGCCGGCACCGGAAAGGGCTCACCCGGAGTGGTCGGCTGGAGCATCGGCGCTTCGATTGGCAGCCGGTACACCGTCCTCCAGTAGTCACCCACGACCACCTGGTAGTGGACGTGGAGATGTATGGGGTGCCGGAGCGTGGGCTCATGGCCAAGGAAGCTCTCCACTCCCGCGAGCTGCCGTTCACCTGAGCCCAGCACCAACTTGAAACCGAGGCTCTCGGCGACCTGCCGGAACCGAGCCGCGTCGGCCCGGCGGACCAGCAGATCGATGTCACCCTCCCCCGCTACTCTCCAGATACCCTTCCACTGGCAATAGCTCACCTCGGCGGAATCGAGCGCCGCGGCCAGACGTTCGACCAAATGATGGCCGGAGGCGACAGGTGCACGCGGATCCAGCGCCGCCGGCGAACCCGCGCGATGGATCCAGCGGGATGCCTGCGCAACGTGGAGCGCCGCCGCCCGTCCTTGACTGCTCAGTGGCATGTCCCGGATCCCGTGTCGCTGAATTGATCCGGTACCACCGGCACGAACTCCCACCGGTAGCTATCAGCGTCCAGCGTCAGCTTAAGCACTCCAAAGGCATCGATGAGCTTCTCCCGGTTTTCAGCCAGGATGGTCGGCATCTCGATGCTCTCTCCGCCGGTACCGACGTTGAACTCGCGAATTCCCCTGGTCTGATCGATCGTACCGGTCGGCGCCATGGGCGCAAACCGCTCGTACTGGTGCTGCTGGCCGTTCAGCACCAGGTCCACACCGGCGACGTACAGCTGATCCCACAGCCCGGCGATGTACTCGTTCCTGGTCCAATTCGGCTCATTGGACGAGAAGAACCGAGGATTGTGCCACAGGGCCAGAGTACAGGTCTTCGAATGGGCTGCGAGATCGGCCTTGAGCCACTTCTCCTGAGGCGAACCCAGGAACGGTTTGGTGTCGTTGACCGTGAAGTCGTTGATGTTCAGCACGACGATGTGCCAATTCCCCAGGTCCAGGCTGTAGTAGCCCCGGTCGCCCGGCCCCAGCCGGTCTCCGAAATACTCGAAGGAGGCGGTGGCACTGCCGCTGTTGTATTCGTGGTTGCCCAGCGTGGCATAGGTCCGGGCCTTGTATCGGCCCCAGCTCGGCCCGTAGCAGTCGCGGTAGGCTTCGGCCGAACCGTTGGGAAATGCGTTGTCACCCAGGGTGAAGATGGTGCCGGCAAGGGTGTCGAGCACGGCTGCGGTCGCCTCGTCGTTGGCGGTGCCGCAGGTGGCGATGTTGCCGGCGACCAGGATCACCTCAGCCGGTAACGGTTTCGGTGGCTCTGTGAGAGACCCCTCTGAGCCACCGCAACCAGTCACGCAGACCGCTGCCATAGAGAGGCAGGTGACAATCCGGTCAGACCAGCGTACGTGCGGCATGACAACAATCCTCAGGCTGGAGCTGTGGCTTGCGAGCAACGAGCCAGGTTGCACGCAACACCGGGGTCGGCCCGAATGGAGGCCTGATCCGCTATAGAGCTCGATTCAGAATGCAGGCGGTTGCACTGTCGATCGCCCCCGGCCCAATTAGGCGGCGCATCGCTGGAACTGCGGTGTGGAAGGGCAAGCCGTATGCCCGGTGTTACTCCTGGCCTTCGCCATTCTGGGAGGGCGTTCGCGGGCGCGGGTCTCTCGTCGAGGACGAGCCCCACCGGGCCACGCGGCCGCGAACCGCTTGCTGCCATTGCAGGCCCTTGGCCGCAAGATCGCGCATGCCGGTAAGCCACCGGTACCGGCTCCTGACCCAACGGTATTTCCGGTTGTCCAGCTCGGCGCCGAATTTGGTCTTGAAGTCACCTAGCCCCATCAGGTCGAACGTCTCGCAGCCGTGACTCAACGCCCGTCTCATGACGCTCCAGGTCATCAGCTCGGTGGGGCGGTGCCAGCGATACTCGCTCCGGTGAGCCCAGGTCCAGAGCAGCAGCTCTTTCCCCTCGATGGTGAAGATCCCCGAGGCAATGCTGGCGCCACCGCCGGGCAGATAGACCGACACCGCCACCAGGTTCCCGGAATCGCTCAGCCAGCGGAAGCACTGCAGCACCCGTTGGTGTCTAAAGTTGACCGCGTGACCACCGCGGACGTACACCTCCTTGATCTGCTCGTAGTGCTCGTCCACAAAACCGGTGGAGGACTCGAACCTCACCTCGAGGCCCAGCTTGATCCCGCGGCTCACGTTGCGGCGGGCGCTGTCCTTCAGACCTTTCAGCGTACGGGCTTCGTCGCCGGGGAAGAGCAGTACCCGGTAGGTGGGCCACGGTTCACCCCGGAATCCCAATCCCAACATGCTGGTGGGGTCGAGGTCGGGGCTCATGATCTCCATGTGGTGGATTCCCAGACGGCCCTCGAGAAAGGGGACCGCCGCTTCCATCAGCTCGGAGGTGGTTACCCGCTGGGGGTCGAAGGCGGGACCCATACTGACCGACTGACTGGCCGGCGGTGGTGATCCGAACAGGCGAAAGGGACCGACCTCACTCACGAGTCCGGGTAGGCAGCCGACGATCTGGCCCTGCTTCTCGAACACCAGAAACAGGGGGTGCCCAAAGCCCGAGCCCTCCAAAGAGCGGATCCACGCCGTCGTGTGCACCACACGGTGATTGGGAAAGCTCCGCACCAACGCATCCCACCCCGAAAGCTCGGCATGCGACGCCTCCCGAAGTTGAACCGCCGCGCACGGGATGACCGTTGTCACGGAGCCGACTCCTGCCACTCGTGGCGTGACCGGCTCACGTACAGCCGATACAGGGGGGGAACAGTTCGCCGGGCCACGCCCTTGATCCGCCGCATCAGGAGCTTCCCGGCCCAGCCCTGGAACGACGCCAGCTCGGTGATGGTCTGGGCCGGGGTCGTGTTCTTGGCGCAGAAGCGTCCCAGGATCCAGCAGCCACCCACGATACGGGGCCGGAGCCAGGGCTCGGACGTGAAGAGGTGACGCAGGCCGGCACGATCCGCGCTTCGAAGTACATCCTCGGATATCTCACCTCCGGGGACGGAAGCGATCCTACAGGGCTCGCCGAGAAGCTGCGCCAGAATGTCTGAGCTCTGACGCCACTCCACCACCATTCGCTCCCGCTCCAACTCACGATAGATATTGGGATGGGTGTGCGAATGACTTCCGATCAGGTGGCCGGCACTTCTGAGCTGGCGAATGTCGCCCTGATCCAGAAACGTTCTCCGGCCGATGAAACTGGTTGGGATGAAGAAGTGACCGCGCCAGCCTCGTCGGCTCAGCTCGTCGGCCGTCCGGAGCGCGCTTTTGCCCCCATCGTCGAACGTGAGCAGCAGGTGGCGACCTGGACGCTGGAGATCGATATCCGTGATGAGTGCCGGGGCAGCGAGTCCCTGCGCGATCGCGTCGAGGTGGTCGGCGAACTGATCTGGGCGCAGCTTGAACGGCGTGGCGGCATTCCTCTGCAGGCCTGACTCTGCCGGATCGTCAGTCACGTCGTGATAGCAGAAGCCGGCGAGCGTGGCGCCGAGAGCTGCCGGGTGGCGAGAGCTCATGCGCCTGCCATGGGTCCGAAACCACCATTCAGGACCCGGTCCAACCCTTCAGCCAGGGAAACCCGGGGAGACCAGCCCAGATCCCGCCGGGCCGCCGCACATTCGAACCGCATTGGAGCCAGGGTACGTCGCAGGCGATACCGGGCCGTGCCCATCTTTCGCTCACGGACCAGCGAGAGCAGGTCCACGGCAAGCATCATCAGCCACACCAGCGGATAGGGCGCGAACACCGGGCGAATGCGCCCACCGCTGGCCGCGCTGAGTGTCCTTGCCAGGTCGGCTTGATCGCTGTCGGCCGTATCGACCAGGTTGTAGACGCTTCCCGTGGGAACACCGCTGCGGGCCGCTGCCAGCAGCGCTTCCACCACGTCATCCACATATACCAGTCCGGTGGGGACATCGGGCCCACCCACCACCACCGGCCGCTGGCTGGAGGAGGGGAGCTGAAACCGTCCCACCGGCACACTCGCACCGGGTCCGTAAATCGTGCCGGGGCGGAGCACGATGATCCGGGGCGACAGGTGGCGGCGGGCATACTCCAGCACCGCCTGGTCGGCCGCCAGTTTGCTACGGGTGTAAGAACCCCGCTCTGCCGCTCTCGCATCGAGCGGCGCAGTCTCGTCCAGCACAGCACTCGCGTTCTCGGGCGCTGCGTACACCGACATGGAGGACACGTATACGAAGTTCCGGACTCCGGCGGCGGCGGCAAGCTTGAGGAGACGGACGGTGCCGTGCACATTGGCCTGCTCGTAATCGGCCAGGGAGCCGGGTGCGCCACACAGGGCAGCACAGTGGAAGACGGTGTCGACATCACAGAGGGCCCGGCGCAGGTCACTCTCACGGGCCAGGTCGCACTGAACCCATTGAACTCCGGGCATGGCGCGGGCGCGCGAAACCAGTCGGGTGGCCCCCCGCACCGCTATGCCCTGGCTCGCCAACACCTCCACCAGACGGCCGCCGAGAAAGCCAGAAGCGCCCGTCACCAGGGTCGTGGGACGTACCGTGTCCTGTTCTACGGTCAGGGTAGGCCGTTGCTTTCGGATGGTCTCACAGGCCGCCTTGACCTGGTCCATCAGGCGGACGTTCAGCACTCCCTGTTCCGGGGTAACCGGTCCGGGAGTAGCCTCACGCAGCGATCGATAGAAACGGTCGACGATGGTCCGCAGGCCCTGGTAGCGTTTCACCTTTCCAGTGGCGATGCCGAACAAGGTCGCCACTCCCGAACGAATCAGATCGAGTGCCGTCTCGAAGTTTCCGGTAAATCGCGCCAGGGCCGAAGGGAGTCCGCTCTTGGCGTGGGTGAGCACGGCCATCGTTTGCCAGTCGGCGGTGACGCGGCCTCTGGTCCCCAGTATTTCTATCCGATTCACCTCGGGAGAGCTGCATAACGAGAGTGAGACCTCTCCGATCCCAGCACTCGAAGGAAGCAGGACCCGTATCTCCTCCACCCCGGCCTCGCGCACCGCACCGAGATTGAGGCCCACGACCTTCGGCTCCCCGGCATCGGGCAGGAAATGGCAGGCCAGGTAGAGCGGGTGACAGATCAGATTGTCGAAGGTTCCCCAATCGTAGGCATAGCTCCAGGGGATCGTGGCCGAGCGGGCCGCGGCTTCGTAGGTGAAGCCCTGCTCCGCCCGAACCGAAATGACGCGGCCGATTTCTCCGGCGCTTACTCGGCGGCACGCTTCCAGGAACACGGGATCGAACAGCCGGCTGTGACCGGGACAGGCCTGAACTCCGGCGTCCCGGGCGAGGGTCATGATGGCGCGAGCGTCGGCCTCGCTGGCCGCAAAGGGCTTCTCGATATACATGTGCACGCGGTACTTGGCCGCGAGGCGCGCCAACGGAAGGTGGCTGGCCGGAGGCGTCAGCAGGTGGACCGCGTCGGGGCGAATCTCACTCAGCATCGTTTCGGGATCGGTGTAGCAGCCCCGAATCCCGTAACGGGTGGCCGTCTCACGGGCCACTCTCTCGTTGAGATCGCATACGGCCACGATTTCCACGCCTGCTATGGCGCTCAGGGCGGCGACATGGTAGGCGCTGATGCGTCCACAGCCGATCAAGGCGACGCGCAGCCTTCTGAGCTCCGCGGTTTCGACTTCAGCAGTCATTGAGTACCTTTGCCATGGTTTTCCTCGGCCTATTCGCCCACTGTTCCTGATCCACTTCGCTCGACGGAACGCAACTGGCACCGATCCCGGCTCCCGCCCAGTCGTTCGCATATCTCGGTGGCGTATCCGAGGGCCAGGACATTCTGCGCGCCCTGGTCACGAGCGGGGGTTGGAAGCCAGGGCTCGTCCTCGCTCTTACCGAGGAGTCACTCAGCGGCGCCGCCGGCGGACGTCCGTGGCCCGACGAGTTCGCCGGCCTTCCCGTCGTGAAGGTGCCGTCCTTCCAATCTCCCTCAGCGTGGCGCGCCCTCGGTGCCGCGGGGGTCAAGGGCGTTTTGGCGGCCGGCCTCTCCGAGATTCTCCGCCAGCCTTTTCTCGACGCCTTCCCGCTCGGCGCGTACGGTTTCCACGCCAGCCTGCTTCCGTCACTTGCGGGCCCCGCTCCGGTCAACTGGGCCATCATTCACGGACTCAGTGAGACCGGAACCACCCTGCTGCGCTACACGAGTGACTTGGATGGCGGCACCGTGGTCGCACAGGCCGCTTGCGCCATCGAGGCGAGAGAAACTCCCGCAACGCTGTACCCCAGGCTCTCACGGGCTTCCGCCGACCTCTGGCTGAAGCACTGGCC
Organism: Gemmatimonadales bacterium; assembly: GCA_045803245.1. Lineage (GTDB taxonomy): Bacteria > Gemmatimonadota > Gemmatimonadetes > Gemmatimonadales > GWC2-71-9 > CAVVWJ01. The sequence continues at coordinate 15,825 of JBJMPK010000188.1, forward strand.
CGCCATTTCCCGGAACGAAATCACTCACCGCCCCCTGGGCCGTTTGGCGCTGAATCTCCGGCGCCGCCCGGAGGATGGCCTGATCCGCTGGGACGTCCATTCCGCGGCCAGCCTGGATCGCTGGGTCCGCGCCTTAACCGCTCCCTACCCGGGTGCATACTTTTGGTTCGGTGGCCGGCGGATCTGGGTGTATTCGGCCGAGTCTCTTCCCCCGGCTTCTGCCCAGTCCGAGCCGATCCTCGTTGCCACGAGCACGGATGACCTCCTCGTGGCTTACACCGACGGTCGACTCCGGCTCGGTGATCTGCGGCTCGACGATGGCCGCGTGGTGCCGGCCGGCCTCATGTCGGAGCTGGCGACGTACGCCGGCAAGCCGCTCCGTTCGCTGCATCGCGGCCGCCAGGTTCTCGTTATCGCCGCTCACCCCGACGACGAGGTTCTCGGGGCGGGAGGCACCCTGATCCGCCACTTCAAGGCGGGCGACGAGGTGCTCGCGCTCATCGTCTGCTCCGCCGATCCCATCCGCTATCAAGCCGGAGAGCAGGATCAGCCCGCTGACTCCCAGCGGTCCGCCCACTATCTCGGCGCCCGGACTGCAGGACTGGGGTTTCCCGACCAACGGCTCGATGCCGGCAGCAACCTCGAGCTGATCCAGGCAATCGAGCGCCAGGTCCAAGAGTTCCGGCCTGACGTGGTATACACCCATCACTGGGGCGACGTGAACGCCGATCACGTCCGTATAGCCGAAGCCGTCGATGTCGCCACCCGGCCGTTCGCCGCACCGTGGATCCAGCGGCTGTATGCGTTCGAGACGCCATCCAGCACGGAGTGGACCGCGAGTGCCCGCGAGCGGCCCTTCATTCCCACTACATTTTCCGACATCTCGCATGAGCTCGAGCGCAAGCTCGACGCGATGCGATGCTATCGGAGCGAGCTGCGGCCGTACCCCCATCCCCGATCGCTCCGAGCGCTGCGGGAGCGCGCCGGTTTCTGGGGCAGCGTGGCCAACATGGCGGCGGCCGAGCCGTTGATGCTGCTCCGGGCCCGAGAGTGAGCACAGCTCCGGCGCGCGGCTGGCTTCTCCGAGCCGTAGATCTCGGGTTTGCTCTGGCACTGGCCCCGATCTGGGCTCCCCTGCTCCTGGCCGGCTCGCTGGTGGCAGCGCTGTTCCAGGGCTTGCCGGTGTTCTATCGCGCCGAGCGGCTGGGTCGGGGCGGCAAAGGCTTCAAAATGCTCAAGCTGCGCACCATGGTTCGCCATGCCGAACAGCTTGGCCCAGCGGTGTCCACGGCCGACGATCCCCGGATCACTCTCATTGGCCGAATGCTGCGCCGGAGCAAAGTGGACGAGCTGCCCCAGTTCCTGCACGTCCTGTCCGGCCGCATGTCGATCGTGGGTCCCCGTCCCGAGGCGCCGGCGTACCTCCGGCATTTCACGCCGGCCGGGCTCCGCTCTCTCGAGTCGAAGCCCGGGATTACCGGTTACGGGGCCCTCTATTTCTTCTCTGCCGAACGGGGCTCACCGGCCACCGACTTCGAAGACCGCTACCTTCGGGAGCTGCTCCCCACCAAGCTCCTGCTCGATGAGCGCTGCTGGCTCGACCTTCAGGCCCGGCCGTTTCGGACGACGGTTTCCCTCCTGGCGCTCACGCTGGTTGCCGTTGTCCGAAGAGGATCAGCGAGGTTCTCGCCGGCTCAGCTGGAGGCGCGCTTTCTGGGACAGGCCGCACGCTAGATCGTGGACGAGCCCGTCGGGAGCAGCGTTACCACGTCCGTGCCGCGCCGGCCACCGACGCGAGCCGCCTGGCGGCGACACACCACACCCTGGCGCCGGTCGATCAGGCGCAAATCCGGAGGGGTGGACGGCCGCTGCGCTCCCCGCCTCCGTTCGCGCCAGGTCCACTGATCGGTGTCGAGAATATTCTTCCAGCCTTCCCCGCCGATCCTGCCGGCCCGGGGACCCATGGTAACCGATGCTCGTGATTCGCAGAGCGGCGGCACGCATTCGGGGACCAGCTCACAGAGGGTAGCCAGCAGTCCCTCCCGGTCGCCGGCGTCGAGATAGGCGAGCAGCCGGCTGAGCTTCTGGACCAGCTCGGGGCCGGCACTTTCGGTGGTCTGACTGATCCGAATCTTCTCGCTGGAGGTAGGGATGCTGGCCTCCAGGGCCGAGACCAGCTCCTCGGTCAGCTTCTCTCCCGGCCGGAGGCCGGTGAAGACGATGCGAACATCCTTCCCGGGTACCCGGCCTGAGAACCGGATCAGCTTTTCAGCGAGATCGAGAATCCGAACTGGCTCGCCCATCTCCAGCATGGCGATCGCTCCGGCCGTTTCGGGCAACGAACCCGACTGGAGTACCAGCTGCGCGGCTTCCGGGATAGTCATGAAGTAGCGCTCGACCAGCGGATGGGTGACGGTGATCGGGCCGCCGGCCGCAAGCTGGCGCTCAAACAGCGGGATGACACTCCCTTTCGAGGCGAGCACGTTGCCGAACCGGACCGCCCGGAAATCGGTGCCCGACCGGTGCAGGTTGGGTAGCCCGAAAATGATTCGCTCGGCAACCCGCTTGGTAGCTCCCATGACGCTGGACGGCTTGATCGCTTTGTCGGTGGAGACCAGCAGGACCTTCTTCACTCCATAGCGAACCGCCGTGGTTGCCACCAGCAGGGTGCCGAGCACGTTGTTTCGAACCGCCTCCAGCACGTTGGTCTCCATCAGCGGGACGTGCTTGTACGCGGCGGCGTGTACCACGTAATCCGGCCGTTGCTGGGCGTATACCTGCGCCAGCCGGCCGGCGTTGGTGATGTCGCAGATCACCGGCACCAGATCCAGGTCGGGATGGGCCTCGCGCAACTCCAGATGCGCGAAGTACAGGTCGCTCTCGGATTGATCGAGCAGTACCAGCCGCGAAGGGCGGAAGGGAGCGATTTGCCGGGCCAGCTCGGACCCGATGGAGCCCGCGGCTCCGGTCAACAGAATGACCCGGTCGTGCAGGTCCGCCTGAACCGGGGAGAGGTCCAGGTTCACCGGCGGGCGGCCGAGCAGATCTTCGATCCGAACGTTACGAAGCTGGTTGACGCCGGCGGTTTGCTCGAGCAGCTCGTGGAGGGATGGTAGGGTCTTGAATTCCAGCCCAGCCGCGATGCACTGATCCACGACCCGGCGCATTCGAGGCAGGTCCCCTGCTTCGAGCGCGATGACGGCGAACTCCGCCCGCAGCCGCTCCGCGATCTGCTGCAGACTGTCGACGGTCCCCAGCACGCGCACTCCGCGGATGGTGCGGCCCAGCCCGGCACCATCGAGATCCACCAGCCCGACCACATTGATCGCGTGAACCTCGGCCCGGCGAGCTTCTCGCAGTAGCTGCTCCGCCCGCTCGCCCGACCCCACCACGAGAGTGCGGCGGCCATGCGGAGTCGCGAAGTCGAAGCGGAGCTCGTAGGCCAGGCGATAGCCCACGACGATCAGCAGCAGGTGCAGCGCCGGATCCCGCCAGTATGCGGCCAGCTTTGCCAGTCTCCACTCTTCCGGCAACGCGCGA
>JBJMPK010000189.1:0-8193 GCA_045803245.1 Gemmatimonadales bacterium
CAGTCGCGGTGGCTGTCGCCAGTCGCCGGTCGCCAGTCACAAGTTGGGAGTTCGGAAATCACCAGGACAGTGCGCGTAAGAGAGATGGCCAAAATGGCGCACCGTTGGTCGACGAGTACTCGAGACTGACAACTGGCGACTGGCGACTGGCGACTCGTGACTGGCGACTGGCGACTGGTGACTGGCGACTCGTATGTCACCGCGAGGCGGAGCAGGAAGAGCACCACCAGGAGCCGCAGCCGGCGCTGATACCACAGCTCAAAAACAAGAGGGGCGTACAATCATATCGATTGCACGCCCCTCAATGTTGTTCGCTGTATCGTGCTAGTCGCCGGCGTTGCCACCCAAGGCGATGGACAAGCCGAGCGATGTCACGATGTCGTTCTGGAAGTCGTTCCCTCCGCCGAAGTCACCATTATAGAGATAATCTTCGATGTCGAGACGGAACCCGACCCGGTTATTGTCTCCCCCGCCGAAGCGGAAACCGAGCCCCAACGTACCTCCCAGATCGGTGCTGCTGCGATCGTCGTCGAACGTATTCTTGCCGCGGGTGAGAAGCGCTCCACCACCGCCGACAAAGACCCCGACGCTGCTGGTGACCGGCGTGAGAGCCAGGAGCAGCCGTGCGTTGGCTACCAGCAGATTGGTGTTGGTTTCGTTGACGGTCTCGCCACCGACCTTGGCCGGTGCGTAACCGCCGGTCACCTCAAACCCCAGGTGGCCCGTGCCCCAGAAGCTCAACCGGGCACCGCCGATGACGCTGACGTCACGCTTGAAGTCGTCCGTCAGGGTAGAGAACGAATTGCTGGTCGGAACGTAAACGCCGGCCCATGGGGTAAGTTCGACACCGCCTTGAGCCGCAACCGGTGAAGCCGTGACGCTGGCCGCCACCATCGACGCCAGTACCAGACCCGGAACACCGAGGAACTTGCGAATCGACATACACACTCCCGTGATGTCTGTACCGTTGACAAGCAGAACCCGGCGCAGGATAGAGTACGCGCCCGCGCGGCAGCCTGATCTGGTTGCCGGGTGACAACTTGTCCTTTTGGGCCGAAAAGCGCTGTGAACCGGAGATGCCGCCGAGTGTGAACTTGGTCACTTGGACCCGGTGATTCGGGCGGGCAAACAAAAGGCGGCCCCAATGGGCCGCCCTGGTTTAGTGCAGTTCCTGCCGCGGCTTTTTAGCGACCTGCCTGGCCCAGCCCCAGCAGCGGTATGCCCACACCAAAGGAGAGGTGAATGTCGTTCTGAGTCTGCTTTTCATCCGAGGGCGAGAATCCGGGGATTTCGGCCTTTGGCTTGTACAGATAATCCTCGGCGCTGACCTGCAGGTGCAACAGCTTGCCCAAGCGGAATCGGGCCGAGGCTCCCACCGTGCCGCCGATGTCCGTCTTCTTGTCGGCGCCGTCATAGAATGCGCCACTCCGGTTGATCACGCCGACGCCGCCGGTCACCAGGAAAGCGATCGGGCTGGTGTAAGGCACCAGCTGGAAGCTGATTCGGCCACTCCCGGTAAAGATGTTGGCGTCTTGGCTCTGATCGCTGAATCCGCTCTGGGTGATCTTGAGATTGCCCGGCGCGTACGCACCGGTGAACTCCAGCCCTAACCGGCTGCTCAGTTCGATTCCCATGCGGCCGCCGAACGTCAGGCTGATCTCCTGCTTGAAATCCTGGCCGTTGGCCGCTTTGACCAGCTCCGTGGTGGGTATGTACAGACCGATGTTGGGAGCAAAGCTGATTCGTTGAGCCACCAGCGGCTGAGTTGCAGCCAACGCCAGTGCGCCTCCCATCAACAGGACGCGAGCCGCCCCTGCAGTGCCACGCATTGTGCCTCCGGTTGGTACGAGGGAAAGGGTAACGGGTTACAACTTCAGCCTGACATCGATGTCGACCAGTACATCCGGTTCCGTATCTTCGAAGACCACGCGGTCGCGCACCGAGCGAATGACCAGGCGCTGGATGGGACCCCGGCCGTGCCCCCGCCCCATGCTGCCGCGGCGATAGTACACGACGTGGGTAGCGCCAACGCGCTCCACCCGCACAACCTTGTAGCCACGCTCCAGCAACACCGTTCTGGTCACGGTCACTGCCCGGTCGCTGGAGACCGAGTAATGCTTATACCCGGACTTTCCCTGAGCCGCCGCCGGAGCGGCGCTCCAGCTGAACAGCGCCATAAGGGCGAGACCCAGCCACAGCACTTGTCGGGGTGCACGCATGCGACCTCCACAGGGGCGACAGATGGAAAAGGGACCTGCGGCCCCCGAGGCAAGAACCGTGCTTTGCCGGGACCCGAGCGGAAGCAACTGTACTAGCTGCGGTTAGCGCGCAGCGAGCAGATGAGCCCGAGGATAATTGAGGGGGTTCGAGGCGCCTTGCGAGGCGGACTCACTGTTCGCGACGGACCTCGCGCGCGGCCTTGTCGCTGCGGAGTCCGAGGTAGCGCGGATGCCGGAGCAGTCCCGCCGATGTCCACTCGGAGAATCCCACTTCCCCCACGAGCTTCGGCGAGACCCACTGGATCTTTTCTGCGGGGCGGGGACCCTGATTGAACGGTGAAGTCAGGCGATGCAGTGGCACCAGCCGGCTGTGAAGGAGCTCGAGGGCTCTGCGGTCATAGCCGGTGCCGACCTTACCGGCGTAGCGCAAAGAGTCGCCATCGTAATAGCCGACCAGCAGTGCGCCCAACCGTTCCCGCGAGCCCTGCGGCGCGGTGTATCCGCCGATCACGAATTCCTGCCGCCGAAGGCATTTGAGCTTGAGCCAATCGGCGGACCGGCTGCTGACATAGCGGGATGTCGCTCGCTTGGCGATGATCCCCTCGGCCCTCTGTTCGCAGGCGGCTCGCAACATCGCGACACCGCCGGCGCTCTTGTGGGCGGTGAACCGGATGGGATCGTCGAACCTCACCACGTCCCGCAACACCGCCTTCCGCTCCAGCAGCGGCAGCCCCGTCAGGTCGGCCCCGTCGTAGAACAGGCAATCGAACAAGTACAGATGCACCGCGACCTGGCTGCGGCGGGCCCGGAGCGGGTCGCGCAGCTGCATCCGCTGCTGCAGCCGGGAGAAGCTGGTGATGCCCCGCTCCGCATCGAATGCTACGACCTCACCGTCGAGGACAGAGTCACCGCGGACCGCGGAACCGAGCGCCTCGACCAGCTCGGGGTAGGCGTCGTTCAGTGGCTTTCGATTGCGCGAGTACATCCGGATCGTCCCGCCGGTCGCATAAATCAACGCGCGGATACCGTCGAGCTTTGGCTCGTAGATCCACTTTCCCTCGGTGGGAAACTCTTCGGTCAAGGTTGCGAGCATCGGTGGGATCCACGCTGGCTGGGACCGATAGCGCAGCCGGCCGGAGCCGCCGGCCAGCACCTTCAATCCCCGGCTCATCCGGCGGTGCGGGCTTCCAGCAGCCCGGCCAGGTCTTGCTTGGCCTTCAGAATCCCGGCCCATGGGTCCCCCTCGGCTTCGAGGATGGCAGGAACGGTTCGCAGCGTAAAGTCGGTAGGGTACACCCGCTCCAGATTATCCCAGTCCACCGGCATGGAGACGGTGCCGAGCGGATGCCGCCGGGGGGAGAAGATAGAGGCCAGCGATTTCCCCCGGCTGTTCTGATTGTAGTCAAAGAAAATCTTTCCGGTACGCCGCTCGACCGACCACTCGAGGGTCACCTCGTCGGGCCACTCCTGCAACGCGAATCGTCCAATCGTTTCGGCGATGCTGCGCACCGCGTCGTAGTCCAGCTTTCGCAGAATCGGCAAATAAAGATGCAGCCCGGTGCGGCCGGAGGTCTTCACGAAGGTGCTCAACCCCAGCCGGCCGAGCCTGTCGCGCAACCGCAAGGCCAGATCGCGAGTGCGCTTGAATGCTTTGCGGTGGAGCTCAGGCTCCTCCCCTTTGCCCTCGCGGCCGGAATACTGATAGGGGTCCAGATCGAACACCACGAAATCGGGGTAGTTGAGGACCGACTTGTCGAGCGTGGTCTCCGACCCCGAGAACGTCCGGCCCCGGCTCCGGGCATCCGGATTGGGATCGATGCGAGAGAACCAGGGGTGCATTTCCAGGCCGGCCATCTGACCCAGCCAGATGAGGGTGGGGAGATTCTCGCAAATCAGATACTCGCCGTCTCCCTCGTTATGACTGGAGTAGATCGAGACGGTGCGGGCAAATTTCGGAGGGTCATCCCAGTGCTTCTGATAGAAGCTCTTGCCCGCAATGCCGTTGGGATAGCGGGTGAGGAATAGTGGCCGGCCGGTAAGATGGGGTAACAGAAAGGGCGAGACTCGGACGAGATAGCGGAGCAAATCTCGTTTGGTGAGTGGCCGGGCCCGGCCGGCGCCGGGCCAGAGCGCTTTTTCCAGATTGGTTACCGGTAACCTGTGGCCGCCGACCGTCAGCACGAGGTTCGACTGTTTTTGGTCCAGCTGTTCGAGCAGGCCGCCGACCTCGGTCATCCAACTTTCCGGCTCCGCCGGGCCGGCCGGGTGGCACGGGAACGCGCCCGCGCCGGCGGCTTCGGCTTGGCACCCTTTCGGGCAGCCTCGACACTTCGTTTGAGAGCATCCGCCAAATCAAGAACCCTGGTCTCCCGAGTCGCCGGCGCCTTCACCACCTGCTTCCCTTCGAGCTTCGCCTCGATGAGCTCTGCCAGGGCCTCCCGATAATGGTCCCGATACTCGCTCGGATCGAAGGGCTTCCGCAGGATGTCGATGAGGGTAAACGCCATGTCCAGCTCGCGGTCCGATATCTTCACGGCGCTGAGATCGATCCCGCGCTCGGTCCGAATCTCGTCCGGATAATAGAGCGTCTCCAGCATGATGGTGCCTTCCTGGGGCCGAAGCACGCACAACTGCTCCTTCTGCCGGATCGTGATCGTGGCAACGGCGCTCAGCTTTTTTTCCGCGAGCGCTTTGAAGAGAAGGGTATATGGCTTCTCCGCCCGTTCGCCCGGCTCCAGGTAATAACTCCGCTCGTAAAAGACGGGGTCGATCTCCCGTTCCTCGACGAAAGCCCCCAGCTCGATCGTGTGCTTGCTGGGAAGCGGCAGACGCTCGAAATCTTCCTCAGTAAGAATGACGTACTGGCCCTTGGCGTATTCGTAGCCGCGCACCGTCTCGCTCCAGGGCACCTCGGCGTCATCGGTAGGACACCACCGCTTCTGTTGTAACCGGGTACCGTCGGTCGCGTGCAGCAGGTGAAACCGGATGTCCTTGCTTTCGGTGGCACCATACAGCTTGACCGGTATGGTCACCATCCCGAAGCTGATCGAGCCGCCCCAGATCGCCCTTGGCATCGGCACTCCCGGCGTAGGTAGATGAGACAGACCGATTTTTCCACATCTCGGCCTGCCTTATCCACAGGATTATCAACATAACTTGTTGATAACAAATAACTTACCTGTCGATTATGAGTCGATTGGAGAGAGCGTTGCTGTGGGTTGAGTCACACTGCCCTAGCGCTTCGGTCGACTGCGCTCCGGGCTGGATGAGCCGCCAATGGCGCGGAGGACACCCTTCATTGTTTTCTTGCCGGTCGAGTCCACCAGCTTTGGGGCCAGGGAATCGGCGTTGATGTTACCCGGTGGAGCAATCTGTAGTGTTGAGGGGGCTGGTTGTATCTCGGGTGTGCTCTCTCCGGACGATGCGCCAAGAGAGGACGTTGCCGACTCCGGCAGCGTAACCGGATTCTCGAGTCTCGGACGTGAGCGGGAGACACCAGGCAGTTCCGGCAACACCGCGGCGGCGGTGGTCTCCGGACGCCCCTGCTCGGTGAAGGATGGCGGGGTGGCAATGAGGCGCCGGTGACTGCGCGGGCGGACTGCAGTCTCCTCCGAGCGAGCTGCCGAAACCGCGGTGAAGGCCAGGTGAGCTCCCGCGATCAGCACTGCGCCGGCCAGGGCCAGACGCAGCGAGCGACGGCGTGAGCGCGACCGGCGAGGCTTGGCTGAGGTCTTCTTACGAGGAGCTGGCTCTGACTTGGCCGCCCGCGCGGCTGGTGCCGCCTCTTTGGGGCGTACAAACTGTTTGAACGGTACCGGCTGCTTCGCCTCCGCGGCTGGACGGGGGGGAGGAGCCGGCGGGTCCATTGCTTCGCCGAGCGTGAGCAGCTCGAGCTTTTTGACCGGCGGCCCCGCAACGAGGTCGGCCGAGGTCAGCGGCATCGAGGCCGCGATCTTGTAATGCGGATGAAACTGTATGGGAAGCCACTTGCTGGATGCGTTGTGCCAGATGCGGGCGTGAGGCTTCACGACCCCGCGCCGGATCGCGACGGCCAGCTCTTCGATCGACCTGAACGCGGTCTGCTCGCCGGGCGAGAGCTCGATTCGATACATCCGCACATCCTCGCGAGGTTCTGAGGCTCACCAACGCATGCAACTTTCGCGCGCGGCGCGCATGCACTTTCGTTCATGTCGAAGTACTATGCGAGGGCTGCTGCAACAATTGACGAGCACACCAGAGAGCAAAAACTGCACGCCGCGAAGTGCTCTCGATGTCAGGTACTTTCGTCGAGCATCTCACGCAGGCGCTGATGTGCCCGATTCTGCAGTTGACCGCGGCCGCAAAGGCGATGCAGTTTTGCGCGCGCGACCGGCCTCCGCGCCCCTCTGGTAGATTGCCAGAAAAACTGCTCGCAACCTGAGAGCGCAAGGAGATATTTTGGATCATTCAAAGCGGCTGCCAGCCATTGCGCTACACCAGGGCGATGCGTTCACGAAGCTCGGGTTGGCAGGATTGTGGGGATTCAGCCGGCTTCGGAGTTGATGGAGTGTCAACCGAAGGAAGCGCCCTTCGAGCCGAGGGTGTAACCAAGCGATATGGTCCCCGCCTGGCACTCGACGGTGTATCTATCGACGTGGCGGTGGGCGAGTGTGTCGCCCTCATCGGTGAGAGCGGCGCGGGTAAAAGCACGTTGCTCCGCTGCTTCAACCGCCTGGTCGAGCCCGACGAGGGTCGCATTCTCGTTGGCGGCGTGGACGCCCGCGCACTCGACCCGTTCACGTTACGGCGGCACACCGGCTACGTACCCCAGGATGGTGGACTGCTTCCGCATTGGCGGGTCAGGCGCAACGTCGAGCTGGTTCCCTGGCTCTGCCAGCTGGAGGACCGCGCTGAGCTGGGGGAGAGGGCCTTGAGTCTCGTCGGTCTCGAGGCCGAGTTCTTTGGGAACCGCTGGCCGCGCGAGCTGTCCGGGGGGCAGCGACAGCGGGTAGCGGTTGCCCGGGCGCTGGCCGCAAAGCCCGGCGTCGTGCTGTTGGATGAGCCGTTTGGCGCCCTGGATGCCATCAGCCGGGCGGATCTCCAGGCCACCTTCCTCGGCATACGGCGGGAGCTCGGGGTTACTGCGGTTCTGGTGACGCACGACCTCGATGAAGCGTTTCTGTTGGCCGATCGCGTCGTGGTGATGCGCAACGGCCGGGTGGAGCAATCCGCGAGTCCGAATTATTTGCGAGAGGCTCCCGCCAGCGACTACGTCAGGCAACTGTTGCTCCGGGCGCGGGCCACGGCGCCATGATTCCCGGTGTGGTGTGGCGAAGCGCGGCCGGCGTAAGCCTCTTGCTGGCGCCGGTGCGCGCGCAGCAGGCCGCTCCCCGTCCCATCATCGTGGCATCCAAGCCCTTCGGTGAGTCGTACCTGCTGGCCGAAATGTTCGCGCAACTGCTCGAGGCTCGTGGGTTCGTCGCCGACCGGCGCCCGGGGTTGGGAGCGACCGAGATCGCGTTTCAGGCGCTTCGCACCAATAGAATCGATGTGTATCCCGAGTACACCGGCACCGGACTCCTGGCCATCCTGGGCGAACGTCCCACGGCCGATCCACGGGAGGTGTACCGGCAGGTTTCCCGGGAGTTCCGCGCCCGCTACGGCGCACGCTGGCTGCCGCCACTCGGGTTCCAGAACACCTACGCCATCGCTGTGCGCCGGGAGACAGCACGCCGGCTTCATCTCACCACGCTGAGCGATCTGGCGGCAGTCTCCCGCAGTATGAGAGCCGGGCTGACGCCGGATTTCATCGGGCGGCCCGACGGCTTGCCCGGTCTGGAGAAGGCCTACGGCGTTCACCTCCGCTCGGTCCGAGCGCTTCTGCCGGCGGTGAAGTATCAGGCGCTGGCGGCGGGAGAGGTGGATATCATCGACGGGTACTCGACCGATGGCTTCATCGTGCGCTATGATCTCGTAGTTCTGAAGGACGATCGCC
>JBJMPK010000190.1:0-13565 GCA_045803245.1 Gemmatimonadales bacterium
GCAACTCTCCCGGCCGGCCACCCCGCCGCCGGTAAGACCCCGCAAGGAGCCTGAGCTGGAGCCTAACGCACCACCGGAGGCGACGCGTTCGAGCGGGAGGGAGTCCGATGCCCCCCGTCCTCCGAACGGTCAAAGGGGCGACGCCCCGGCGGCAGCAGGCCCGCCTCGGGAGGAGGCCACCGCGACGCTGGAGTCGGAGGCCCGGCGTATCTTCGGCCGGCCCCGCCTGCGTACGCCGCCCGGCGCGGGACCTCAGGCCACCCGGCCGATGGAAGCGTACTTTCCCGATAACCCCGAGCGCTGCACCCCTCAAGCCCAGCCCGCTATGGATTCGGCTGGGGCACCCCAGTTCGGGACGGTCGTCGGCCGGATATTCGAACAGGGCAGCGGCCAACCGCTGGCCGGCGCACACCTGCAGATGCTGGGCGCTCCCTACGTCGCATTCACCGACGGAAACGGCGAGTATCGTTTTCGATTCGACCTGGCCCTGGTGGACAACTGCCGGACGCAATACGTCAGGGTGACGGCGCGAGGCTACGAGACCCGGCTGCTGGTTCTGGTAGTAGGACCGGACGCGCAGAGCGAGGACGTGCGACTCCGGCGGCGCTGAGGACGAGGTCAGGATACTAAGGAGAAGATCAGGGCTGCAAGCGCCATGACAACGGCGGAACCGGCCAGGGCGGTGAGGACGAGCTGCCGCCGCCGGGCGGATGGGAGGGTCTCCAACGCCGCTGCTTGTTGGCGCTCGAGCTGGGCCCGAACCACCGAACGATCGGCCGCAAGTCCGTCCACCCGCTCCCCCAGCAGGGCCAGCTCTCCCCGTAGCTCCTCCTGAGCCTCCGACAGCCGGTCAACGATGCCGCCGGCACCGATCGCTCCGGGATCGTCGAAGAGCGACTGCGACATGACGGACTCGCCGGCGATGACCTCTTCCATGCCCTGAATGAAATGCCGCTGATGAATCCGCTTACTCGAGTCGGGTCCCGGCTCGACCGTGGCGATCTGGGCCGCCTTCAGGACGGCATTCTTGATGTCGCCGCCACTGCGCGGGTACTTCTCCGCCAGCGCCCGGAAATCCACGTCCTCGGCCAGCGGCGTCTTCCGGGCGTGGAGCTGCACCTGCCAGATGCGCTCCCGTTCTTCCACATCCGGCATGGTGAAGAGGATGTGGGTCCTGATCCGCCGCTCGAATGCCGGATCGATGTTGGCGGCGAGGTTGGTGGCAAAGATGACGACGCCGGGAAACGCTTCCAGCTCGTGCAGCAGAACATTGACGATGGCGTTTGCCTCGCGCTCGTACGCCGCTCCCATCGAGGTGAAGCGGCGGCCGGCGATGGCATCGGCCTCGTCGAAGAACAGCACCGCGTTCTGCCGGGCCGCGGCCCGGAACACCGAGGCCACGTGCTTCGAGGTCTGCCCCACCCAGCGCGATTCGAGCTCCGCATAGCGGACCACCAGAAGCTTTTGATCGAGGGCGTACGCGAGAGCTTCAGCGCATATCGTCTTACCGGTGCCGGGAGGTCCCGCAAAGTGGAAGGCCAGGCCAAGTCCGGTCGAATGGCGCTCGGCCAGACCCCACTGATGAAAGATCAGGTCGTGCTTATGCACCAGCGCGAGCGCGTGATTGAGGGCCCGCATGGTGGTAGCCGGCAGCACCACATCGTCGAATGAGCGCCGGGGATCAACCGCTTCGACGAGCTCGCGTCCCGGTGCGACGGCGCCGAAGAAGAGGTCTCGAATTGAATCGGCCATGCATTCATTATAGACCGGTGATCCGGTCCCACGCATCCCGGACGGCCGCCTTAATCTCGTCCCAGGTGGACTCGCCCCGATGCTGGTAGCTCTCCCACCCTTTCCGCAGGTCGGGCTCGGCGTCGTCCCAAGTGCGCCCCACATTGTGGACCGCCGAATCAAATCCATACCGGTACGCTGGACGGAAACGGTCGAAGTAGTCGGGTCCCAGGGCGTACGGCCGGCTGGTGAAGTTCTCGAACCAGTAGTTCTCTTCCGTTTCCCACGACGCTTTCCAGGTGGGATCCTCAACCGGTGATACACGGTCGAAGGCGTTGGGGTCGGTCATTGCGCACTCTCCAGGGTTTGAGGCTGATCCACGGGGAGTGCTATAGTAAGCCTTGCGACCCCGATGCCCGGGTGATCGCCATCACTACCTACTGCGGAGTCCCGCCGGCATGATCGTCATGGACCGGGAGAACCTGTGGGCCCCGGGATGGTCGCACGTCCTGTCCACTACGAACGACCTCGATGAGCTGCGGGCCTTCTGCCTGAGGGTTGAAGCCCCTCCGGCCGCGCTGCAGCTGGACAATCGGCGGTGGCCGCACCTGGACCTCAAGCTTCTTCCTCGGGAGCTGGCCCTGGCCTGCCCGGATGTCCGGGTATTCGAGCGGACGTCCGACATGCTGCGCTACCTGACGTCGCTTCCGTGCCGCCGTGTTCTTCATCACCGCCGCGACACAGTATAAGTTGCAGATACCTCAAGAAGTGACTCTATGGCAGTTTCTCGTCGCGACTTCCTGAAGGCTTCCGCCGCCGGACTCGGCCCGGGCACCGCGCTCGGCTCCCTCGTGGGTCTCGGCGCCGCCCTCGCCCCGGCAACCGCCCGGGCCCAGCAGCTCCGAATCCGGAACGCCAAGGCTACGCCGAGCGTCTGTCCCTACTGCTCGGTCGGCTGCGCCATGATCGTCCACACCATCGGCAACGAGATCGTGAACATCGAGGGGGACAAACGCAGCCCCCACAACGAGGGCTGCCTCTGCCCCAAGGGTGCCGCCACCTACCAGCTGCACAAGAACCCCAACCGGGCAACCCGGGTGCTGCACCGGAAGCCGGGTGCCGGCGATTGGGAGGAGGTCGAGCTGAACTGGGCCATGGACCGGGTGGCCGAGCTGGTTAAAAAGACCCGCGACGAGACCTTCGTGGAGCGGCTGGATGACGGCACTCTGGTGAACCAGACCACCGCCATCTTCTCGCTGGGTGGCGCCACCCTCGACAATGAGTGGAACCACATGCAGCAGAAGCTCATGCGGGGGCTCGGCGTGGTCGCCATCGAAAACCAGGCCCGAATATGACACTCCTCTAGCGTCCCCGGTCTGGGGACCCGGCTCGGTCGCGGCGCGGCGACCATGTACCCGCGCAACCTGGAATATTCCGATTGTGTGGTGTTCGAGGGCTCCAACATGGCCGAGTGCCACCCGGTTGCGTTCCGGTGGCCGATGAAGGCCAAGACCGAGCACGGCGCCAAGCTGATCCATGTGGACCCCCGCTTCACCCGGACCAGCGCGATGTGCGATATCCACGCTCCCATCCGCGCGGGCAGCGACATCGCCTTCCTCGGCGGGCTGATCAACTACGTCATCAACGACGAGCGCTGGAAGACCGACTCCTTCTTCCGTGACTACCTGCTCCACTACACCAACGCCACGGCCATCATCCGGCCCGACTTCAAGGGTACCGACGAGCTGGACGGCGTCTTCTCCGGCCTGATGGAGTACCAGCGGGAGAAACCGGGCTGGGACTACGACGGATTCGTGGGATCGTACCAGACCGACTCCTGGCAGTACGACCGCCAGAGCAGCGAGATGGGCCAGCCCCGGGGCGGTGAGGAGAACTCGGCCAAGGGCCGGAAGGACGCGCAGGCACAGACCTATCCGGGCGAGCCGTTCGATCAGGTGATCCGTTCGCTGCTCAAGCCGCCGTCGAAGCACGACCCGACGCTGCGACATCCTCACTGCGTCTTCCAACTGGTGAAGCAGCACTTCAGCCGCTACACCCCGGAGATGGTGGAGCAGGTCGCCGGCTGCCCGCGGGACACACTGATCAAAGTCGCCCAAACGATTCTGGAGAACTCGGGGCGCGACCGGACCACCGCCTGGGCCTACGCGGTCGGCTGGACCCAGCACACCAACGGCCCCCAGGTGATCGGCTGCTGTGCCCTGCTCCAACTGCTGCTGGGCAACGTCGGCCGGCCCGGCGGCGGGGTGATGGCGCTCAGAGGCCACGCCTCGATCCAGGGCTCGACCGACATCCCCACGCTCTACCACAGCATTCACGGCTACATGCCGGCGTTCTCGGCGCTCAAGGACCACAAGACGCTGCGCGACTACATCGCCACCGAAGCCAACGCCACCAGCTACTGGGCCAACTACCCCAAGTTCCTGGTCTCCTATCTGAAATCGATGTACGGTGACGCGGCGACCCCGGCCAACGACTTCGGCTACGACTGGCACCCCAAGATCACCGGCGACCACTCTCACATGCCGATGTTCGTCGCCATGGCCGACGGCAAGGTGAGAGGGATGCTCTGCATCGGGCAGAACCCGGCCACGTCGCTCAACGCGGCGCTGGAGCGGAAGGGGATGCGGCAGCTGGAGTGGCTGGTGGTGCGGGACAACTTCCTCACCGAGACCGCCACCTTCTGGAAGCGGGCGCCGGAGGTCGAGGCCGGCGAGGTGAAGCCGGGGGACATCGCCACCGAGGTGTTCTTCTTCCCTACGGCCCAAGTGGCGGAGACCGAGGGAAGCTTCACCAACACCCAGCGGATGCTCCAGTGGCACTTCAAGGCGGCCGATGCGCCGGGCGATTGCCGCACCGACCTCTGGTTCACCCACCAGCTCGCGCTCCGGCTCAAGAAGCTGTACGCCGGGAGCGAACTGTCACGGGATCAGGGATTCACGAACATGACCTGGGAATTCGACCGTGACCCGGGGCACGAGGGGACCGTAGCGGGAGACCCGGATGAGGCCAAGGTGCTCCGTGAGATCAACGGCTACGTCACCGGGAATCCGAGCCAGCATCTCGACGGCTTCGACAAGCTCAAGGACGACGGGTCCACCACCTGCGCCTCATGGATCTACTGCGGTGTCTTCCCCGCCCCAGACCAGAACCTCGCAGCCCGGAAGGAGCCCGACCCGCCTGGCGTGACCAGTGGCGAGCTCAACTGGGGCTGGGCCTGGCCGGCCAACCGGCGGGTGCTGTACAACCGCGCCTCCGCCGATCTCGACGGGAAGCCCTGGAGCGAACGGAAGAAGTGGGTCTGGTGGGACGGAAAGGAATGGACCGGTTACGACACTCCCGATTTCGCCAAGACCAAGGCGCCCGGAGCGCCGGCCAAGCCCAAGGCGATCGGACTCGACGCGCTCTCCGGCACGCAGCCATTCATCATGATCCCCGACGGCGTGGGCTGGCTCTTCAATCCGTCGGGCCTTCTCGACGGGCCGATGCCGACCCACTACGAGCCGGCGGAGTCGGTGGTGAAGAACGCTCTCTACCGGCAGCAGAGCAGTCCGGTGCTCAAGTACTGGAAGCGAGACGACAATGCTCTCGCCGCCGTGGGCGATCCCCGCTTCCCCTACGTCATCACCACCTACCGGCTCACCGAGCACTACCTGGCCGGGGCGATGAGCCGGTGGAACCCGTGGCTCACCGAGCTGATGCCGGAGCTGTTCATCGAACTGTCGCCCGAGCTGGCGCAGGAGAAGGGGATCAAGAACACCGACTGGGTCCGGATCAGCACGCCACGGTCGCAGATCCGGGCCAAGGCGCTGGTGACGCGGCGGATGCGCCCGTTCCGAATGGGCGGCAGGGTGGTGCACCAGGTCGGGATGCCGTGGCACTGGGGTTGGGAGGGCGTCGTTACCGGGGACGTGGTGAACACGCTCACCCCGCTGGTGGGCGATCCCAACGTGACGATCCACGAGGGGAAGGCGTTCGTGTGCAACGTCGAGAAGGCATGACGTTGGTTGCCAGGATTGCGGCGATGAGTCACCCTGAGCGCAGCGAAGAATCGGCCCGGGTGCCGCACGTTCATTGGACTCCGGGTGAGCCGTTCCCCTTCCGGCCGCTGCAGTGCGCTCTCTGTGAGAAGATCCCGCAGAGAGGCCGCGCGCGCACTGACGCGTCCTCCAGGAAACCGGCTCACCCTCCGCTCCGGTTGGCCGTATGACCACGAGGGGGCGGTGGTCGCGGTGCCCGGTCGAGTCCCGGAGGCTGAGCGCACGGGGTAGGGCGGTGAGAGGTTCGGCGCTTGAAGCCGGAGGGACCGACCGGGTGCCGCGGGGTAGGGCGGTCATCATGGGAAGAATTCGCTATGTCTGAACCGATGGGCTTCTACACCGACACCACCGTCTGCATCGGCTGCAAGGCGTGCGAGGTGGCCTGCAAG
Organism: Gemmatimonadales bacterium; assembly: GCA_045803245.1. Classification (GTDB taxonomy): domain Bacteria; phylum Gemmatimonadota; class Gemmatimonadetes; order Gemmatimonadales; family GWC2-71-9; genus CAVVWJ01. The sequence goes on from JBJMPK010000190.1 coordinate 6,179, forward strand.
GAGTGGAACCAGCTCCCCGCCACCGGCGGCGGCAAGCACGAGATGAGCGGCGACAGCTACGACAACACCCGCAAGCTCGACGGCACCCACTGGCGCCACGTGAAGTTCGTGGAGCAGTTCAGCGAAGACCGGACCGACGGGCGCTGGCTCATGATGAGCGACGTCTGCAAGCACTGCGTCAACGCGCCCTGCCTCGAGGTCTGCCCCACCGGCGCCATCATCCGGACCGAGTTCGATACCGTGGTGATCCAGTCGGACACCTGTAACGGGTGCCGCGCCTGCATCGCCGCCTGTCCCTTCGGCGTGATCGGCATCAACGATGTCTCCAACGTGGCCCAGAAGTGCACCCTGTGCTACGACCGGCTCCAGGCCGGGATGGAGCCGGCCTGCTCCCAGGCCTGTCCCACCGACTCGATTCGGTTCGGGCCCATTGCCGAGCTCAAACAGATGGCGGCTGCACGGGTCGAGCAACTGCACGGGCTCGGCGAGAAGCGGGCCTATCTCTACGGCGCGGACGACAAGTTCCTGGGCGGGCTCAACTCATTCTATCTGCTGGTGGACCAGCCGGAGGTGTACGGACTCCCAGTGTCGCCCAAGATGCCGACCCGGAACCTGATCCCGTCCTCGCTCTTCTCCACCGCCGGCGCGGTAGTACTCGCGCTACTCGGTCTGGTGGGACTCCGGAAGCGGCGGATGGATGATGCGTCGCTGCGCTCAGAAGGCCAGGAGGGCGAGCATGTCTGACACCTTCTTTACCGCCGCGCCTCATTGGACCTGGGGGATCATCCTCTACTTCTTCGTGGGTGGGATAGCCGGGACGGCGTTTTTTCTGGCGTCGCTGCTTCAACTGTCAGTCGTCAGTCGCGATGCAGTCGCGAGTCGCGAGTCGCGAGTCGCGTCGCCGATCGTCCGTCTCGGCTACTACGTGGCATTCCTCGGCGTCCTCGTCAGCGGATTCCTACTCACCATCGACCTCACCCGCCCGCTCCGGTTCTGGCACATGCTGATCCAGAACCACACCGGCAGGCCGATGTTCAAGGCCTGGGAGCCGATGTCGGTCGGTGTTTGGGGGTTCACGTTGTTCGGGCTCTTCGCGTTTCTGGCCGCGCTCGCCGCGCTGGGCGAGGACCGGCCCAACTCGAGATTGCTCCAATCGGCCCCAATCCGGTTCCTTCGCCGGCCTGGGCCGGCGGCGGTGGTCGCGGTTCTGGGAAGCATTTTCGGGCTCTTCATTGCGGGATACACCGGGGTGCTGCTCGCGGTCACTAACCGGCCCATCTGGGCCGACTCGCACCTATTGGGCCTCCTCTTCCTCGTCTCGGGCGCTTCCACCGGAGCGGCCGCACTGATCCTGCTCGCGGTCCGGCGCCGAGCGGCTGACCCCGCGACCTTAGGCTGGCTGGTTTGGTTCGACCGCAACGTGCTGATCCTGGAGCTGCTGGTCCTGATCGCGTTCCTGGTGTCGCTGGGATCGGTGGCGCGGGTATTCCTGAGCTGGTGGGGTGCGTTGCTCTTGATCGGGGTAATCGGGGCCGGCATCGTGATCCCGCTGCGCATAGAACGGCGAGGCGCCGCTCCCCGGCACCTGGTCCGCAGTGCATCATTGGTGCTGGTGGGAGGATTCCTGTTGCGGATGGTGGTGCTGCTGTCGTCGGATCAGATCCATGTGATTGGCTCGGGAGTAACGGGCCGATGACATCCCACTGCCGTCATCCTGAGCCCTTCGACTCCGCTCAGGGCAGGCTCCGCGAACCAGCCATGACGCCGAATGTAGCCGAACGGTTGGAAGAATCGTTGGGTTTCGGCTCCTTCGCTACGCTCAGGATGACACCCCTACTGGGGATTCTTCTCTTCGTCGGCTGCGCCAGCCCCGAAGCCGGCCGCGCTCGCGGGCATGCCGGGGCCGACGTCAAGAACTGGGGACGTTCGGTGGAGCTGCATGCCGGAGCCCAACCCTATCACGACACACCCTGCGTCACGGAGCCTGTCGAATGCCACGGACCGCCCCCCGTCTTCGGGCTGGCTCCTCCTCCCGATTAGCTGAGCTCGAGCGGCGGCGGCCCGAGTGGCAGGCCTGGTTCCGGCTGCTGAAGGAAGTCGAGCGGTCACCAGTCGCCAGTCGCCAGTCGCCAGTCAGTCACGAGTCGCGAGGCAGTCGCCAGTCGCCAGTCGCCAGCTCGCCGGACGCACCGCTCCTTCAGGGACTGACGCTCACAGTCGATGCCGCCGAGCTGCGGCGCCTGATCGCTCGCCTTGCCGCCACAGCATCCGAGATCGAAGGTGGGACATCGTTGCGACGATTCCGGCCGTCCGCCAAGGACACGGTGGCGCTGATCGGCGCCGCGGTGCGACAGGACCGGGACGCGATCGCAACGATTGCGGCCAGCTGCGGACTCGCTGCCGAAGCTCTGGCCTCGGTGATCCACCTGGCCGCGCTACCGCTGCTTCGATCCTGTGGCCGCGCGCTCCAGGCCAGGGTCCCCAGGTATTGGCCCCACGGTTACTGCCCCGTCTGCGCCGCCTGGCCCGTGTTCGCCGAGCGGCGAGGGCTCGATCGGAGTCGCCGGCTTCGGTGCGGCCGCTGCGCCGGAGAGTGGGAGATCGAGTGGCTCACCTGCGTTTTTTGTGGGGAACGGAATCACCAGCAGCTCGGATCGCTGGTGCCGGATGACGGCGAGCTGCTCAAGGTGGAGACCTGCGCCAGTTGCCAGGGATACTTGAAGTCGATCGCCACCTTGCAGGCCATTCCCGATTTCGAGCTGCTGCTGCGGGATCTGGAGACGGTAGAGCTGGACCTGGTGGCGCTGGAGTGGGGATACAGTCGTCCCGAGGAGAACGGGTTCAGGCTGGAGGTGGAGGTGGTATGAGAAGTCGCGAGTCACGAGTCGAGACCCTTCCACGACTTTTCTCCCGACCTTCTCAGGTCTGCGCCCAGCTCCTCGCTGCACTCGATGCTTCCGAGGGGCGCCGCCACCGCCGCAAGCGTAACACCACACCCGACAGCATCGGCATGGCCATCAAACGCACCCTGCTGGAAGAGACCGTCCGGGATGATCCCGATGCCGATGAGTTCGAGGGCTGGCTGTTGGAGCGGTGTCTCTCATCTCCAGGCGGGACGGGCCCGGCCCGGGCGATGGCGCTCGACATTCTATCCGATTGGCGCCTGGCGCAAACGTCGGTGGTTTTCCGGAGCTGGCTCGAGCAAGGAGCACCGTCGGATGATGCGCGATCGTAGGCATTCACCCTATCGTCACTCGCAACGTGAGCGGTGGGCACTGCATTCTGTGACACTGGCCACGGCTATCCGAGCCTCATCGTGTATAGTAGGGCGTCAACGGGGGCCCATCGTTAATCGCCCTTGGGCCCGTCGTCACGGTGTGGCGACCTCGCGCGGTGGCCTTTCGAGCCGATGGAATTCGACGCGGGGCCAAGGTTTCGGCCTCGGCGGTCGAGTTCCCCCCGACCATTCGCGGCGATGGAGACGTCCTCGTGACCGAAGGACCCGGTACCGCCGATGTCTCTCGTGCTCGTACCCGCGAGACGCTGCTCGTGGTGGACGATGAAGAGATCGTACGGCGTCTCGCCGCACGGATGCTCCTCACTCTGGGATATGGAGTGCTGGAGGCCGCCGACGGTAAGGAGGCTATGCGGGTGCTGCAGCAGTCAGCCCAACAGGTGAACGCTGTGCTCACCGACGTGGCGATGCCCGGCATCGGCGGGCGCCAGTTGGGACAAACCATCGCCGAGTGCTGGCCTCAGATCCGCGTTCTATATATGTCGGGATTTCCCGGCAGACGGATGGTGGACGAAGGGGCGCTCGACCCCACCCACCCGTTTATTCAGAAGCCGTTCAACTCGGATCAGCTGGGAAGGAAGGTCCGCGAGCTGCTCGCGGGCCGGATCGAACAATAGCGCTCAGTGGATTCCGGGACGGGTCTGAAGATCGAAGTGTTTGGCCAGTACGTAGGTGACCCAGTCGCTTATCTGAATCCACAGTCCTTCCATTTCGTCCCGATACTCGCCCTCTTGCACCACCTTGTACCAGGTTCTCGGATCGACCCCCGGATAGAGATGAACGCAGTCGGGCTTGACCCTGGCCTCGAGGTTGTGGTCGCCGGACCGATCGGTCGCCACGATTCGGCCGCTCCGCGGGTTTGCGGCGGGTCGATCGTGATGGGAAGGAGCGGGATTGTATTGAAGCATGATGGTTTCCGGTGTACTTGGCCGAGGTTTCGCTGGTGCCGACCTGTACTAAAACAGCATCCCCGGAAAATGGAAACCCGAAGATGAACCGCATGCGCTAGAGGATCTTCTTCCCGAAGGCGGACTGCACCAGCTCGACCGCGAATGCCGCGGAAGCGTTCCCCTGGTCGAGGATGGGGTTGACCTCCACCATTTCGAGCGAAGTCATCATTTTAGCATCGTGGATGACCTCCATGATGAGGTGCCCCTCCCGGTAGTCCAGTCCGCCCTTCACCGGCGTTCCCACCCCCGGAGCAACCGTCGGGTCGACGGCATCGAGGTCGAAGCTCACGTGCACGAAATCGGTTCCGTCGGTTACCCGGGCCAGCGCCTTCTTCATGACCCGGTGCACGCCGTGCCGGTCGATGTCGGACATGGTATGCACCTGTACGCCGGTTTCCTGCAGCCGCTTTTTTTCGCCGGCATCGAGGCTCCTGATTCCCACCAGGGCGACGTTGGCCGCATTGACCCGGGGGGCGGGGCCGGCGACCCCGGTCAGCTCCCCAGCACCAAAGCCGAGCAGCGCCGCCAGCGGCATTCCGTGGATATTGCCGGAGGGTGAAGTCTCGGGGGTGTTGATGTCGCCGTGGGCATCGATCCAGAGCAGCCCGACGCGTTGGCCCCGGCTCTGGGCAAAGGCCGCGATTCCGGAGACGGTGCCCACGGCGATGGAGTGGTCTCCTCCCAGTACCAGGGGGAAGTGTCCCAGCGCCATGATGCGTTCGACCTTCTTGGCGAGCGTGTTGGCCGCCCGGGCGATCTCAGTCAGATAGCGGGCGCTCTCGTGCCCGACTTTCAGCTCCTCCATGTTCTTGATGACGATATCGCCCTCGTCGATCACCTTGTGGCCCAGCTCCACCAGGCGCTCATCCAGGCCGGCGATGCGAATGGCGGAGGGACCCATGTCGACCCCTCTTCGTCCCGAGCCCAGATCCATGGGCACTCCCAGCACGTGCACGATCATTCGGGAGTCTTCCGGTGGCTTCATCGAGATGGGGTGACTCGCGGCGCCCACCGCACCCGGGCAAGTGACACCCGGCCCAGCGGACTGAGCCGGACCCCCTCACGCTGCAGCAGCATCTGTTGGATCAGCTCGCCCCCCGGCAGCGACCGCCGGCTGATCCGCCCGCTGGCGTTGACTACCCGGTGCCAAGGGAGCGCGGTGTCGTGGGGGAGTGCGTGCAACGCATAACCCACCTGGCGGGCGTGCCCATCCAGCCCGGCCAACGAGGCGACCTGTCCATAGGTCGCCACGCGGCCCCGGGGGATCCGACGAATCACCGCGTAAATCCGCTGGTAGGTTGATGCCACCACGGCGTCAGGCGCGTCGCTTCATGCCGCCGGCGATAAGGACGATTCCCGCCACGATCGCGATACCCCCGACCCAGGTGGGGACGGGATGCTTTTCCGTCACCGAAGCCTTGAGGTCGCCGACCTTGAGCACCTCATCCTTCGACTTGTAGCTGGCGCCGCGAAACACGATGAACGCCCCGAGGAGCAGGAGCAGGAGCCCGACGATGGAGAGCGGCCGCATATTCGACTCCGCTGGTTAGAGAATGGCTGCGCCGATCAGGTACGTGACACACCAGTAGTACGTGAGCTCAGTGAGGCTGATGTCGGCGGCGCCGCAGGCCCGAAGCATCCGGCTCAGGTCCTCCGCCGACGGAAAGTTCTTGAGCACCTCGTGACTTTCTCCGTTGTCGAGCCGCCGATGTTGGTAGGTGTTCCCCGCCGCGTCGGTTTTCCCGAGCGGCGTGCTGCTGCCCTCGACGTAGCGGTTGTCGCACAGCACCACCCGCGCACCGGCTCCCAGCCGGCCGTGTAGCGCCTGAAGAAAGCCGCCCAGCGCCTCACGAGGAACGTGTGACCACCAGAACCCTGCAAACGCCGCGGTGAAGCTGCCCTCGATGCGTGCCGGCGCATACCCGTCGGCGAGGGCAAGGCGGACCCGCCCGGCGGGATAGCTTTTGCGGCGGGCCAGCTCGAGCACTTCCGGGCTGGCATCGGTCGCCACCACCGAACGGGAGACGGACGCCAAGACCGCGGTCCAATAGCCGGTTCCGCAGGCGATCTCCAGCACGTCGTGGCCGGCGAGGGCGTTGCGAAGCAGCGTGGCCAGAACGCTCAGCTCCGACTGCCGCTCCGGCTTCTCATAGACGCGCTCGTACTCGTCCGCTCTCCGGGCATAGTAGGCGAGCAGGTCCGAGCTCAATCTCGAGACTTCCAGAACGAGCGCAGGTACAAACTGGCCGCGAGTATGATCACGCCGGCAATGATCGGTCCGGGGCCACCGTAGTTCTCGAACCCGAAGGGCGCGCCGGCGGGCCCGTGCATGCCCCGAATGATGGTCACAACCCCCAGTACAATGCCCGCCAGGCCCAGAAGGGCGAGTACGGCAAAAAGCCCACGCATGGTTGCCTCGTCAGGTGAGAACGCTGTGGCTCGACGGTTAGTGTAGCAGCGGCGGCAACCGAGCGGGAGGCCCCGGATGAGCGAGCCCACGGCTCCCCTCCTACATTGAGTGCTCCCATCGCGCGGAGCCGGGTGGTGCAGAACCAAAGCAATACTCAGGTCGTTGTCCCCGAGCCGAGTCCGCTCGCGATTCAGTATTACCGGACCGGCAATGTGCTCTGGGCGGCCGGGATCGTCCTGGGAATCCTCATTCCCGCATTGTTCCTTCTCACCGGGATCTCCAGCCGCCTGCGTACCCTGGCCTATCGGGTGGGCCGGCGCTGGCTCCCGGCCCTCATGATCTACGCACTCCTGTTCACCCTGGCCTACGCGATCCTCACCCTGCCACTGGCCTACTACGAAGGCTTCGTGCGGGAGCATGCCTATGGTTTGTCGAACCAAAGCGGGAACAAGTGGCTGGGTGATTGGATCAAAGGGACTGTCCTGAGCGGCTTTGGGCTCGCCCTGGTCCTCTGGATCCCTTATCTGCTCCTGCGGCGAAGCCCCAGACGGTGGTGGCTCTACGCGGGACTGGCCACACTTCCGATTTCGATTTTTGTGCTGGTGGTTTCACCCATCTGGGTGGATACGCTGTTCAACCAGTTCGGGAGGATGAAGTATCGGGCCCTGGAGGCTCGCATCCTGGCTCTGGCGGAGCGAGCCGGCATACCGGGAAGCCGGGTCTATGAGATCC
>JBJMPK010000191.1:0-17067 GCA_045803245.1 Gemmatimonadales bacterium
GAGCCCGGTGGGCAAAGATCATCCCCTTTGCCTTGGAGATCCCCATGCCGAGTGGACCGGTGTTGGTCACGATTCCGGGGGTGCCGACATCGGGGTGACCGGGCAAACCCCCGAGCCGCCGCAGCCGGTGGATTTCTTCGAAGGGAATGACTCCCAGGGCCAGCAAGACCGCGTAGAGACCCGGAGCATCGTGCCCCTTGGAGGAAAAGTAGAGATCTCCCGGACGCAGCTCATTGAGATACAACCAGGAAACCAGGTCGAGGCTGGAGAAGCTGCTCCCGATGTGTCCCGATCCGGCCTGCGCGATCATGTAGAGCGTGTTGATCCGGCAACAGGTGGCGAAGAGTGCGGTCCGGACCTCCGGCTGGACGGATAGCTGCCGCACCCGCTGCAGCTCAGTGAGAGGAACGTACTCGAGGTCTGGCATGCGCTCAGGAGGACCGGGTCAGAGCGTCCGGTGCGGAAGCGTAAGGTGGCGCTGAAGGAGCCGGCAGCGTGGCGGCTCCGGTGGCAACAAGATGCTCTGCATACCACCAATCGGGGGCATCGTTGAGATCCACTCCCTCGTAGCCCTCGGTGAGAAAGGGCGTGATCTTGGTGCCTGCGGTCGTCCCTTGCTCGAGCGGCAGCCGGGTCCAGGCAAGCTCCAGACTGGCATTCTGGACGTACACCAGCGGCAACGCTTGATAAGCCATGCTGTGCCAGGGCGGATTGGCCGGCCCTCCCGAGAGGAGCGGGCGCATTCTGGAGCCCTCGATCACCCACATCTTTCCCGGATGCTGTTTGCAGCGCTCTACCGCGCGAAGCGAGTCCACACCATCTTCGCCGAGAAATTGGGTCCAGGCACGCCGGATGGTGCCGGCGCTGCGAAAGGGGCTGGTCGGTCGCAGAATGCTGAAGATCGGAAAGCTGCGGCCGCGCCGCCGCAGCTCAGACAAGGTGTAGCGCACCCAATCGATGTCGGGCGAGAGATCTTCAGCGAACTCCGCCGGGCGTAAAAACGGCGCCTCAGCCCCGTAGTGCCGGGCAACAGCCGCCGTCTCCGGAGAATCGGTAGAGACCAGAACCGCGTCGAACACGCCACTCTCGATTGCCGCGGTGACGGTGTAGGCCAGCAGCGGATGACCGGCCAGTGGCCGGGTGTTCTTCCCGGTTAGACGCTTGGAGCCGGCTCGGGCGGGAATCAGGGCGACAGCGGGACCGGGGGAGACCACGTCTGCCGCGATCAGACCGCTGCGGGCACGTGATTGATGTACACCGTCTTCCAGTCGGAGTACACATCGAGCGCCTCGGTCCCCGCTTCCCGCCACCCGTTGCCCGAAGCCCGAAGTCCGCCGAAGGGTAGGTGCGGCTCGCTTCCATAGGTCCCGCCATTGACCACTGCCACACCGGAACGGATCCGGTTGATGAATGTCATGGCGCGATGCACGTCGGCGGTGTGAATGGCCGCCGTGAGTCCGTAGGGTGAGTCATTGGCGAGAGCCAGCGCACTTTCGAAGTCGGGCACCCGATACAACGAGGAGATCGGCCCGAACAGCTCGGTCTGAGACACCGGATCGTCATGCATGCCTTCCAACAGGGTCGGCGCCATGAAGAAACCATCATAGCCCGGTCCGGTCAGCCGATGGCCTCCCACCAATACCTTGATTCCGCCCCGGCGGGCCGTGGCCACCGCCTGGAGCATGCTTTCGAGCTGTTGCTCGTTGATCACCGGCCCAAAGTCGTCATCATCATCGCACCCCACCCGGAGTCGTTTGGTCCGCTCGACCAGCAAGTCCCGAAACTTCTCATAAATCCGCTCGAACACGATGATGCGGCTACCTGAGGCGCAGCGTTGTCCGGCATTGCTGAAGGCCGAGAGAATGACCCAGTTCGCTGCCAGCTCGAGGTCGGCGTCGTCACAGACGACCAACGGGTTCTTCCCTCCCAGCTCGAGGCAGACTTTCGCCAGCCGCGAGCCCGCGGTCTGCTGAATCCAGCGCCCCACGCTGGTGGAACCAGTAAAACTGATGACATCTACTCTGGGTGACTGAACCAGCGGGGCGCCGGCCTCCTCACCGTAGCCGTGCACCAGATTGAGGACGCCCTTCGGGAGTCCAGCCGTGGCTGCGAGCCGGGCAAAGGCCCACGCCGACGCCGGAGCATCCTCCGAGGGCTTGAGCACCGCTGTGTTGCCGCAGAGCAGGGCCGGAAAGACCTTCCAGGCTACGTTGGCAATCGGGGTGTTGGCCGCGATGATGAGGCCCGCGATGCCGAGCGGCTGACGCACGGTCAGGGCGGTCTTGTTGGGCACCGCGCTGGTGGTGGTCCGGCCGTAAAAGCGGCGACCCTCCCCCGCCACGAAGAAACCCATCTCGACCGCGCCGGCGGTTTCGCCCCGGGCGTCCTTGAGCGACTTACCGGTCTCGGTATGCACCAGATGAGCCAGCTCGTCCTGATGCTGGCGCAGCGCCAGGGCAATCTCGCGGAGGATCTCGCCCCGATGCACCGGTGTTGTGGCGGCCCAGGCGGGCCATGCCCGGCGCGCGGCATCGACCGCCTGCTCGACGTCGACCGCGCGCGATCGGGCCACCGAGCTCATGGCCTGGCCGGTTGCCGGGGCCAGCTTGGTGAAGCACTCACCCCCAGCTGCGGCCTGCTCGACGCCATCCACGAAGTTGAGGATGACGCGGGGGATGGCGAGATCGGTTCTGCCCATGCGCGCTTCAGGTCTCCTCACCAGGCGGTGTAACCCCCGTCCACCAGGAGCTCGACTCCGGTGATGTAGGACGAGGCGTCTGATGCCAGGAAGATAAGGGGGCCGCCGAGGTCCCGGGCCACGGCCATGCGGCCCAGCGGCACCCGGGCGACAAACTTCTGCTTGAAGGTGTCGTCCTGGTTGCCTTCGACGCCACCGGGGGACAGCGCGTTGACTCGGACGCCTGCGGGACCCCAGTGAGTGGCGAGATACCGGGTCAGATTCACCAGGGCGGCCTTGGAAGCGCCGTAGGCCGGTGGCTTGAGAAAAGGCGGATCGTTTGGCAGGTGGTCGTACGCCCGGGCATCGGGTGAGACAGTGGCATACAGCGAGCCGATGTTGATGATCGAGCCCCGGCCCTGGCGTATCATTGCCGGTCCGAACGCCTGGATCGAATGGAAGGCCCCCACCAGGTTCACTTCCAGTACTCCCCGGAATACGGCGTCGGGGATCTCCTCGATCCGGTAGGTCTCGGCCGGGCCAGGCGGCTGATCGATCCCGGCGTTGTTGACCAGGATGGCCGCCACCCCCAGCTCCGCTTCGCACCGCGCCCGGGCGGAATCCAAAGATGCGCGGTCACGAACATCGGCCCGGTACAGCCGTAGCCGGCCGGCACTCCGCTGCTCCAGGAGTTGAAAGGGGGGGGACATGGGCGATGTCGAGAGGTCCAGGCCGGCCACCTTGGCGCCGGCATCGAGCAGTGCCTCACACCAGACCGGGCCCAATCGGCCGAGCGCGCCGGTGACCACCGCAACGCGCTCGGCCAGGGGGCCCACGGTCACGCCGCCTCTCCCTGTCCCAATACGGCGAGTTGGATGGGATCATCCGCCTTGAGAGGACGGAGCAGCGTTCGGCCGATCACGACGTCGATCATATGCGGTGGGAGGCCGTCGCCGGGAGACTTGAGCGCTATGTCCTCGCGCCGGAGCACGTGTCCGGTCGGGAGGTCGCGAGCGACAACCAGCTTCTTGCTCATCTTCAGGATGGGACCTTCCTCGCTGGGGTACACCTTCTTGACCCCATTTCCCAGCGCGACGCGCACCCGTTGGAGGTCGCGCACCATCTTGCGGAGGCCTACCGGCTCGAGTGAAAACGGGTGGTCGGTTCCCTTGGCGGCGCGGTTCCAGGTAAAGTGCTTCTCGACGATTCTGGCGCCGAGAACGTAGGCCGCGGGGGCCATGGCGATCCCGTTGTCGTGACTGGAAAGCCCGATGACGACATCGAAGCGCTCTCGATACGTTGTGATCACCCGGAGATCGAGCTCCTCGAACGCCGCGGGATAGCCGGCTGTACACTGGAGGATGGCGAGCTGGCGGTTGATCGGCAGGCACGCTTCGTATGCCCGTTCCACGTCCTCGAGCGTGGCTCCGCCGGTGCTCACGAGCACCGGCTTCCCCAGGCGGGCGACGTGCTGCAGCAGGGGAAGGTTGCGGATGTCGCCCGAGGCGATCTTGTAAGCCGGCATATCGAGCTGGGCCAGGAAGTCGGCGCTGGGAACGTCGAACGCGGTTGCGAAGAAGGTGATTCCCAGCTCCCGGGCGTAGCGCTGCAGCTCCCGGTATTCGTCGCGGCCGAACTCGAGGGCTTCCCGGTGCTTGCCGTAAGTGGGACCGAAGCTGTTCTCGTTGTCGTACACCTTGTCGTACATCTCCCGGGTGTACAACGAGCGGTTGTCCCGCTTCTGCAGCTTGACGGCTTGCGCGCCGCATTCCCGCGCCAACCGGAACAGCTCCTTGCACCGCTCGACGCTGCCCTGGTGGTTGTGTCCGATTTCGGCAATAACGAAGCAGTCTCTGTCGTCGTTGATCGCCACGCCGTTGATAACCAGCTCGCGCATCAGCCGTCCGTCGATGAAGAAAGAAAGTTCGGCTCCGGCACCGGTCCCTCGCCGCCGCCCAGAGGGGCAGAGGAGGGCCCGAGCCTCCGGGCCTGGCGGACTGCCCGCTGGATTCCCCAGGCGTACCAGGCCGCACCGATTGTACACGCAACGCCAACCCGTCCGGACGTTATAGCGCCCGGCAGAGAGAGCACCAGAAACGAGAAGCCGCCGCACAGGAGTGCCAGGCCCAGGGCGGGTACTGTGGTGATCAGCCACGCTCCTGGAGCTATGGCGAGCAAACGCTGGGTGGCCATATCGAGCACACTCAGTCCGATGAAATGCGCCGCGGCCATCCCGGCAGCCAGCCCGATCAGGCCCCAGCGGTTGCCCGCCGCAAGGGAGGCTCCGATCAACAAAGAGAAAAATACCGACCAGTTGAACAGCCAGCCTGGCCGGTCCAGAGCCTTGAACAAAGAGCCGGCCAGCGCCATCAAAGTCATGGCCGCCCCGACCAGCGCGAACAGCGGTACGATGGGGACGGCGGCCTCCCACTTAGTCCCAAAAAATAGCGGAATTCCCGCATGGGCGACCACTGCCACGACCGCGAGCGGCGGGAAAATGGCCAGGCTGGTCATAGTGCAGGTCTGAAAATATGTAGCCTTCACCAGCTCTCTGTCAGGGACCCGGGACAGGCGGGGGAACAACCAGTTGCCTACGGCCCCGGCAAAATTTTGAACCGGAAAGACCACCAGCTTCTGGGCGAAGTTATACAGCCCCATCACCAACGGGCCCGCCAGCACGCCGACCAGCAGCTTGTCGAGGTTCTGAGCCAGATACTTGAACAGATTGAACGAGAATAACTTCGAGCTGTACCCCCAGAGCTGGCGGATGGCCGGGCCGGAGACCTCAGCCACGGCCGGCCGCCACGGCAACATGGCCCAGAGCAGTGCGGTCCCGGCCGCCGAGGTGACGAGTGTCTGTGCCACCAGACTCCACACTCCGTAGCCGCGAAGGGCTGCCACGATGCCCACCGCGCCGCCCAGGAGAGCGGCGGCCAGATCTCGAATGGCCAGCTCCTTGAAGCGCAGATCCCGGTAGGCGAGCGCGAGATGAGTGAGACTGAGCGAGTTCAGGAAGAACCCGGGAGAAAGCGCCAGCACCACCGGCTGTACCGCCGGCGTGGCAAGAACACGGGCCAGGGGCCACGATGCCGCTACACCGAGTACCGCCGCGGTGAGGCCCAGGCCGGCGTTGAGGAAGAAGGTAGAGCTGAGGTGTGCCGGGGTGATTTCCCGCCTCTGGATCAGGGCGGCTCCGAAGCCCACGTCGGAGAAGACTCCCAAAATGCCGATCCAGGCGGTGGCAAGCGCAACCAGGCCGAAGTCTTTGGGCTGAAGCAGCCGGGCCAACACGATGAAGACGGCGTAGGAAGCCGCCTGGCGGCCGACCTGTTGGGCCACCGACCAGGCCCAGGGCTTGTCCGTCACCGCAGCAGGTCCCGAAACCGCGACTCGATGGTGCGATTGGTCTGATCCTTGTCGAACCGCTCCAACACCAGCTCCCGCCCCCGCGCGGAACCCCGCTCGCGTTGGCGTCGATCGGCCAGGAGCCGGCACACTCCCGCCGCCAGTGCCGCCGCATCGCCGGGCGGTACCAGCACGCCGACCGCTTCATCGGTGACGATTTCCGGCCCACCTCCGACGTTGCTGACCACCACCGGTTTCCCGCTCGCCAACGCCTCCGCGATAGCGAGACCCAGACATGCGCGGCTGTTGATGCTGGGCACGGTTACCACACTCGCGGCCGCATAGCAGAGCGGCAGATCCTCGCTGGACACATCGGGTGTGACTCGCACGTTGGCAGGCCATCGCGCTTGCGCTTCCATCGCCTTGGCCGTGAGCTCGTCTCTGCCACCGGCGAGCAGGAAGACTGCATCCGGATAACGGTCCAGCACTGCCGGAATGGCCTGGAGTATCACCCCCATACCCATCAGCCGATTCATCCGCCCGAGATAAAGCACGATGGGCCGGTCCGCCGGAATACCGAGGCGGGCCCGGATCGATCCACTGTCCCGCTCGGGCGAAAAGCGCGCGGTGTCCACACCGTAGTAGATCGTTTCCACCGCCGCTTCCAGCCCCAACAACCGGAGACTGGCGGCGCAATGCCGGCTGCAGGAGAGAAGAATGTCGCTCTGTTCGACGATCTGCCGCACCTCGCCCAGGCGGCGGCGATAACGCTGAGGATTTTCGTAGATCTCACCGAAAATCGTCGTGGCCAGGGGGATGCCCAGATCCCGCGAGAGCCAGCTCCCGACGAGACCGGCCGAAAACAGGTGGTAGGCGCTGACCAGCCCCAAATTGTGCCGTTGCACCAATGCCCGGGCCCACTCGGCGAAGGCGAGGGAGCCGAGATACAGCCAGGGAGCTTCGGCCGCCATTTGCCTGGTCTCTGTCAGCCGGCGTAACAGCCGCCTGGGCGTGCCGAGCAGTGACTGAACCAAGGCCGCCTGTCGCTCCGATCGGCTCGGTCGATGCACGGTGTATCCGTTCCGGAAAACCGGCGTGCCGCGAGGCCCGGTCATGGAGACGACGTGGACCTCCCACCCGTTGGTGGCCAGATGAGTCGCGAGATATTCGACGTGGGTGGGAACCCCGCCGAAGGGAGGTGGATGATTGCCGAGGAGCAATACCGAGCGGCGCATCTCCTCAGGCAGCTTCGAGAGGTCGGTCGGCGGCCGCGATGATTCCCTGGGTCACGATTCGCCCACCACCACCCAACTCGGCAAACAGCAACAACCGGTATAGCGCCTCAACTCCTTTCCAGAGCACCACCCGCGCCAATGACGCAACGCTTTTGGCCACCGGAGCGGTGGCCCCGAGTCGAATGTTGCTGAAACCCGTCATCTGAAGCACCTGAATCAGACTCGAGGCGGAGAAGGCGATCTCGTGGGTGAAGTCGCCGTAGCGGATGCGGCCGAAAAAGGGCGCCTCCGCGTTCGGCACCTGGATCACGGCGGTACCGCCCGGGCGGAGCGCCAGCCGAGCCAGCTCGAGGATTCGCAGGATCTGATCCCGGGTGAAGTGCTCGATCACATCGCGCAGAATCAGAGCGTCGTACTGATCCTGGTGGCGTCCCAGGTAGCCGAGCACGTCGGCCTGGCTGATCTTTTCTACTCCAAGGCGCTGCGCGGCGGCCACTTGCTCGCCGCTGACATCGATCCCCTCGGCGCGGGCGTAGCCGCGCTGATGTAGCCAGTAGACCAACGCCCCTTGTCCGCAGCCCACATCGAGGATCCGGGCTTCCCGTCCAGGAGGTAGCAAGCGGCCGAAGTGCTTGTCCCATACTCGAAAGTCGCTGCGAAACCGTTGCAGGCTGGATTCGCCCTTTCGGTGGGTGAGATGGGTCGAAGCGTAACGGTCATAGAATCGATCTTTGAAGCTCATCGCTTCTCGCACACGACAAATGCGACGGCTTCGACCGGAAGCTGACCATCCGGTTCTGCGTACGCCAAATCCGCCACGCTGTCGGAGGTCGCGGGCAACCAGGCCCCGTACCGGTGTTCCTTCTTATACCAGTGAATCGTGCTGATGTGGGGAAACACGGTGTGAATCCTGGCTTCGTCATAGACCCGATATCCCCGCTGCACGATCGGCCTGCCCGCAGGAACACTGGCTAGCAACCGGCCCCCGGGGCGAATGAACGACCAGAGGCGGTCGACGCCCGCACGGTCGCCATCTTCCCGCGTCACATCGCCATAGCGGCCCAGGCCCAGATGCTCGATCGTGGAGATGGACACGATGACATCGAAGAGCTGGTCGAAGCGGAGATCGGGCTGGTACAGGTCGGCGGCTCGGACGGTGAGGTTGGGATGAACAAAGGGGTAGGGCCGCTGGTCCAGCACCGTGACATGGTACCCGAGCGATGCCAATTGAAGTGGGAGCACGCTTTCGTATCCCCCGAAATCCAGGACCTGGCGATCCTCGGCGCGAAGGTGGCGGAGCACCTCGGGGCCTTCGACGATTTGCTCCGAGACGATCGCGTGCCAACCGGATCGCCGCAGCGCTTTCCCCCGGAGCTTGGCCAGCTCGGCATCGAGACGGTGAACCAGCCGGAACATCGGAGTCCAGCGAACCGGATGAAGGCCGATGTTCTTGTTCCGAAGGTGGCGCACGATGTGGTCCAGGTCGTTCATGGCGCCACCGCTTCATAGTATTGGCGCGCGCACAGCCCGCCGAGGAGAAAGAGAAAGCCGATGATAAAGGGATAGAAGATGCTGTTCGAGGCGGCACTCTGGATCATGAGGCTCGGTATCCAGGCGTACAGAGCCAGTCCAAGCACCCGCACCGGTTGGGGCAACGTCCGGATTTTATAGGTGCGCCAGCCGATCATCGTAATGCGCCACAGAACGGCGCCCAGAAGCGCGACGCCGACGATCCCGCTGACGGCCGCCATGTACAGGATGCCGCCGTCGGAGCCGAAGGCCATGCTGCCCGACGCCGGTGAGCCGTATGCCGTCCGGATCACGCCGAACGTGTTGTACCCCACCCCGATGAGCGGATTGTCGATAAATATGCGCCAGGCCAGCACCCAATCGCCCAGCCGGGCCAGGGCGGAAGCGTCGAATAACGTCAGCTTGTTGTAGCTGGCCGCGAACTGAATCAGCCGGTCGGCTGCCAGGGTGGCGACCAGGGCAAAGCTCGCGACCGGCACGAAGAGCCGGCCGAAAGTGCGGGTGCGAATCGTAAGGAGGCCGAGCCCGACAACGGCCGCGATGATCGAGCTGCGAGACAGCGTCAGAATAAGCGCGACCCAGAAGAGGGCCAGCAGAGGATACGACGGCTTCCGATCGGCGCTCTGTGCGTGAGCGTAGAGCAGACCGAACATGATGAACGCTCCGGCAAAGTTCGGGTCGAGGAAAGTCGACACCAGCCGGTTTCCCTGGATATCCCAATCGATGTACGGCGTGGCGTCGGGATAGACGATAAAGGCGAAATTCGGCAGGAAAATCGATTGGAAGATCCCGAACGCCGCAAAGACGGCACAGACTGTCACCGCGGCGCGAATGATGCGCGGAGCCGCTGTCCGCCGGAGCGCGGTCAGCGCGAAGAGATAAAGAGTTGCGTACAGAGACCAGCGGATCAGGTACAGGCTACTGAAGGCGACCTCGCCCGCCGTCAGCCCAAACCGCACCGCCGCCACCGTGATCGCCAGCGCGTTGACGGCCACGAAGCCGGCAAAGAGCAGGATGGGACGATCGAGGCGGATCCGCCCTCCCACCAGGACGCTGGCGAACAGCCAGGCGCCGAGAGCGGCGGCCACCAGATCGGACACCAGAATCCTGGCCGTCTTGATGTCGGTGGAGACGAGAGGGACCTTCGCGACCTGGCCCAGCAACAGCGAGCAGAGGAAGACAACGGTCAGAAGCTCAGCCGCCGGCATCCAGCTGATGGTGGCGGCAGTGCGGCGGAGGTGCTGCTCACCTGCGCTCGAGGCCACGTCGGTGTCCGCGGACAAGTCAGCCGGCCCTCATACCCCTGCCGGCGATTGTTCGCGCCCCGACTCCCGGCCGCGGGGCGCCTGCCTGGTGGGAGGCTCTGAAGCCGCGGGCTGCGCGGCCTGCGCCCGTTGCTCCAGCAGGAACACCAGAATGAACGCGACCATCCCCCCGGCGAGAACGGCGATGGCAGCATTCAGGGCCGGCCGCGGCGCCGAGCGGTGGTCGGGAGCCACCGCGCTATCGATCGTGGTAATCACGGGGGTATCGCGAACCTCTGAGATGCGGGCCTCATCGTACG
The DNA here is from genome assembly GCA_045803245.1 of Gemmatimonadales bacterium. Taxonomy (GTDB): domain Bacteria; phylum Gemmatimonadota; class Gemmatimonadetes; order Gemmatimonadales; family GWC2-71-9; genus CAVVWJ01. The sequence goes on from JBJMPK010000191.1 coordinate 10,352, forward strand.
CCTTCACCAGACTGACGTAGACTTCCTGCCTCAAGTCCACCGTCCGTTGGAGCCGGCTGCCCTCGAAGTCCAGGAGGGGGGAGCCGCGATAATCCCGGTTGGCCTGGAGGAACCGCAGTTGCGCGGCTTCGGCCTGCCGCAGTTCGGTCTCGGCCTCGGTGAGACGCTCCTTGGTGAAGCGCGCCTGCTCCCGCGACTGAGATTGGCGCCGCTCGAGGTTGAAGTCGTTGAGGATGACCCGCATCTGGTTGGCGATGTCGGCGGCCAGGTTGGGATCGCGCTGCTTGACCAGCAGGGTGACAATGCCGGTGGCGCGGTCGACCTTCGTCTGGACCAGCGCTCCAAGGATGCGAACGCCGCGGCTCAGACGCTGGGCGTCGGTGCGGCCTTTCACCTTCATGATCTCGAGGAGGGGCAGCTCTCGCTTATCCGAACTGGTGTGGAACGGCGACTGCAGAGTGGCCGTCAAGACTTCCCGGCTCTTCAGCACGTTGGCAATGAAATCGGGCGAGACGGATCCGCCGCCGCCGGTTGAGACGCCGAGCTGCCCGGCCAATCCCGCCAGGCTGCTCAACGCGCCGCCACTGAGGGAACTGGTCGGTGCCACCGGCGTCAGCGTAGTTTGGGCGGTGTAGACCGAAGGCAGGACGAGAGACACCAGGCCCACCACAAAGCCCAGTGCCAGCGGAAGACCCAACAGGAGCTTCCACCGCCGGACCAAGGGGCTCAGCAGATCCATCAGGGATACCTCTTCGGCCGACCTCGGTCCCGTGGCGGGGCTCATCATCGGCGCGCCACCACGATCAGCGTCACCACGGCCCCTACCAGCTGAGCAACGGTGCCGAGCACGCCGATAAAGTTGCTGGGTTGTTCCTGGACCGTCCGCGCCGGGACGAACACGATGGCTCCTGACCTGGGTTTAGGGACGTCGTCCGCGAGAATCGTCCTGCGCTTGACTCCCTGGCGCTTCCCGTCGGGCTGAGTCACGAAGGCGTGCTTGTTGTCGCCCACCTGGGTGTAACCTCCCGCCGCGTTCACGTACCAGTCGAGCGATTTTCCGGGGGTATAAGCCACGGCTCCCGGCGCGTTCACCGCTCCCTCCACCACGACCACCGGATTGTACTCCGGGATGTGAACCGAATCGCCTGCAGCCAGAATGATGTTGTCACGAAACCCGGAGTTCTTCAGCACGCGGGGAAGATCGATCCCCACCCGCTCGGTGAATCCCGGTGGTAAATACTCTCGCTGGGTGCGGCCGATCTCCGGGGGCTTGGTTTCGGACGGATTCCGGCCCATAGCGTACGCTCGATAGAACTGCACCCCACCCGCATACGCCTGCTTCGTAAGCCCTCCCGCTCGCCGGATCAGATCGTTCAGCCGCTCGGTCTTGCTTTGCAAGGCATATCTTCCCGGGTGCTTGACCTGGCCGGTGAGGTAGACCAGCCGCTGCAGCTCCCAGCCAGTCTGGCGCATAATCAGCACGTTATCGTAAGGCTTGAGCACGATATCCGGCACGCCCGCCCCGCCGAGCTGCGAGGCCAGGCCCACTCCGTCCGTGCCGCCTCCCGCCCGATAGCTGGAGTCGAGTGGCACCTTCATGGTGGTGGCCAGCTGGTTCGGGTCCGCGGTCTGCTCCCGCCGGGCAATCTCCGCCACACGCAGATCGGCATCTTCCGTGACGCCCTCGGCCAGGAGCACCACGTCGCGCATGGTCATCCCCTCGCGGTAGGGTACCCGGCCCGGCCGCCGTACCGCGCCCACCACGGTAACGTAGGGCGCGGGACGGAAGGCGGCGCGGGAGAACACCCGAATCTCGTCTTCCTCTTGCAGTGGCAGGTCGCTCTTGAGCTTGCCGGTGGAATCGGCGAACGACGAGCGCAGCTGAACCCGGGTGGAGTCTTCGTTGGTACGGGAGACGAGCACCCGATCGAGATAGACGTCCGGCTTAGGTCCACCGGCCAGCTTGATGGCATCGCTCAGCTTCATTCCCGGCGTGAAGCCCACCTGGCCCTCCACCCACACGTTCCCCTTTACCGTCACGTAGCCGCGCAGCCGGTTGGCTACCGCCAGGACAGTGACCGAATCGCCGGGGGCCATCGGTACGGCCGGCGTTCCGCCGGCGAACTGCTCGGGTTCCACATCCACTACCACGCGCGCCTGTCCGGCCTGTCCCCGTGCCGCCACCGGCAGGATGCGATGAATCCGCACCCGCGCCTGGTACGCGGCCGGCGCGAAGCCACCGGCAAACTGAAGCAGGTCGCTCAGCGTCTCATTCGCCTGCAGCTCGTACACCGCGGGACGGGTTACCTCGCCGGTGACCTTGACAAGCCCTCGATGTACCGGCACGAACACGACGTCCCCGGTCTCAAGCCGGACGGCGCTCGAATTGATGCCATGGAGCAGGTAGTCGTAGAGATCGAGCGAGTCGACCAGCTTGTCTCCCCGCCGCACCTGCACGCTTCGGAAGCTGCCATTGGTAGTGGGTCCGCCCGCAGCATAGAGCGCCGTGAGCACCGTGCCTGCGCTGGAGATCTGGTAGGCCCCCGGCCGGACCACGTCTCCCGCGACGAACACCTGGATGTTGCGCAGCCTGGCTACCGAAATCTGGAACTGGGTAGTGGCGTTGGGGGACCGGCGGACGCCGGAATACACCCGGTGCAGCCGAGTATAGAGCTGATCTTCCAGCTGTTTCAGCGTCAGGTTGGCGACGTATACCTGGCCCACCTGGGGTATGACGACGAAGCCTTCCCGGGTCACCGTGAGCGTGTGCGCCTGTTCGACATCACCGGTCAGAATGAGCACGAGGACATCGCCCGAGCCCAGTCGATAGTTTTCGTCCACCGGACCGGACTGCACCGCCTGAAAGCGGCTCGAGGTGCGGCGGAACGTTTCGATCCCGAAAAGCTTGAGCCCCTGGGAACGCAGTACTCTGACCGAGTCCGCCAACGAATCGGCGCGGGCGGAGTCGGCCCGGGATTCCTTGATCGAATCGAGGACCAGCTGCAGCGAGTCGGAGATCATCCCGGCCGAGTCCTGGAGCATGAGGGAGTCTGCCTCTTCGTCGCTGAGAAGGCCGAGCGCGCGCACCGCATCCAGGGTGCGGGCGCCGGGTCTCGCAGCTGATGTTCTGCTGGTGTCGGCCCCCGGGAGGTAGGCATCCAGCGCGGCCTCGGGGTATCCCGCCGCTCGGAGGCGAGCCCGGATCTGGTCCGGGGTCAGGCCCGAGGCCTGAAGCCGCTGCCGCAGCTGCTCGACCAGCTCCGGATTTTGAAGTAGCTGGCGGGTCTGATCGGGCGAAGGCAGCTGGCCCTGAGGTACCTGGGCCGCAAGCCGAGAGACGGCTACAACCGAGACAAGGGCAGCGGCCGCGGCCAGGCGGTGAAGTAGCTGGTGCATATGATGCATTGGGTGCGAAGATGCCTCGTAAGTTACCGGATGTCAACCGCTTGCAGGCGCGAGTGAACGCCAGAAGGCCAGGGTCTTGCCGGCGATGGCATCATCGGAGAAGTGCTCCAGAACCCGCCCCCGTCCCAAGCTCCCCAGCCGTTCGCACTCCGCACGGTTGGCGTACAGCTCCTGAAGTGCGGCGGTGAGAGCAGGCACATCTTCCTCAGGCACGATCCGTCCCGCATCCCCGATCAGCTCCGCCAGGACACCGGAGTCGCTCCCTACCACTGCCACTCCGTTGGCCATGGCATGGAGCGCGGCGCGGCCGACACCGAGCACCCACCGGGGCGTGGTTCTGGAGGGAAGGACCACACAATCGAGCCGCTGCCACACGGTTTCCATCTGGTCGCGGGGGAGCGCGCCCAGCCAGCTGATCCGGGCCGAAACTCCGAGCCGCTGGGCCAGGGTCTCCAGCTCTTCCTGCGACGGTCCGGTGCCGACCACGGTGACGGTCCACTTGCCGGCCAGACCGACGCAGGCCCGGAACAGGAGGTCGAGTCCCCGTTCGGGGACCAGCCGGCCGATAAAACCGATGGTGAAAGCGGGGTGGGGGACTCGAGCCGCGGCGGGTGGCGGAGTTACGCCGAGCTGAGGCAGCGTGACGCTCGGAGCTGCCAGCGGCCGGCGGGTAGCGAGGGCAAGCGCCTGCCGGTTGGCGGCCACCAGGCCGTTGGCCGCACGCAGGCTGCGATCGCGCCTGAATCGCTGGAAAATCGTGTGACTCCGCGCGAGGCTTTCGGCGGTGGACAGCACCGAGCGAATTCCCATCCGCCGGGCGAGCTTGATCCCCAGGGCCGCGACCCGGGTCCACGGCTCCTCCTCTATATGGAGGATGTCCGGGCGGAATTCGGTGATCAGGCTCCGCAGCGCCGGCCCATTCCATTCCAGCCTCCCGGGCTGCGCTGGGCGTCCCCGAACCGGAATGGGAACCAGGCGCACGCCGGCGTCATCGCCCCGCTCGGTCCGGTGCAGCAGGCCGTCGCTCGAGGCCCAGCGGTCCGGCGTGGCCACCGCCAGGGTGACTCCCAGGCCCGCGAGAGAGCGGAGCTTGGCCCGATTTGCCGGATCGGCGTACAGATGCGATACGATGACCGCTCGCACGCTACCGCGCCGCCGGCGTGCGACTGCTGATGAAGGTTCGTCGCAAGCGAAATCTCAGGTTGACAGCGGTGAGGATGTCTGGTGAAGTTGCCGGACTCAGATGTCAATATAGACCGCAGGGCCGCTCCCACCACCCGAGGGCATCCGAGCGATGCGTATCCTGCATCTCGCGAAATACTACTGGCCCCGATCGGGTGGTATGGAGCGCGTGGTCCAGACGCTGGCGGAGGGCGCCGCCAATCTGGGTCACGACGTCGAGGTTGTCGCGGTGGAGAGCCGGGGCTGGGGCTCGGCTCCCGGCCGAACCCGCTCTCCCGTTACCCGCGCGTTCTCCTTTGCGGCGCTCGGCTCCCAGGAAATCGCGCCGGGATATATCGCGGCCGCCTGGAAACGGGCGGACATTATCCATCTGCATCATCCTCATCCCCTGGCCGACCTGGCCTGCCTCCTCCGGGCCGGCCGGACTCCGGTGGTGGTTACCCAGCACGCCGACGCACTTCGCTCGATCTATCGTCCCATGACCCGGCTGGTGCTGCGCCGGGCCCGCGCGGTGGTGGTGCCGAGCCGCGCGCATCTGGCGCTTTCCGCGGAGCTCAGGGGATACGAGAGCAAGGTCGAGGTCATCCCCTTCGGAATCGATCAGAGCCGCTGGCAGGTCGTCCCTCCGCCCCCGCCGGGCGCTCCTCCCCGGGCCATCTTCATCGGCCGGCTGGTGGCCTACAAGGGACTGGACGTCCTGTTGCGGGCGCTGGAGCAAGTGCCCGATCTCCGGCTCGACATTGTGGGCTCAGGGCCCGAAGGTCCCCGGCTCCGCACTTTGGCGCAGGCACTGGCCATTACCGACCGGGTTCGCTGGTACGGCGAGTACCCCGACGACGATCTCCCCCGCCGAATGGCGGATGCCGACTTCCTGGTGCTGCCATCCGTTACGGTCGAGGAGATGTTCGGGTTGGTCGTGCTCGAGGCCATGGCCGCGGGCCGGCCCGTGATCACGACGGCGCTTCCGAGTGCGGTCCGGGAGGTCAACGTTCCCGGCGTGACCGGACTCGAGGTGCCGCTGAGGGACGTGCCCGCCCTGGCGCGGGCGCTGGAGACCTTGAGCCGTGACGCTGCCCGCCGCCAGACCATGGGCGCAGCGGGGCGCAAGCGGGTGGCCGAGCGATTCACCCAAACCGCGATGGCCGAAAAGCATATCGAGCTTTATGAGCGGATCCGCCGTCCGACGTAGTCTCTTCTAGATGGCCTAGCCCCTTCGCGCTTGAGTGCGCTCCGGGGCTGCCATCCCGCTTGGATTGCGAACGGCTCCCAGATTTGTGATGTTCCTAGAAATTGCCTGGACCGTGAGATGCCGCAGACGATTCTGGTGGTGGATGACGAAGCGGTCGCGCGCCGTTTCCTGGAGCGCGCGCTGACCCAGGGGGGTTACCAGGTCCTCCTCGCCAACGACGGCGAGGAGGCACTCCAGCTGCTCACGGCCTCGAAGCGAAAAGTCGCTTTGGTAGTCACCGACCTGGTCATGCCTGGCATGGGAGGTCACGCCTTTGCCCTCGAGGTGTCGCGGCTGCCCTCGCCCCCTCCGGTGCTCTACATCTCGGCCTATGAGAGTCCCCAGGGCGAAATGGCCAAGCGCTTCCTGCAGAAGCCGTTCGGTGCCGACGAGCTGGTGGATGCGGTCAGGCGTCTTCTTTCGGCCAGCTTATCTTTACGCCCGACCGATGCGGGCCCTTAGCTCAGTCGGTTAGAGCAGCGGACTCATAATCCGTAGGTCCTGGGTTCGAATCCCAGAGGGCCCATTGAACTTACGCCATTCTACAGACTCCCCGAGTACCTAAAAGTACCTAATGCGTTTTGGCCGACGCCGGGCGCTGCCTGATACCATTATCGACTCCTGCTCTTGAAAGGGGAGCGCCTCCCGGTATTTCGGATCATCAGCGCTACCTGTTTATTCGCTCGCGTCTTGAGCAGAAGGGGAGCGCCTAGCCCTCTCTGGGGGGATTGGGTGATGGCTTATTCTCTGATTCTGCCTCTTTCTCTTCGCGTCTCTTCTTAAGCGCCTGCACAAAACGGTTCACCGCGAGTGGGTCATTGGGATCGCATGAAGAAGCCCCCGCAGCTCAGTGAGAGTGCGAAGCTTCGGTACTATCCTTTTGGGCCCTCCAGCGTTAAGC
>JBJMPK010000192.1:0-9653 GCA_045803245.1 Gemmatimonadales bacterium
GAGGTAGCCGATGCACAACGGAACTCGGACCTGTTCCGAAAGGCATTCGTTACCGAGCTGGAGCTGGTGTGGCGTCCCTCGGGAGCCCGGAGGAGAGTGTCTCCTGCGACTCGGGGACCGCGGTTGCACGTAGTCGCAGCCAGTTAGAATCCAGGATATGCCCAAAGACCTACTCGAGTTTTCTCCGGAGCATTACCTCAACCGCGAATTGAGCTGGCTCGAATTTAATGCGCGGGTCCTGGAGGAGGCGGTGGATCCGACCAACCCCTGCCTGGAACGGCTCAAGTTCCTCTCCATCGTCAGCTCGAATCTGGACGAGTTCTTCGAGATCCGGGTCGCCGGGTTGCAGGAACAGCTCTATGCCGGACTGGAGCCCCAGGACTTTCCGGCTGACGGCCTGGCGCCCGCCGAGCAGCTGACCCGGATCGATCAGCGGGTGCACCAGTTGGTTGGAGATCAGTATCGCCTGCTGCACCAGGATCTCATCGGTGAGCTTCAGCGGAGCGGCATCGAGTGGGTCCAGCTGAAGCACCTCTCGACCGCGGAGCGGGCCTACGTCGATGCCCTGTTCGCGAGCAGTATCTATCCGGTACTGACACCACTGGCGATCGATCCCGGCCACCCGTTTCCGCACGTGCATAACAAGAGCCTCAACGTCGCCCTGCTGGTGGAACGGAAGCACGCCAACCAGTTGCAGGAGCTCTTCGCGGTGGTGCAGGTACCCGCGGTGCTCGACCGGGTGGTACTCCTTCCGGGCTCTCCCGACCGGGTTCGCTTCGTGCTGCTGGAAGACATCATCGCCGCCCATCTCGAGACCCTGTTCGGCGGCTTCCGCGTGCTGGGCCACACCGTCTTCCGGGTGACCCGCAATACCGACCTCACCATCGACGAGGACGAAGCCGAGGACCTGCTCCAGAGCATCGAAGAGAACCTCCGTCAGCGGATGCGGGGTGACGCGGTGCGGCTGGAGATCTCCAACGCGGCCGACGAGCGGTTCGTCCAGTTGCTGGTCGGCGCCCTCGACCTGCACGACCGCGACGTGTACCGGGTTCAGGGTCCGATCGACCTCACCGTATTCATGGCGCTGCAGCGATTGGAAGGGTTCCGCGCACTCAAGGACGAGCCGCTGGTCCCCGGCATCCCGCCCGCATTCGCCAACGCGGCGGACGTGTTCGAGCTCATTCGGCGGCAGGATGTGCTGGTACACCATCCGTTCGAGTCGTTTGGATGCGTGGTGAATTTCATCGAGCGGGCGGCCGACGATCCCCAGGTGCTGGCGATCAAGCAGACCCTCTATCGCACCAGCGGCGGGAGCCCGATCATCCGGGCACTGGAACGGGCGGCGCAGAACGGCAAGCAGGTGACCGCTCTGGTCGAGCTCAAGGCCCGGTTCGACGAGGAGAACAACATCGTCTGGGCCCGCTCGCTCGAGCATGCCGGCGTGCACGTGGTGTACGGCGTGGTGGGACTAAAGACCCACTGCAAGGCGGCGCTCGTGGTCCGCCGCGAGGTCGACGGTATCCGGCGCTACGTGCACCTCTCGACCGGCAACTACAACCCGATGACCGCCCGGGTGTACACCGACCTGGGCCTGTTTACCGCCAGACCCGAGTTCGGGGAAGACATCAGCGAGCTGTTCAATCTCCTCACCGGATACTCCCAGGGACGCCGCTGGCGGAAGTTCCTGGTTGCCCCGCTCGGCCTGCGGGAGCAGATCATCGAGCTGATCGACCGTGAGGGCCGGAATGCCGCGGTGGGCCGCCCGGCCCGGATCATCGCCAAGATGAACGCGCTGGTCGAGCCTACCGTCATCGATGCGCTATACCGGGCCGCTCGCCGGGGCGTGCGCATTGATCTCATCATACGCGGGACCTGTTGCCTGAGGCCGGGAATGCCGGGCCTCTCGGAAAACATCCGGGTGATCAGCATCGTGGACCGGTTCCTCGAGCACAGCCGCGTTTTTTACTTCGAGAACGCGGGCGAGCCGGAGGTATTTCTCGGAAGCGCCGACTGGATGCCGCGCAATTTCCTCCGCCGCATCGAGCTCATGTTCCCGGTTGAGGATTCCCGGCTCAAGGCCCGCCTCACCCGGGAGCTGCTCCAGGTGGTGCTGAATGACAATGTCAAAGCCCGGCAGCTGCAGGCCGACGGCACTTACACCCGGCTGAAACCAGGAGAAGGCCAGGAAGAGGTCCGCTCCCAGGCTGTGTTCCTGGCGATGGCGCGGCAGTCGGCCCGGGTAGCGGTGGATTCGGCCCTTCGCTTCGTTCCCATTTTCGGTCCGTCCGGGCCGCCTCCGGCTGACGATCTCAATGCGAGCAACGGAGACGACGCCGGGCAGCGCACCACGCCTCCACGCGTACGCTCGCCGCGGTCCCGGAAACGGCCCGAGCCGGCGTGAAGCTCGTCATCATCCGGCACGGTCCAGCCGGCGACCGGGAGGAATGGGAGGCCAAGGGGCGCGACGACCGGCTCCGGCCGCTGACAGCCGAAGGTAAGAAGGAGATGCGCCGGGCCGCCGCGGGACTGGCCCGCTTGGTGCCGGCGATCGATGTCCTGGCCAGCAGTCCCTGGACCAGGGCTTTCGAGAGCGCCGAAATCGTCGCCTTAGAGTACCGCACCAAGGTCGTGAAGCTGGAGACGCTCATCCCGGAACACCAACCCGACGAATTGCTGCCATGGCTCCAGGAGCAGCTCCCGGCAAAGACAGTGGGAGTGGTGGGCCATGACCCGCATCTGAGCACACTCGTGGGATATCTGCTCACCGGCAAAGCGGCGTCGTTCGTCGAGCTCAAGAAGGGAGGGGCGTGCCTCATCGACTTCAAGAACGCTCCCAAGCCGAGTGGAGGCACTCTGGAATGGCTCCTCAGCCGTCGTGAGTTGGCCCGTCTGGGAGATTAGGATGGCTCGACGACTTCCCTCCGATCTGATGGACCGGTCGGCCGAAGAAGCATCCCGATTGCTCGCCCTGAGCTACCTCGATCAAATCGATCGCGTGCAGAAGCGTCTGGCAGATGCGCTCGACCTCGAGGCGCTGCACGATTTCCGGGTCGGTCTCCGCCGCCTCAGGAGCTGCCTGCGCGCCTATCGGGCGCAGCTGAAGGCCAGCCTCAGCGGTAAGAGCCTTAAGCGGTTGCGAACCCTGATGACCGATACCAATGCGGCCCGTGACGCCGAAGTGCAGCTCCTCTGGCTCCGCAAGCAGGCGGAGGGGCTGGGACCCGAGGAGGCCCAAGCGGTGTTCTGGTTCATCGGCCGTCTCGAAGGCCGGCAGCTCGAAACCCTCAACCCCTCCACCGCCGAGATCGGGCGGCGCTTCGGGAAGACTGCAAGCAAGCTCAGACGGCGGCTCGCGACCCTCCAGATCGAGATCGCCACCGATCCTCGGACGAGACCGCCGACGTTCGGTGAGGTCGCCGGCGACCTGGTTCACCAGCATGTAGTCCGGCTGAGAGCCGACCTCAAGCGCGCGGGGGAAGCGCCCAGCGACCAGGATGCCCACCGAGCCAGGATTTCGGTCAAGCGGCTCCGCTACCTGATCGAGCCTCTGGTTCGCAACGTTTCGCAGAATCGAACCCTGGTCCGCCAACTGAAGGAAGTGCAGGACGTCCTCGGCGGGCTCCACGACCTGCATGTCCTTGCGGAGGAGATCGCATCCTCACTCTCGGCCCTCGCCGGAGACCAGAATCGCCTTACAGGAGCCGAGCCTGGTCTCCGTGCCCTGGAGCGGCTGGCGTCGGAGCAGGCGGCTGCCGCCCTGGCGAAGTTCCAGGTGCTTTGCGGCCGGGATCGGATGAGTCGGGTCCTGCTCCGGGCCGACGAGCTGGGCAACTCCCTCAAAGGCGCGCATCCGGAGACGGTGGCCGAGATGGTTGAACTCAATCCCGCCGTCGGTCGACCCATCGAGTACACACCCAGCCTCGTACGGCACGCGGAGCACGTGGTCTAGCGGCTCATTCCCGTTCGTCCCCTTCTCCCATATATTCGTCTGCGCGCATATGACCACTTCGGCCATCTCGGGTTCCGCCGCTGACCTACTTCTGACCGTCGCAGAGCCCACGCGGCTGCGGATTCTGAACTGTCTCGCCGCTGCGCCGCTCTTTGTCTCCGATATCCAAGCGGTGCTCGACCTGCCCCAGCCCACTGTCTCCCGCCACTTGCAGGTGTTGCGGCGGGCCGACCTGGTCCGGGACACACCCATCGCTCAATTCGTCCTTTATCGGCTGCGCCGCGAGGGGGGTCCGGCCGGGCGAATACTCTCCGCCGTGCTCGAAGCGGTAGAAAACGATGCCGCGATGCGGGCCGAACGGGAGCGGGCCGCCGATCGAAGCCGGGCCCATACCCGCTCCCGCGTCCAGGAGCCGGAGGGGAGGTCGCTGGCCCGATCGAGGCCGTCATGACCCACCGTATCCTGGTCGTAGATGATGAGGCGGACATTACGGCACTCGTCGCCTATCACCTCGCCAAGGCCGGATTCCGGGTCTCCACCGCCGCGAACGGTCCCGACGCCCTGAAGGCGGCGCGGGAGGAGCGCCCCGACATCGTCATCCTGGACCTGATGCTTCCCGGCATCTCGGGGTACGATGTGCTGGCGGAGATGCGCAAGCGGGACGAGACCCGCGAGGTCGGCGTCATCCTGCTCACCGCTCGGCGGGAGGAAAGCGATCGCATTCGGGGCCTCTCGCTCGGGGCCGACGATTACCTCACCAAGCCGTTCTCCCCGCAGGAGCTTTCACTCCGAGTGAGTGGGCTGCTGCGGCGGTTGGGCTCACCCGCCGTGAGCGCCGGTTCCACTCTCTCAGCTGGCCCCATCGCGATCGATCGGTCAGCCCACCGCGCCACGCTCCATGGAGAGGAGCTCAATCTCACCGCCACCGAGTACAAGCTCCTGCTCACGCTGATCGAGCGCAGGGGACGGGTCCAGACCCGGCCGCAGCTGCTCGAAACCGTCTGGGAAGCGCAGCCGGACATTCAGACCCGGACGGTGGACATGCACGTCCAGCGCCTCCGCACCAAGCTGGGCGACACCGGCCGGCTGATCGAAACCGTCCGTGGGTTCGGCTACCGCTTCAAAGGAAACGAGCGAGGGGCCCGTAGCCGGTGACGTTTGTCAGGCGGCTGGTCCTCGGATCGGTTCTCATCCTGGTGCTCACTGTCGGCATTCTGTTCTGGACCGCGGAGCGCTCGCTGCGGCGGGACATGGAAGGAGACATCGCGCTCGGGCTCGGGAGCGAGGCCGCGCTGGTACGGGAGGCACTTCCGGCTGATTCGACTGCCTGGCCCGGGGTTGTGCGGCGACTGGCCGCCCAGACGAAGCACCGCATTACACTCATCGATCGCAACGGCTGGGTCCGCGCCGATAGCGATTTCCCCCCTGGTCCCCTCCCACCCATCGAGAACCATGCCGGCCGTCCTGAAGTGCGGGCGGCCTTGGCCGGGTCTACCGGAATGGCCAGCCGCCGAAGTGAGACCGTTGGCCGGCTCCTTCTCTACGTAGCGATCCCGGGCGGGCCCGGCGTGGTCCGGGTGGCCGCGGGTCTGGACCAAGTTGACGAAGTCGTGCGCCGAGCCCAGCGCGCTGTCGCCGGTGCGGCGCTGCTCGCTCTCCTCATAGGGAGTCTGCTGGCTCTGGCGGCGGGACGCTCGATCGCCCGCCCGCTGATCGAGATCGGATCGGCCGCGCGGGCGATAGCAGCCGGAGCGCCGCCCCGGTTCCCCCGGTCCGGCGTTCCCGATATCGATAGCCTGGTGCAGGCGCTACGTCAGATGCACCAGCAGCTGGGCGACCGGTTCGACGAGATCCGGCGGGAGCAGGCCGAGACCACCGCGCTGGTCGAGTCCATGGTGGAGGGCGTGATCTCGGCCGACCAGCGGGGCCGTATCATGACCGCGAATCCGGCGGCGCGGCGGCTGCTCGGCTATGAGCCGGGTGAGCCGCTGCCCGGCTTGCCGGAGCTGTTTCGGGTCAAGGCCGCGCGCGAGGTGGTGGATGCGGTGCTCCAGGGCAACGCGGTGCAGGACCGGGAGCTCGACATGGACGACCGGGTGTTCCTGATGAACGCCCGCCCGCTGCCGTCGGGTGGTGCAGTCCTGGTGATTCACGATCTCACCGACACCCGGCGGCTGGAGACCATTCGGCGGGACTTCGTCGCGAATGTTTCCCACGAGCTCAAGACTCCGCTCACGTCGATTTCGGGCTATACCGAGACGCTGTTGGGTGACAGCCCGGACGCGGAGACCGCCCGTGGTTTCCTCTCCACGATCCTGGGGAATGCTCGCCGGATGCAGCGCCTGGTGGACAATCTCCTCGACCTGGCACGGATCGAGGCGGGACACTGGCAGCCCCGCCGCGAGGCGGTGGACCTCAAATCGGCAGCGATGGAAGCCTGGTCTTCCCTGCGGGATCCGACTGCGGCGCAGGCCATCGAGTTCAGCGTCGACATTGCGCCGGATGCGGCGACGGTGCTGGCCGATTCGGACGCGGTAGGCCAGGTGCTCACCAATCTGCTCGAGAATGCCGTGCGTTACACCCCCAATGGCGGACGGATCGTATTCCGAAGCCGGCGTGAGGGCGCAGGCGTGGCGATCAGCGTGAGCGACAACGGGTCGGGGATCGTGCGAGAACACCTGCCCCGGATCTTCGAACGCTTTTACCGGGCTGATCCGTCTCGTTCACGGGATGAGGGGGGGACGGGACTAGGGCTCTCCATCGTCAAGCATCTGGTGGAGGCGCACGGGGGGCGAGTGTCGGCTGAAAGCGGCCGAGGAGTCGGTACCACTATCACCTGCTGGTTTCCTGATGGAGCTGGGAGTTAGGAGCTCGGTCTAGCGAGGCGCAAGGCGCCGGCGAGGATGCCGGCCAACTTGTCGTGAGCCTTCCGCGCCGCCAGCTCGCGCGTCGGAGCCGACTCAATAGCAAACCGGCCGGTGGGAAGGTGCGTGACCTTGACGGTGACCCCGCCGTCGGGATCCGGCATGAAGTCGACCTGAAGCTCCTCATCGGGGAGGCGATAGGGCCTTCTTCGTTCCTTCTCGGGCTCGCTCCTGCTCCCCGGCCGGCGGAGCACCAGATACAGCATCGGAAGGTAGACGGCACCGAGCGTCGCCGGCCAGGTGGTCAGGGTCCAGTCGGCACCGCTATGCCTGAGATGAAGCAGGCCTGCCGCCACGACCACAGCAAACCAGCTCCCCACCACATAGATCCCCATCTCGAGGAGATTGCCGGGGATGAGCGCCAGCGGGACCAGCTCGTGCGGCAGCGTGCTCATGGGTATGAAGGCCATCGCGAGGATCAGCCGCCCTTCCGATGAGCGCCACCGGAGCGCCGCCAGCAACAGGACGAAACCAAAGGGACGCAAGACTGGCGGCACCAGCTGTGTGTTCTCCTGCTGCAATGCCATCCACCAGTCCCTGGGCCACGATGGCAGAATCACAACGCTGAGAACGAAGAAGACGATCACTCCCAGGACCGCCATCGGTGAGGGACGAGCGATCAAGAGGGCGGCGGAGGTCGCGGGCTTTACGGCAAGCATAAAGCCGAGAGCGGGGACGAGGCTTGCTGCCACCATGAGTGGCGTGGTCTCGCCATTCCCCATTGCGAAGAGGTAGGCCCCTGACAGTACCGCAAGAAGAGCGTAGGAGCCCCGGTATCTCCAGAGCGCATAGACGAAAGCCCAACCCACCAGGACGTCGAAGATCGGACGCGCAAGTTCCAGGCGAATCCCCGTGAAGGGAACCGCGAGCAGCACGGCCGGCAGCGGGTAGGGGAACAGCTGCCGGGGGAGCGGGTAGGCATGCTCGCCCCGAACCAGGCGGGCCGCCGCGTCGTAAAGAAAGTCAAAGTCACTGAACCGATCGGAAAGCAGGAGCCGCAACCCGAGCACGAATGCGAGGGCGACCACAAGCAAAAGCGCCCGATGGCTCTCCAGGGCGAATCTTCTCATCCACTCCTCGGCTCTATATCAGCTAGTTCCCAAGTATCGCATCTAGTGACCCTGATCTGGAGTCACGCGCCTCAGCGGCGCGGCGGCGCGACGAAGCGGCGCGACTGCCGCTCGTAGCCGTGCGCGATCGCGAGCACGCGCGCGTCATCACCCGGGAGCCCCACCACGGAGAGGTTGAGCGCCGGCATCCCGTCCGCACCGAGTCCCGCCGGGACCGACACCTCCGGCAGCCCCAGCCAGTTGCCGTATCCGAGCGGAGTACGGATGTCCGGCCACTTATCGGCCGCAGGTGGAGCGTTGAACGGCATGGTGGGATAGACCATCGCCGCGATGCCGGCACCGTGCATCGATTTCGCCAGCGTCGCCAGTACTTGGGCCCGCGAGCGGGCGAACGACTGCCCCGCTCCGTCCTCTGTCATGGGCCGCTCGAGGAGCGGCTCGCAGTCCTCGAAGCCGGCGGGGAGCACGTCGTAGAAGGCGCGATAGGCGGCGTACCCCCGGCGCACGGCATCACGAGGGTTGTCGCTGCGCCGGGAGAAGTAGCGGTAGAGCGCGTTGGCCGTAGGTGCCGGTGCCTTGGGATCCGGGGGTACGTCGCCCCGCTCGCGAGCGGCGGCAGCGAAGACGTCCTTGTAGCTCGCGAGGGTCACCGATGGCGCGAAGGCCTCGACGACGGCGCCGGCAGCACCCAGGTCGGCCACGGCGCGGTCCCACATCGCGACCGCCTCTAGCGTCATCTGCGCGCGGGGGACATGCGCCTCCACCAATCCGAGCCGCACACCCGCGAGCGAATCCTCCCGCAGCCTGGGGTGCAGGATCGGGTGATCGGTCCGGCCGTTCGCCCGTCCGCCACTCCCCCCGAGGGCGAGCGGGTCCGACGCATCAAATCCGGCAATGACAGAAAGCAGCAGCGCCGCGTCCGCCACCGTGCGCGCGAGCGGCCCGTGCGTGTCGAGGTACGGCCAGGTAGGGATCACGCCGGTCCGGGGCACGAGCCCGAACGTCGGCTTCATCCCCACGACTCCGGTAAACTGCGCCGGGATCCGGTTGGAGCCACCGTCATCGGTGCCGAGCGCCGCGAAGGCCATCCCAGCCGCCACGGCGACCGCCGAGCCTGCACTGGAGCCACCCGGCGTGCGCCTTCCCGTGGGGTCGTGCGGGTTCAGCACCTGTCCGGTGTGGCTGCTGGTACCGTTTCCGTGGTAGGCGAAGTCGTCGGCGGCGGTTTTCCCCAGGACGATTGCACCGGCGGCGCGGAGCCGCGCCACCTCCAGTGCGTCCCGCCGCAGGGCGTTGGGAAAGAGACGCGACCACTCGGCGTTGGAACCGGTGGTCGGGAGTCCCTGCATGTCGTAGATCGCCTTGGCGAAGACGGGGACGCCGTCGAGTGGCCCGCGCACTTTGCCGGCGCGCAGGCGGGCGTCGGCGGCACGGGCCTCGGCGAGGGCGGTGTCGGAGAACGCGTCGATAGCGCGCCACCGCACGCCGTCGGTTCGACAACGATCGAGGGCCCGGGCGGTGACCTCGGTGGCGGTCCATGCCCGGCGGCGGCGGCCCGCCTGGTAATCGGCAATGGTGCCATCCAGCGGATCCTGGTCGGTCCCAAGCCAGGTGGGCAGCGGCAGCAGTGCCACGGCGGCGAGCTGGGCCAGGACTTCGCGTCGAGTCGGCGACATCAGGGTAACGGACTCAGTCTCGTGCCCCCGTATC